>JBGSUG010000197.1:0-5165 GCA_041736225.1 Candidatus Aminicenantales bacterium | reverse complement strand
CGCCGAGGACCGCGGCCATCGCGCCGATGCCGACGGGCACGGCCTCCTGCATGTAGCGGCCCCTGTTATGGACGAGCCGGACGGCATCCTCGAAGCCGAGCGAGCCCGCGGCGACCAGGGCCGAATATTCCCCCAGACTGTGCCCGGCGGCCACGGCGGGGTCCCGGCCGAGGAGCCGACACGCGGCCGTGCTGACGACAAGGAGGGCCGGCTGGGTGTTCCGGGTCAGCCGCAGCTCCTCCTCGGGGCCCTCGAAGCAGAGCCGGGAGAGCGGAAAGCCCAGGATCTCGTCGGCCCGTTCGAAGAGGGCCCGGGCGTCGGCGGAGCCGTCGTAGAGGTCCTTCCCCATACCCACGGCTTGCGATCCCTGTCCCGGAAAAAGATAGGCGACGTTCATCTCAGGCAATCCTTCCTGATCTGGATATCGGCCCGGCCCCTGAGGTCGCGGACCCAGTCGGCAGTCTGCCTGGCCAGCCTCTCGTCCCGGATGCGGGATTCGATCGCCCCGGAGACCTGTTCGAGCGGTTCGACCGGCAGGCCGAGGCGGCCCTGCTCGGTAACGTAGATGTCGCGGTAGTGCCGCTCTATCTCGGTCATCGTCACGGGGATGAACTGGCTGAAACGCACCGCCAGTGCCCGCTCGAAGAGGATGCGTTCCTCGAGGTACGGCGCCAGGTCGCTTTCGCGCAGGCCGAACTTTCCAAGCTTGGCGGCGAAGGCGGCTTCGCCCAGCTCCCGGCTCAGGCCGTCGATCGCCGCGTCCAATTCCTCTCCGGTGAGGCCGCGGGCTTCCCGGGCCAGGTCCAGGACGATCTTCCGGTCGATCAGGGCGTCGAGGGCGCGGAGGCGCGGGTCCTCGCCCTCCCCGGCCGGGTAGCCCAGCCCGAATTCCACGGCGACCTGGACGTCGAGCAGGGTGATGATCCCCCCGTCGACCACGGCGACCAGACAGTTGACCGTCTGCGCGGGCAGAAGGGCCGCCGTGAGGAGCGTCGCGAGAAGGATCCTCTTCAACATCGTCGCACCCGCCTTGTTAAAAGATGTGGCCGATCGTCAGGAAGACCAGCGGCCGGCCCCTCTTATCCTGGGCGTCGAATCCCCAGAGCTTCCAGGCGATCTCGACGCGGACCGGGCCGAGCGGCGTCCTGTAGCGGAGGCCCGCGCCGGCCGCGCCGCGGAGCTCGAACGGGTGGAACTCGCCGAGGGTCCCGTAGACGTTGCCGAGGTCGAAGAAGGCCGATAGCCGCAGCTCCCGCCACGACGGGATGACGGCGAAGGCCGCATCGGCGTTGAGGAGCAGGACGGCCTCTCCGCCGTAGGGCTTGAGGGTCGTCTCGTCGAGCGGTCCGAGCATCTCGAATTCCTCGCCGCGGAACGTGTTGCTGCCGCCGGCGAAGAACCTTTCCGGCAAGTGCCGCAGCCCGTTGCCGAGCCCCAGCCGGGCCGTCAGGCCGAGATTGATCCCCGTCGACAGGGGCCCGTAGAGCTGGCCTTTGAGGAAGACTTTCTGGTAGTCCGATTCCATGCCAAAGACGGGCACGCCCCACTCGCCGACGGCGCTGAAGAACAAGCCCTTGGTCGGATTGAGCGTGTCGTCCCGCCTCTCCCAGCTCATGCTGACCGAGGCCAGCGCGGCCGAGTACGGCAGGAACTGCCGGTCGATATCCTCGGGGAGATCGTCCAGGTCGATGTCCTTGAGGGCGGTCCGGGTCAGGCTCAGCGAGGCGAGCAGGAGCCGGGCTTTGCTCAGGGACTTGACCGCGCTGAGGCTGACGCCGCGCCGGTCGAGCGTGAAGCTCTCGCGCACCTCCCGCTCGGCCCACCCCAGGACCGTCGTCGGCATGGACAGGCCGAAGATATACGGTTGGTTCCAGGAGGCGACCGCCCGTCGTTCGCGCGTGCTGATCTGGCCGAGGACGCCCACCTGGGCGCCGAGGCCGAAGACGTTGCTACGGATGTATTCGGCCGTGCCCCGGGGCCGGAAATCGTTGGGCCAGGCCGCCAGCGAGCCGGACAGCGGCGTGAGAGACTCGAAGCCGAGCCCGAGCCCGGCGTAGTTCCTCTCCCCTTCCCGGACGGTCACGACGACGATCTCGTCGCCGGGGCCGGTCTGGACCTCTTCGACCCGGACGTCGGAGAAGATGCCCAAGCGCTCGAGCCGGCGTTTGGTCTCCAGGACCTTCGCATAGTCCGCGTCCGTGCCCTTCTCGACCCGGATCTCCCGGCCGATGACACCCGGCTTGGTCGTTCTGTTCCCCGTGACGAAGATGTTCCTGACGGCGACCCGGCTCCCCTCGTCGACCTCGTAGACGAGGGTGACGCGGCCTTCCCCCGCGGGCTCGACCCGGGCGAGGATGGAGGTCCCGCGGACACCTCGGTTGAGATAGAGCGTTTCGATCTGACCGACGTCCTTCTGCACGTTGGGCGGATAGTACGGGCCGCCCGGGCGGCTGGTGAGCTCGTGGGTGAGGTCCTCGGCCGGGAAAAGCGACGCTCCTTCGACGCGGACGGCCTCCACCGCGGTCCGCGGCCCCTCCCGGATGTCGAAGACGGCCCGCACGCCCTCTTTTTCCCTGACCAGTTCGAGACGGACCTGAACGTCGGCGTAGCCGTTCTCCCGGTAGGCGTTCTCGATCACCCGCGGCATGGTGAAGAGCCGGTCGTACTTGAGGAGGGAGAAGAACGGGACGCCCTCACGGACGGCCAGCCGGGTCTTCATGTCGAGTGACGAGAACGCGTTGAGACCCTGGAAATCGACCGTCTTGACGTTGTACTTGCTCCCGGGCGTGACGTCGTGGACGATGCGGAGCTCGCCACCCGCCGCCTCGGCGCGGCTCTCGACGGAGGCGAACAGGTAGCCCTTGCGGCGGAGATGGTTGAGGATGCGGACTTCGCCCTCGTCGAGCCCCCACTGCTCGAAGACGCGCTCCTCCCAGATCGGGGCGACGAGCCTCGCGGGGACCTTGGCCCCGCCGATGACGACGGTGATCTTCTCATGGGGCACGATGTCGATCCGCAGATCGACCGTGCGGCTCGTGTCGTCGAAGACCTCGCCGGAGAGAGCGACCTCGGCCCGCGGGTAGCCCAGCCGCCCCAGGCCTTTGGACAGGGCCGCCAGGTCGGCGGCGAGACGGCCCGGGACGTAGACGTCGCCGACCCGGCTCTTCATCCTCTTGAGGACGGTGCGCTCGGGGATCTCGGCCTTCCATTCGACCTCGAGCCCGCCGATCCGGAAGCTCTTCCAATCCCTGGCCTCGAAGACGAGGACGGCGGTGGACCCGGCCTTCCGCCGGACGTCGCACACGACGACGGCGTCGAAGTAGCCCTCCTCTCTCAAGCCCGCCCGGACCTCCGAGACGGCCTCGGCGACCCGGTCCTCATGAAAATAGCCGCCGGGCCGGAGCGACGTCAGGCTCGCGGCCAGCCGCGCCGGCGAGGCCTTCGTGCCCCGGAAACGGACGGCGTCGATGAAGACGTTCCGGTCGAGGGCGAAGAAAAGGGTGACCCGGTCGCCGCCCTCCCGCGACACCCGGACGTCGGCGAACAGGCCCGTGGCGAAGATCTGCTTGACGGCCTGGTCGACCAGGCGCGGCGAGAAGGGGTCACCCGGCCGGATGGGGATGAGGTCGAAGAGACCCGGGTCCCCGGCCTGGCCGTCGACCTCGACGACGATGCGCTCGACGACCGCCGCGCCGCCCTCCTGGGCCGGGAGGATCCGCGCCCCCGCGAGGATCAGAAAAATTGCGAGGGCCGCGGCAGACCGGGCCCGGCGGGCCTTCCGGAGCTGACTAGAAGCGCTTGCGGAACTTGACATCGAGGCCAAGCCTCCCCCTGTCGTCCCGCCCGCCCACGAGCGAGAACCTCTTGCTGATGTCCCATTCCATGCGGAAGATGGGGACCTCGTCGATCACGGCCATGACGGTGGAGTTGGCCAGGATCGTCGAATAGATGAACAGGACGTTCTTCGAGACCTTCTTGCCCACGGTGATCCGGGCGGCGATTCCGCCCGGAGCGCTCTCCGGGATGTAGGGATCGATCCGGAAGCGGTCGAGCGAGAAGAGGCCCCCCGTCCCCTTCTTGGCCAGGTCGGCGATCTGGTAGGTCAGGAGCGAGGCCGTGTTCAGGGCCGTGCTCCGGTCGCCCGCGTACGAGTAGTACATCCGCCGGAAGGATTCGCCCAGGGCGAGAAGCGACAGGATCTCCTCGGGCGGGAGCGGCGGCGACGAGGAGAACTCCGGCTTGAGGCGGCTGACCGGCCCGCTCATGTTCAAGGTCACCCGGTAATCCTTGACGTACGTCTCGCCGCGGAAATCGAGGTAGGGCTCGGTAGCGACGGGATCGGTGAAGCTCAGGCGGCCGAAGATGACCCGGAAGTTCCGGTCCTGGAAGTAGAAATCCCCGCTCCCGAGGTCGAGGTCCCCGAGGAGCACGGGCGAGCTGAAAGCCCCGGTCGCGGTCAGGTTGAACCGGCCGTTGAACCGGCCGAGGGAATTGTCGATGACCGCGTTCTCGTCGGCCCGGAGGCGGATGTTCAGGGTCATGCCGTCGAAGAACGAGGGGCCCTCGGCCTCCGGCTCGTCGGTCGGCGTGGAGAAGCTGAACTCCTCGTAGATCTCGCGGCGCCAGTCCATCCTCTCGAACAGGATCTCCCCGTCCGTGACGAAGCGTTTGTCGTCCTTGAGCAGGCGCAGGGAGGCGTCGGCCTGGATCCGCAGCCTGGCCATCGGAGACAACACCATGTCCTGACCCTCGAGCCGCAGGTCCATCGCCGCAATCCCGGCCTCGCCGAGGCCGATGTCCCCGGAGATCCGGACGGGCCCCCCGCCCAGCTTGCCGGTGATGGCGCTGAAGGCCAGCCTGTTGTCGGCGAATTTCCCGGTCATGGTGAAATCGGTCAGGGCGTAGGCGAAGCCCGGAAGGGGGATGACCGACCCCGCGCCGCCGAGGGCGATGGAGATGCGCGCCGCCGGTTCCGCGTCGGCGATGTCGGCCGTGAAGTCGAGCTTCCCCTTCGCGCCGTCCCAGGGCATGACGAGGTCGAGGTCGTTGAGAGATCCCGTGACCGTTCCCGTGAACGGCTCGCCCGAGAGCGGGAAGATGAAGGCGGCCCGGAACGGGTTCGCGCCGGCGGCGAGCCTACCGTCGAGGTCGAGCAGGACCCGGCC
>JBGSUG010000182.1:0-9374 GCA_041736225.1 Candidatus Aminicenantales bacterium | reverse complement strand
GCCTCGTCGACGTCGCTCCCTTTGAGCCGGGCGAGTGCTTCGCGGGCCGCGTCCTGTTCGGCGCCGGCCGAGCGGGACGCATGGGTGGCCAGGAAGACGACGGACTTCCCGTCGCCGGCCGCGGCGAGGGACCGGAGCGCGGCCAGGCGGACGTCGCTGGACGGATCCTCCGCGGCGGAGAGCAGGTATGGCCGAACGGCATCGGCGGGATAACCGGCCAGGATGCCGGCCAGTTGGATACTGGCTACCACGGGCAAGCGCGGCATGAGATCGCCGATCTGGGAAATCTCGCCTTCGCCGTAATTCGCCGGGATTGCCGCCAGGGCCGGCGCGAAGAGCAGAGTGTCCTTTCCGTTCAGTGTTTTGAGGATCAGGCTTTTCGCATCGTCCGCGGCGGCGAGCTTGCCCTTGAACGCGGCCTGCCTGGAAACCTGGGAGATATTGGCTGCGAAGACCTTGTCGTAAACCGTCGCGGCCGAGGCCTTGTCTCCGGCCGCGAGCCGTCCCTCGGCCGCGAGAAGCAGGGCCGATGCGGCCTCGGGCTTGAGCGTTGAGCCGGCCTTGCCGAGCATCGCGGTGAGCGTTTTGACGGCCTCCGCGCCGCCGATCTTGCCGAGGGCTTTCACGGCGTCCATGGCCAGGGCGGCGTCTTTATCCGCGGTCAGCCCTGTGAGGGCCGGGACCGCGGCGGCGGTCTTGCGTTCGCCGAGCGAGAAAACGATGCCCTGTTTGACCGCGCCCTGAGTCTTACCCAGGGCACCGATGAGGGCCTGGTCGGCTTCCCCGCCCGGGATCCGTTCGAGGGCGTAGCGTGCCGCATCGGTCGTCTCCGGCTTGAGCGCGAGGGCCGCAAGCACGGGGACGGAGTCCGGTCCGCCGACAAGCCGGAGGGCCCGGCATGCCGCCATTAGCCCTCCTGGCGCCGGTGAGCCCTGGATGAATTTGAGAAGCGCGGCCTCGGTCTCCTTGCGGGCTTGCGCGTTGTCCTTGTGGGCGAAGACGTAGGCCCTGAGCCGCATCGGCGCGCCGACGCCGGCCGCGAAATCGTAACTCTGAAGTTCTCTCAGGATAGCGTCGAGCGAGTCGTAGATGAGCTCCATGCCTTGTGGTGCCCGCGCGGTTGTCCGGCCGGCCGCGGGGACGGCCATGAGTGCCAACGAAGCGGAGACGATGAGGGCCGCGACTGCGATCGAGATGTGAGTTTTTTTCATGGTCGCTCTCCTCACTCCGGCAGCTGCCAGGGCTTGCGGTACGAGTGCCCCAGGAGCCTCTCCGCCTCGGGATCGCCGATGATGGTCTCGGTTTTCGGATCCCACTTGATCTTCCGCCCGACCTCCATGGCGATGACGCCGAGGTGCCCGACGCTCGCCGAGCGGTGGGCCGTCTCGGCCGGGGTGATCGTCTTCCCCCGGCTGCGGACGCAGTCGAGGAAGTTCTGATGGTGATCCCGGCTCTTATACAGGCGCACCTCCTCCGGTCCGATGACCTCGCGCTTGAGGCTCGCCGGCTCGGATTCGAACTGGCCGCGGTCGACCCAGATCCAGCCGTACTCGCCGATCCACTTCGTGCCGCTCCAGATCTCGTCGTGGCCGCCGGCCAGGACCATAGGCGTCCCGTCGGCGTACTTGGCCTTGACATAGTAGCGGGTCGGGCTGTTGTAGATGCCCGATGTCGGATATTCGCCCGTGGCCTCGATCTCGACGGGTCCGGTCCCGTCCCAACCCATGCCCCAGTGGGCGATGTCGAGGTGGTGGCCGATCCAGTCCATGTACTGGCCGCCGCCGAAGTCCATGTTCCAGCGCCAGTTCATGTGGACGCGGGCCTTGCAGTAGGGCCACCAGGGCGCCGGCCCGACCCAGGACTCGTAGTCGAGGTTCGCGGGCGGCGCGACGAGGGCCTCCTGGCCGAAGGTCCCGGCGAAGTCGTAATGCCCGGCGGGCAGGCCGACCTCGATCCTCCGGACCTTGCCGATGCGGCCGTTGCGGACGAGCTCGCTAGCCTGGTGGAAATTCTCGACCGAGCGCTGCCAGGAGCCCGTCTGCCAAACCCGGCCGTACCTTTCGACCGCGTCGCAGAGGGCCCGGCCCTCGCGCAGGTTGTGGGTCAGCGGCTTCTCGCCGTAGACGTCGAGCCCGGCCCGCAACGCCGAGATGGACAGGATGGCGTGCCAGTGGTCGGGGACGGCGATGGACACGGCGTCGAGGTCTTTCCTCTGGAAAAGCTCGCGGAAATCGTGGTAGGTCGCGCAGGCCTTGTTGCCGTACTTCTTGTCGACCATGCCCTTGGCCATGGCCAGGGGCTCCTTGTCGAGGTCGCAGACGGCCACCCACTGGACCTCGGGCTTCTCGAGGAAGTTCTCCATGTTGCCCGGGCCCATCATGCCGAAGCCGATCCCGGCCATGACGATCCGGTCGGACGGCGCGACGGCCCCGTCCTTGCCCAGGGCCGAGGCTTTGACGATCGTCGGAAATCCGGCGGCCCCGGCCATCGCCGCGGCTCCGCCCGCGGCGGCCTTCCGGATGAACTCGCGTCGGTTCATTTTCATGCGTCTTTCGCTCATGCGGCTTCCTCCTTGTTCTGTCGAACGCTCAGACGAGCGGCGTCACGCCCGGCACGGCCACCGGGTCGACCGGGTTCGGGCCGAACTCGAGCACAGCCGGGAAAAGATCGAGCTTCGAGGCCTTCATGGCCCAGTCCCAGGACAGGGCCCGGCCGGTGTAAGCGCTCATGCGGCCCATGATGGCGCACATCGTGCTCTCGGCGATGCGCTGGCCCTCGTTGAGGGGTTTCCCGGCCCGGATCGAGGCGATGAGGTCGGTGTGCTCGACGACGTAGGGGTTGGGCTCGTCGCCCTCGAACTTCCAGGCGTTCGGGCCGGAGATCTCGCCGTAGCCGAAGGCGTGGCCCTTCGTCCCGACGATCTTCTCCTCGACCCGGTCGGCGCAGCCCGGGGTCTGCCGGCACATGCTCATGACGCGAGCGCCGTTCGGGTACTCGAACTCGACGGCGAAGTGGTCGAAGATGTTGCCGTACTCCGGGGCCGTCCGGACCTCCCGGCCGCCCATGGCCATGACCTTGACCGGCATCGCGCCGAAGGCCCAATTGACGACGTCGATGTTGTGGACGTGCTGTTCGACGATGTGGTCGCCCGAGGTCCAGGAGAAGTAGAGCCAGTTGCGGCACTGCCACTCCATCTCGCTCATCTCGGGCGTCTTCTGGATGACCCAGAGGTCGCCCTGGTTCCAGTAGCACTGGCCGCCGACGACCTCGCCGATGGCCCCGTCGTGGATGCGCCGCATCGTCTCGAGGTACCGCTTCTGGTGGCGGCGCTGGGTCCCGGCGACGATGGCCAGGCCCTTCTCCGCGGCCAGGGCCGAGCTGGAGATGACCGAGCGGACGCCGGCCGGGTCGACGGCCACGGGCTTCTCCATGAAGACGTGCTTGCCCGCTTCGACCGCGGCTTTGAGGTGGAGGGGCCGGAACCCGGGCGGAGCGGCCGTGACGATGTAGTTGATGTCCTTGACGGCCAGGAGCTTCTTGTAGCCGTCGAGCCCGGTGAAGCAGTGCTCGGGCTTGACCTTGACGGCGGCCGGCACTTTCTCCCGGAGCGTCTGGAGGGACTTGTCGACGCGGTCCTGGAACGCGTCGTAGACGGCGACGATCTCGACGCCCGGCGAGGAGTTCACGGCGTCGATCGCCGCGCCCGTGCCGCGGCCGCCGGCCCCGATGATGCCGATGCGGATCGTGTCCGACCCGGCGGCGAAGAGCCCGCCCGAGCCCGGGAAGGACGCCGCGAGCGTCGCCACGGAGGCGGCCGAGGCCGTCCTGATGAAGTCCCTGCGCGTCAGACCGTTATCGTGTTTCCCGTCCATGTCGTTCCTCCTTTAGAAATTGTCGGCGTCGCGATAGGCCGCGAGAAAGGCCTTCTCGCCTTCGAGCCCGGGTTTGCTCTTGCCGTGCTCGCAGCAGAGCACCCCTTTATACCCCTTGCCGTGGATGTGCTTGAAGATGTTGCGGTAGTTCATCTCGCCCGTCCCCGGCTCCTTCCGGCCCGGCGAATCGCCGACGTGGAACGAGGCCAGCTCGTCCCAGCAGGCGTCGATGTTGGGGATGATGTTCCCCTCGGTGATCTGCTGGTGGTACATGTCGTCGAGGATCTTGACCGAGGGGCTCCCGACGGCTTTGCAGATCTGGTAGGCCTGCGACATCTTGGTCAGGAATAGCCCGGGGTGGTCCTTGGGGTTGAGGGGCTCGAGCCCGATGACGAGGCCCGCGGGCTCGCAGATCGCGGCCACCCTCTTGAGGTTCTCGACGACGTTGGCCGTTTGGTAGTCCCAATCGAGCCTCTGGTCGTATCGGCCCGGGACGGCCAGCGTCCACCGGCAGCCCGTGCGCTTCCCCGTCTCGACGGCCGTCCTGAAGCGCCCGTCGAGCATGTCGTTGACGGCCTTGTCCTTGATGACGAAGGACTCGACGGCGAAATCGGCGTAGACGACGAAGGGGCCTATGGTGAGCCCCAGCCGCGCCGATTCCCCGGACAGCTTTTCCTGTTCGGCCGCGGGCCGGCCCATCAGGCCGTTGTCGAACCAGGCCGTGAATCCCTGGTCGGCGATGAACTTGAGCTGGTCGACCGGGTTCTTCCCGGCGTGTCCCGCGAAAGCGCCGATGTCGGGAGCGTACTTGAGCTTGAAGCCATCGGCCTTCCCGGCTGCCGGTCCGGCCTGAGCCGGGCTCCCGGCCGCACCGAGAGGCGCGAGGGACGCGGCCGCCGCTCCCCATCCGGCTGCTTTGATGAAGTCCCGCCTGGTCGATGTCGATCCGTTTTTCGCCACGTTCACCCTCCTCGCTGAGATGAGGGGCCGACCGAAGGACGAACTCCGAGAGCCTGTTCAGACCGACGGAAGGGCCATCCTTCCCGGGGAGGGAAGACGCTTCTGGCGGAGGGTCCTTGGAACGCCCACGACACGTGGATTCTATTAGAAAGAGGAGGGGCATTTCAACCGGCGCCCTCCGCGCCCGGTTTGACGGATGCCGGCGCGTGCCCTAAAATCATTGAGATTCCGCAGGAGAAGAGCCATGAAACCCTGGATGATCGTCCTGATATTCGTTTTCGCCGCCGGCGCCGCGGCCAAGGCCGCCGCGGAGACGAAGCCGCTCGAGGTCGTGCCCCGCGTCGACATCGGGCGTTATTTGGGGACCTGGTACGAGATCGCCACGATCCCGCAGAGGTTCCAGAAGGGTTGCGTCGGCGTCAGCGCCCACTACTCGCTCCGCAAGGACGGCGCCATCGACGTCTTCAACGTCTGCCGCAAGGGCACCCTCGACGGTAAGGAGCGCTCGATCCGGGGCAAGGCCTGGATCGTCGACCGGACGACCAACGCCAAGCTCAAGGTCCGTTTCTTCTGGCCGTTCGCGGGCGCCTACTGGATCATCGAGCTCGACGAGGGCTACGAGTGGGCCGTCGTCGGCCATCCCGACCGGACCTATTACTGGATCCTCAGCCGGACCCCCCAGATGGACGCGGCCCTCTACGATGAGCTCATCCGCCGGGCCGCCGCCAAGGGCTACGACACGTCAAAGATCAAAAAGACCCTCCAGCCCTCCTAAATCGGGGACACAATACTATTTTCCGAATTGAGCCCCCGCCCTATGGGGGGCAGGAGAGTTGTTTTTTTCTGCCAGTGCCGAAATACTATAAAAATAGTAGGATTTGAGGACAGTCCGTCCTCCCGGGCGGACATCCCCCCGGTTCCCGGGCTTGCTCTCCGCCTTTTCAGCCATCCCCCGAAGTTGGCATGCTGGATGCATATAAGAGAGCGGCTAGCAGAAAGCAAGCCAGAAAGGAGATTCCGATGAAACTGATGAGATACGCTTCGATCGTGCTCGTGCTCGCGGGCCTGGCCTACCCTCAGACCGTCGACCACGGCATGGGCGCCTTCTCTAACGAGAGCGGCGCCATCCTCATGGCCGTGGACGCGGCCCTGGTCAACCGGGCCGTCAAGACCCCCTTCGTCATGCTCTATGCCTTCATGGCGTCGAAGGAGCAGAACGTTCCTGTTACCGTCGCGGCCAAGGACGTGGTCATGGTCTACAAGGGCACGGAGTATCCCTTGCTGTCCCTCTCCGACCTCCGGGACAAGTACCGCGGCGAGATCCGGGACATGAGCTTCTACCGCCGCCTGGGCAAGGAGGGGATCATCTCCTCCTGGGTCCGGCTCTACGATTTCCCCGAGAAGTCGACCTTCTTTCCTCCACTGACGCTCAACGCGCCGCTGGCCGTGACGGAAGGCTACATGCTCGGCTTCAACGGGTTCATGACGCCCCTGTACTTCAAGAATCCCGGCTTCGCCAAGGGCGACCGGCTGACGATCAAGGTCCGGGACGCGAAGAACCCCGCCCTCACGGGCGAGTGCGACGTCGTCCTCGACTGACGGCAGAAGCTATTTCAGGGCCTCGCGCAGCTCGGCCGGGGACCTGAAGGGACGAAGACAAGCCCCTCTCGAGCAGACGTAGGCGGCGGCCCGGCCGCCGCCTACGTCCATTTCTTTCGTGAAGGGGACGAGGTGTTCGAGGGTCCGCGCGGCCGCCGGCTCGTCCTCCGGCTTGAGGAGGACGGCCGAATGGGGGATGTACATCCCCCGGAGCGCCGCCAGAAGCTTCCGCGTATCCGCGGCCTCCCGCTTTCCGACGACCACGATCTCCTGGGCCGGGCCCAGGGCGTAATCCAGCCCGCGGAGGAATTCAGAGTGCGCGCGCGGATGGAGTGAGACCTCCACGGAAAAGGCCGCCGCCAGGCTCGAAGCCCTGTCCTCGAGCTCCTGCCGTCCGGCGAGGCGGCCGAGGCGGAGGAGGTTCATCAGCATCACGGAATTCCCCGACGGAACGGCCCCGTCGTAGACCTCTTTGCGCCGGGAGCCGACCTCCGGTTCGGCGGCGAAAAAGAACCCTCCCTCCCTCTCGTCCCCGAAGAGCTCGATCGCCCGCCCCGTGAGCGAGAGGGCGGTTTCGAGGCGGCCCGGATCGAAAGCCGCCTCGTAGAGCGCGATGAGCCCCTTGATGAGGAAGGCGTAATCGTCGAGGAACGCCGGGATCCGAGCCTCTCCGCCGGCGTGAACGTGCAGGAGGCGGTCGTCGCGGGCACGCATGTGCTTCAGGACGAAATCGGCCGCCCCGTCCGCGGCTCGAAGATATTTGTCCTTTCCGGTGAGCCGGAAGACCGAGGCCAGGGCCGCGATCATCAGCCCGTTCCAATCGGCGAGGACCTTGGTGTCCTTGAACGGACGGACCCTGCTTTCGC
This sequence comes from Candidatus Aminicenantales bacterium, assembly GCA_041736225.1. Classification (GTDB taxonomy): domain Bacteria; phylum Acidobacteriota; class Aminicenantia; order Aminicenantales; family Saccharicenantaceae; genus RBG-16-66-30. The sequence continues at coordinate 2,077 of JBGSUG010000182.1, read as the reverse complement.
GGGCGCGGAAGAGTTTTTTCTGTCCGGTCGCAGCGGCAGGCGTTCCCGGGGTCCCGCTCATGTGGAGTATATTCCGGCCGTCGAGAGCTCTCCCCGGTTCGGTGAAGTTTCCTTCCGCTTCGACCCCGTAAGCCCGCGCCGCGGCCCGGGCCTGCTCCGGGCCCAGGACGGCCTCGAGCTCGTCGCGGGTCCAGAGATAGAACTTTCCTTCCTCGCCCTCGCTGTCGGCGTCCTCGGCCGCAAAGAACCCCCCTTCGGGAGAGGCGAGGTCTCTGAGAACGTAGTCCGCGATCTCCTCCGCCGTCCGCCCGAATGCGCGCACACCGGTCGCCACGGCCGCTTCGGCGTAGACCTCGGCCAGAAGGGCCTGGTCGTACAGCATCTTCTCGAAATGGGGGACGAGCCAGCCGGCGTCGGTCGCATAGCGGTGGAAGCCGTGCCCGAGCTGGTCGTAGATCCCGCCGCGGCGCATGGCTGCGAGCGTGGCCGTGGCCATCGTGACGGCTTCGCTCTTGCCGGTCCGCCTGCCGTACCTCAGGAGGAAGCCGAGCTGGTGGGGCATGGGGAACTTGGGCGCACTTCCGAAGCCGCCGCGGGCGGCGTCGAAATCGGCGGCCAGCTCGCCGTAGGCGTCGTCGAGAACGTCCTCCGACGGAGGGCTCCCGGCCGCCGCGCTCCGGCACTCGGCCCGGCCGCGTTCCAGGGCGGCGATGATCCCGTCGGCCGAGTGCAGGACCTCTTCCCGTCGCGTCCGCCAGGCCTCGCCGATGAGGGGCGCGAGCTCGAGCAGGCCCGGCCGGCCCCAGCGTCGCGACTTGGGAAAATATGTCCCGGCGAAGAACGGGCGCTTGTCCGGGGTCATCACGATCGTCAATGGCCAGCCGCCCGATCCGGTCAGAGCCTGGCATACGGCCATGTAGTGCTGATCGAGATCGGGACGTTCCTCCCGATCGACCTTGACGCAGACGAAGGCCTCGTTGAGGAGACGGGCGATATCCTCGTCCTCGAAGGATTCTCGCTCCATGACATGGCACCAGTGGCAGGTCGAGTAGCCGATGGACAGGAAAACAGGCTTGTCGCGGTGCCGGGCTTCCCCGAAGGCTTCCTCCCCCCAGGGATACCAATCCACAGGATTGTGCGCGTGCTGGAGCAGGTAGGGGCTTGTTTCGCCGGCCAGGCGATTGGCGGGTTTCATGGGATGTCGGGGGTCACCGTCCCGCCGGTCACCGTTTCCCGCCGATGTGGCGGTCGATGAACGCGAACGTCCGCTCGTAGGCCTCCATCCGGTTGGCGTGGAGCAGGAACTCGTGGGGTTCGTCGGGGGCGATCATCAGCTCGATCTCGACGTCCCCCTTGGCCCTCAGCCGCTGGACGAGGTCGGTCGTCTGCCGGAAGGCGACGTTGCGGTCGTCGTCGCCGTGGATGAAGAGGACCGGCGACGTCCATGTGCCGACCGAAGCGACAGGCGAGGATTCCCGGGCCAGCTTGCGCCGGGCCTCGTCGAGGCGTCCCCAGCGCATCTGCGACCAGTCGTGGACCCCGGCCATGTCCACCCCGACCTTGAAGATGTCGGAGTTGCGGGCCAGGGCCATGGCCGTCAGCAACCCGCCGTAGGACAACCCCCAGGCCCCGACGCGTTCCGGATCGACCTCGGGGCGCTTCCGCAGATAGTCGACGCCGGCCAGGACGTCCTGGTATTCGGCGGCGCCCTCCAGGCCGCAGTTCGGCGCCTCCCGGAAGGACCGGCCGTAGCCGATGCCGCTCCTGTAGTTGACCGAGATGACGACGTAGCCGCGGCTCGCGAAATATTGATTGATGCCGTAGGCTTCCGCATAGAACTCCATGTAGTGCCAGCCGAGGAGCATCTGGCGGATGGGCCCGCCGTGGGTGTAGACGATGGCCGGCCGCCGGTCTCCGGGTTTGGCCCCCTTCGGCAGGAACAGCTGGCAGGGGATCTCGAGGCCGTCGGCGGCCTTGACGACAACGAGCCGGGGCGTTACCAGCTCCCGGACCGGGAACTCGGCCGGAAGCTCGCGCGGCGCGACGATCTCGACCTTTCCGCCGGCGGCCGGGACCG
>JBGSUG010000174.1:0-16286 GCA_041736225.1 Candidatus Aminicenantales bacterium | reverse complement strand
GCCGCCGAGGGCTCCAACGCCTGGTTCCTCCGCGACGCCGCCTCGCTCGTTCCGCCCGGCTCCGCCTGCGCGGCCTGCGGCGGGACGGAGTTCGAGAAGGAATTCGACATCCTCGACGTCTGGTTCGAATCGGGGGCCTCGCAGAACGTCATCGAGCGCGAGCCCGGCCATCAGTGGCCCGCCGACCTCTACATCGAGGGCCACGACCAGCACCGCGGCTGGTTCAACAGCTCGCTCCTCATCGGCGTCGGGGCCAAGGGCGGCAGTCCCTTCCGGACCTGCATCACCCACGGCTTCATCCTCGACGACCAGGGGAGGGCCATGTCGAAGTCCATGGGCAACGTCATCGACCCGGGCGAGGTCATCAAGCGCTCCGGGGCCGAGATCGTCCGCCTCTGGGCGGCCATGCTCAACTACAAGGAGGACGCCCGCTTCGGGACGGAGATCGAGCAGCGTCTCGTCGAGGCTTACCGCAAGATCCGCAACACCTGGCGCTTCCTGCTCGGCAACGTCTCCGATTTCGAGCCGGGGCGCGACGCGGTCGCCGAGCCCGATCTCCTCGACCTCGACCGCTGGATCCTGCACCGCTTCGAGGAGGTCCGGGCCCGGGTCGTCAAGTCCTACGGCGACTACGAGTTCCACCCCATCCTCCACGACGTCCTCGACTTCTTCACCGTCGACCTCAGCGCCTTCTACCTCGACGTCGTCAAGGACCGGGCGTATTGCTCGGCCCGCCGCTCGCCCGAGAGGCGCTCGGCCCAGACGGCCATGTATACGATCCTGCGGGACAGCCTGCTGCTGATGGCCCCCATCCTGTCGTTCACCGCCGAGGAGGCCTGGGCCCATGTCCCCGCCTTCGAGGGCAAGGACCCGTCGGTCCACCTGGGAGAATTCCCCGAGGCGACAGACTGGCTGAAGTCGGCGCCGGCCTCGTTCGTCGGCGACATGGAGCGGCTGCTGGGCGTCCGCGAGAAGGTCCTCAAGGAGCTGGAGAAGGCCCGCGAGTCGAAGCTCATCGGCAATTCCCTCGAGGCCCGCGTCGCGCTCAGGGCGCCGGCCGCCGAGGCAGCGTTCCTCGAGAGCCGCGGGAACGACCTCGCCGCGCTCCTCATCGTCTCCCAGGTCGCGGTCGCCGCGAACGCCGGGGGCGAGGAGCTCGCGATCGAGGTGGCCAAGGCCGAAGGCGCGAAGTGCGAGCGGTGCTGGAACTATTCGACCTCCGTCGGGACGAGCTCCGCGCAGCCGACTTTCTGCGCCCGCTGCGAGAAGGCCGTCACGGAAGGCCGTTCATGAAGAAGAACGCCCGCTACTTTCTCGCCGCGCTCGGCCTGGTCGTCCTCGACCAGGCGACCAAGGCCCTCGTCGCCCGCATGGTCCCGCTCTACGAGTCCGTGCCCGTCGTCAAGGGCTTCTTCAACATCACCCGCATCCACAACAAGGGCGCCATCTTCGGCACCTTTTCCCAGACGGACAACACGCTCGTCTTCGGCCTGCTGACGGCGGCCTCGCTCGCCGCCCTGGCTTTCGTCGTCTATTACTTCTTCAAGACCCCGGACTCGGACAGGCTGATGAAGGTCTCGCTGACCCTCATCATGGCCGGGGCGCTCGGCAACCAGTTCGACCGCCTGGTCCGCGGCCACGTCATCGACTTCCTCGACTTCTACGTCGGCAGGGCCCACTGGCCCTTTTTCAACGTCGCCGATTCCTGCATCACGATCGGCGCCTGCCTGATGCTCTTCACCCTGTTCAGGAGGAAACCCGCATGTTCCCCATCCTCGTGAAGATCGGCCCTCTGACCGTCCACACCTACGGCTTCCTGATGGCCGTCGGCGTGGCCATGGGCCTGTGGTTCATCTACGCCCAGGCGAAAAGAGCCGGGCTCGACGCCAATCGCATCATGGACGCCGCGTTCTACACCATCATCGTCTCGCTCATCGGCGCCAAGCTGCTCCTGTTCGTGAGCAATTTCTCCTACTACGTGAGTTACCCGAAGGAGCTGTTCTCGCTGGCCCGGTCGGGCGGCGTCTTCCAGGGCGGCCTGACCTTCGGCACGATCTTCGCTCTGTGGTACTTCCACCGCAAGAAGATCCCGACCTGGAAGACGGCCGACCTCATCGCCCCGGCCCTGGCCCTGGGCCACGGCTTCGGCCGCATCGGCTGTTTCAGCGCCGGCTGCTGCTACGGCAGCGAGTGCGCCGCGCCCTGGGCCGTCGTCTTCAAGAACGAGTACGCCGCGCAGCTGACCGGCGTCCACCTGAACGAGGCCATGCACCCCGTCCAGCTCTACGAGGCCATCCTCAACTTCCTCAACTTCGGCATCCTCTTCTTCATCCTGAAGAGGAAGAAATTCGACGGCCAGGTCTTCGCCTTCTACATCGTCAACTATTCGGTCATCCGGTTCTTCACCGAATACTTCCGCGGCGACCACGGCGACAAGATCTATTTCATCCGCGGCGCGACGGCCCTGACCAGCCTGTCCTTCCCCCAGCTGTTCTGCCTCCTGGGCCTCGTCTGCGGCGCGGTCCTGGCCGTCGTCCTGAAGCGGCGTAAAATTGCCCACAGCTGATCTCGTCGTCACGTCCGAGGCGGGGGAAAAGGCGCGGCTCGACGTCTTCCTCGCCGACAAGATCCCCGGCCTGAGCCGGGCCCAGGTCCAGAAGGTCATCGACGGCGGAGGCGTTCGGGTCGGCTCCTTCGCCCGCAAGGCCGGGTACAAGCTCAAGGTCGGCGACCGGGTCCACGTCGACTACGTGCTCCCCGAGCCCGAGGCCAAGCTCGTCCCGCAGAACATCCCCCTCAAGGTCGTCTACATGGACGCCGATGTCATCGTCATCGACAAGCAGGCCAACCTCGTCGTCCACCCGGGCCCGGGGCACCCGTCGGGCACCCTGGCCAACGCCCTCATCCACCACTTTCCCGAGGTTGCCCTGATCGGCGCCGAGGAGCGGCCCGGGATCGTCCACCGCCTCGATCAGGACACTTCCGGGGTCATGGTGGTCGCCCGGACGCCCCTGGCCTTCAACTCGCTCCAGGAGCAGTTCCGGCGCCGGGTCGTCTGGAAGACCTACCTCGCCCTGGCCTGGGGCCGGGTGACCGCGACCGAAGGCCGGCTCAGCTGGCCGCTCGGCCGCCACCCCAAGGAGGGGTCGCGGATGTCCGTGCGCGCCCGCAGCCCGAAACGGGCCGAGACCTTCTTTCAGGTCCAGCGGATGTTCAAGGACACCACTCTGCTCGAGGTTAAGCCGGTCACCGGCCGGACCCATCAGATCCGGGTCCATCTGGCCGCGGCCGGCCATCCGGTCGTCGGTGACCCGGTCTACGGACGCAGGCGGGAGCCCCGGGAGTTCCCGCGGATCTTCCTCCACGCCCACACCCTGTCGTTCGTCCACCCTTCGACCGGAGAGCGCCTGACCTTCGCCTCGCCCCTGCCGCCGGACCTCGAGGCTGTCATTATCCGGGAATTGTCGCTGTCCTAAGAGGGACGGTCCCCTGGGGGGACAATCCCTCTTGTCGGAACGAGGAAGCCTGCCGCGAAGATGTATCTAGTTGGTCAGGGCGAGGGCGGCTAGCCGCTTTTTCGCGTCCGCGACCTCGGGCAAGCCGGGGTCAGCGTTCTCCCAAAGCCCGAGGAACCTAGTTAAGCTCTCCCGGGCCACTTCGAAATCCCCTTGGGATTGCCGCATCCTGCCCACGGCATAATGGCTCAGGGCGAAAAGATCCGGATGCTGCAGCCGGCCCCCATTCAAGGCAAGTAGCTTCAGATAAAGCCCGAGGGCCGCATCCGGGCGGCCCGCTTTTTCGTTCTCGACCGCGGCCGTGTACAGGAAGGCGGCGTGTAGGCTGGCCAGGGCACCGATCGAATTCGGATGGCTGTCGAGATAGGGGATATCTTTGGGGAGGAGCCCGATCGTGGCCTCGAACTCTTCCACGGCCTTTTCGTGATGGCCCTCGACGCTCGCGATGAATCCGCGGAGGAAGCGGGCCGCCCGCTCGTGTGCCCTTTCGAGCCCGTGCCCTCCACTCTCCGTGATCCGCTCCGCCTCCGCCCTGGCCGCATCCAGGTTCCCTGACCGTGCTTCGATCTCCCCCCTCAACAGGATTGCAACAAGCGACTCGAAACGATGGCTCTGTTCTTCTGCCGCTTTCAGGGCCTTGGATGCCGCCTCGAGCCCCGCCGATAACCGGCCTCGGCGCGATTCGATGTAGGCGAGAAGCCCGTCGTCCTCGGCTTGAGCGGCCAGATCGGCGGCACGGCCATAGCGTCCTTCTGCGAGCGCCAGAAGGGCCAGTCGTGTCAGCGCGTGACCGGAATGGGGAAGAGCGTTCTTGTAGCTTCGTTCGGCGCCGCGGAAATCGCCCTTCAGGAGGAGGATGTCCCCGGACATCAGGTCGAACGAGACGTCCGGTTTTCCATCGCTCGTCCTGTCGAGCTCGCTGAGGGCCTGGTCGTACTGGCCCTGAACGATGGCTTCGATCATCCCCGCGCCCGTGATGAGTCGGTTGTTGGCGTGGATGCTCAAGCCGCGTTCGCGGACCTCGGCGGCCTCGTCGAAGAGGCCCAACGCGGTGCAGGCGAGCGAGGCATAGAAGAACATGAAGGGGTTTCTGTCGCCCTTGCGCAGGCCCTCGTTGAGGACGCTTCGCGCGCCCTCGGCGTCCTCCTCGAAAAGACTGGCCCGGCCGGAATACAGCAAAGCCTGGGTGTCGTCGGGGTAGAGAGAGGACCATTCGCGCGAAACATGTAAGGCCCGTCCGAACTCGTCCTTTTGTTGGAAATACGCGGTCCTTATGAAGAACCGTTCCTGCATCGAGACGTTGCGGGAGACATCCAGAGCTTTCCGGAGGCAGTCCGTAGCATCGACATCCGCGCCCTGGCTCCCGAGCGAAGCCGCCAGAGAGCGCCAGGCCAGGGCGAACTCCGGGTCGAGGTCGAGAGCCCGGCGCATGATCTTGGCGCTGTTCGCGAAATCCCCGGCCACATGGAGGCGGCGCCCCTCGTTATATAGGCGGAAGGCTTCGAGCGAGGATGTCGTGACGGGGACTGCCGCGGCGTCGAAGTCGCCGGACTGGGTCAATCGCGTCAGGCCGAGATCCCTCTTGACCTGGTCCGCCATCCGGCCGGCCGCCTAGAAAATGGTGGACTCATCCGCACACTCGAAACGGGAGGAATAAACTTGATCGGCTCCGATTTCTTCCGTGGTGAGCGTTATGACCAGGCCGTCGCCGGCCTTGATGATCAGACCCATGACCGCGTGTGTCGCCCCGGACTTCTTCCCCATCCGGGCGAGGTCGTCGTCGGCATACGGCTTGGCAGGGTCGATGCCCAAATCGCGGAGCGAGCCGGCCGTCCGGTCATCTCCGAGGACGATGAAGTATTTGGATCCGGATAGGCCCTGCACCAGCAGCTGAGGGACCCCAAGCGCCCACTTGTCCAGGTCAGGCTGGCCCGAACAGTTCTGAAAGGGAAGGACGGCGATCGTCAGAGGAGCATGACTTGTCTTAGGATCCCGTCGCTGGGTGATGAAGTGCCCGAGCGCCGCGCCTGATCCGATGATCAGGATCAGCAGGGGGAAAGCGGCCAGCGGCTTCGCGGAAAGGTAATAGAAGAGCCGGGGGAGAATTTTGGAGTGACCTACGAGCCTCTTGGATTGCCAGGCGTCGATCTCGTCCTTGTACGCGAAAACACGAGCCCGGGAAGATCCTTCGAGCCGCCGGACCGGCATCCCGAGTTCGCGTTCGTAACGTTGACAAGTCCGGATATCCCGCTTCAGAAAGTCGGAGATCTCCTTCCAGGAATCGAGTATCCCGCGTTCGCCGATCAAATGTGCTCCCCAAAGCGACCGTAGATAGACGACTACATCTTAATACACAAGGGAGCCCTTGTGAAGCGGGAAGTGAACTCAGCTCACGATCCGATATTTCAGCTGGCCCTTTTCGACCGAGTCCAGGGAGAGAGGCGTGATCTCTCCGGGCCCGAGGCTTGCCCCGCAATTCACCTCGAGGAGGACATAGCGGGTCGAGCCGATCTCGATCGTCGTGCCCGAGACGAAGGGAACGGCGACCCCGACCAGCATATGTTCCCGGATCGTGATCAGTATGGTCCGATACCTGGAGAGGCCGGTCCACAGACACGCGAACAGCACGGCCTTGGAGTCGCAATCGCCGCAATCGTCCGCGAGGACCCTGAGCGGAACGGCCAATCCCGCCGTGTATATTTCATGTTCGACCGGCGGCCGTGACCGGGAGGGGATGCCTTGGACGAAGGACAGCACGGCCTCGAGAAGAAGTTTCTTGTTCCGGCCGCAGATCCTCCTGAACTCGGCGGCCAGGGGGGCCAGCCTATCCCGGTTCCCGTCGACGAGTGCCCGGTAATCCACGGCGATCCCTCCGGGAACCACGACCATGCTCCGTGATCGGAGGAACCCCCTCATTTCGCCTTCGAGGAGCGCCGCGATCTTCTTCTGGCTGGACTCCCAGGCCTTCTTCGAATCCCGGATGATCCCCTCGATCTCGGCGGAATGATCGTTCCCTCCCTTCCCGTCGGTTCGCAGGATGTACCGGAAATCGTTTAACGGGTCTTCGGTGACTCGGCACCAGGAAGGATCGGCTCTCGCCGCCGCGACCTTGCGGGCGATGTCGACGGCAGAAAGGCCTCTGTCGGCTCGGATCCTGGATTCGGCGGCGATCAGGAATTGCCGCAGTTCCTCGGGGGAGAAACCGAATGCTTTTTCCGATTCGACGAGAGCCGAGGTGGACAGCGAAACATCAAATCCGCGAATCTCGCCCATGAAATCGCGCCATTCATAGGCGACCTGGATCCCTTCCGGATGCGGCGTCTTCCGGACGGAGCGTTTGAGAGCGCCCGCATCGGCCGAATAGAACGGGGGCGGCAGTCGTTGGCCTTGCGCCTCCTGACCCGCGCACGGTTCCGATCCCGGCCCCAGGAGCGAACAAGAAGCCAGAATCGCGCCCCAGGCGATGCGCCGAATCCCAACTCCGCCGCCCATATCCCTTTCGCTCCTAAATGGGAATATGGGCCGGGGGATCGATTTGGCAAGAGCGGCCGGAACCGTGTCCGATTAATGCTTTTGCCGTCCTAACACAGCGCGATAGTGATCGCGGAAAGGGGATTGCCTGCGCTCAATAAGATCAACATCAGGCGCACGGATTGAACAGGCGGGATGGCCTGGAATGGCGGACAAAAGAACGAAAATCAGTGCGAGTGCCGGTTCGCCCATGGCGCGGGTTCCGGCTTGTCGGGCGGGCCCGCCGGGTCCGAATCGGGCAATTCTTCGGCCATCATGTATTTATGGACCGGCACGAGCCTCATTCTCTGGATCTTGTAATGGAGCGTGTTCGGCCGGACGCCCAGCAGACGCGAAGCCCTCCGCTGGTTCCCGTGGGCTTCCTGCAGGACGATATAGATGATCTCCCGTTCCATCATATCGATCAGATTTTTCAAGCAGATGTGGCGCCTGAGACAGTATTCCTGGACACAGAATTTCAGCAATTCGTTTTCGTGGAGGAGAAGTCCTGTCCCCTCCACAGTTGCTTTCGCCGTCGGCTTTTTAAACAATCCCTTCAACATTCCTTCCCCCCTTTGATCCGTCGGGAATATCCTGACGACGGATGAAAGGATAGAATTTCCAGGGGGGGGTGGCAAGCGTCATGATATGATAAAATTGGTCAAAGAAGGGACATATTCGGAAAGGCTTGAGGAAAAGGCCGGATTTGGGTAAAATACCCCTTCGTTTCTTCCGAGAATCCCAGGAGGCTCGAGGATGAAAGACTATTCCGTCGACAAGATCCGCAATATCGCCCTGGTCGGGCACGGCTCGTCCGGGAAGACCTCGCTCGCGGCCGCGTTCCTGTTCGATGCGGGGGCGACCAACCGCCTGCTCAAGGTCGACAAGGGCAACACGGTCACCGACTACGACCCCGACGAGATCGAGCGCAAGATCTCCATCAACGCCACGCCCTGCTTCTGCGAGTGGCAGGACCACAAGATCAACATCCTCGACACGCCCGGCTACAGCAATTTCCTCTGGGACACCCGGGCCGCCCTCCGGGCCGTCGACGGCGCGGCCGTCCTGATCGATGCCGTGGCCGGCGTCGAGGTCGGGACCGAGAAGGTCTGGGACATGATCGAGGAGCGGGGCCTGCCCCGGATCTTCGTCATCAACAAGATGGACCGCGAGAACGCCAACTTCGCCCGGGCCCTCGAGTCGGTCCGCGAGTTCTTCGGCCGCCAGGCCATCCCCGTCGAGCTGCCGATCGGCGAGGAGAAGAACTTCTCCGGCGTCGTCGACATCGTCGAGAAGAAGGCCTACACCTTCGAGAAGGACGAGAGCGGCAAGATGTCCGAGGGCCCCGTGCCCGCCGGCCTGGCCGCCGAGGTCGACAAGCGCTACAAGGAGCTCCTCGAGATGGTCGCCGAGTCCGACGAGAAGCTCATGGACAAGTACTTCGAGACGGGCGCGCTCACGCCGGAGGAGTTCCGGTCCGGCCTCAAGAAGAGCATTCTCAACCATCAGATCTTCCCGGTCTTCGCGGCTTCGGGCCTGGCCAACGTCGGCGCTCCGACGCTCCTCAACGCCTTCCTCTCGTACCTGCCGTCGCCGGTCGAGGCCGGGAACGTCAAGGTCCTGATCGGCGGAGCGGAGAAGACCGTTCCGCCCTCTCCCGACGCCCCCTTCGCCGCCATCGTGTTCAAGACCATCTCCGACCCGTACACGGGCCGCATCTCTCTGATGCGCGTCCTCTCGGGACGGATCAACCCCGACGCCACGGTCGCGAACCTCGGGCGCGAGACCGACGAGAAGCTCGGCGGCCTGTTCTTCCTCCAGGGCAAGGAGCAGGTCGCGGCCGGGCAGGCCAAGGCCGGCGACATCGTGGCCACGGCCAAGCTCAAGGTCACCGTCACCGGGGACTCGCTGAGCGCCAAGGGATCGGGCATCACTCTCGCGCCGATCGTCTTCCCGCTGCCCTCGATCTCCTTCGCCATCGAGCCCAAGACGCGGGCCGACGAGGACCGCATCTCCCAGGCGACCCATCGCATCATCGAGGAGGACCCGACGGTCCGCATCGAACGCGACCCGAACACCTCCCAGCTCCTCATCTCGGGCAACGGCGAGCTCCACGTCCGCATCATCACCGAGCGGCTGAAGAAGCGCTACAACGTCGACGTCGACCTCAAGCCGCCCAAGATCTCCTACCTCGAGACGATCAAGGGCCGGTCCGACGTCCAGGGCCGGCACAAGAAGCAGACCGGCGGCCGCGGCCAGTTCGGCGACTGTTGGATCAAGTTCGAGCCCCTGCCCCGCGGCAAGGACTTCGAGTTCGACGACAAGATCTTCGGAGGCTCCATCCCGCGCAACTTCATCCCCTCGGTCGAGAAGGGCCTCCAGGAAGCCCGTAAGAAGGGGGTCCTCGCCGGCTATCCGACGGTCGACTTCAAGGCCATCCTCTACGACGGGTCCTACCACGACGTCGACTCGTCGGACATCGCCTTTAAGATCGCGGCCACAAAGGCCTACAAGAAGGGCATCCGCGAGGCCAAGCCGACCCTGCTCGAGCCGGTCATGAACGTCGAGATCTACACGCCCGAGACCTACATGGGCGACATCATGGGCAACCTCAACGGCCGTCGCGGCAAAGTCCAGGGCATGGAGCAGAAGGGCCCCATGCGCGTCCTCAAAGCCCAGGTCCCGATGTCGGAGATGCTCGACTTCGAGCCGAACCTGACCTCGATCACCGGCGGCCGCGGCTCCTTCCTGATGGAGTTCGACCACTACGAGGAAGCGCCCTCGCACATCCAGCAGAAGATCATCGCCGAGGCGGTCAAGGAGGGCCGGGTCAAACCCGAGGAGGAGGACTGAGCCTCGCCGGGATCCCGGTTCCCCAGACGACACGTTTCGATCCAGGAGGTCCGCTCATGTCGATCCGCCGGATCCGGGCGACCCGTTACGCCTTCTTCCTCTGTCTGGGGCTGTCGCTCCTGGCGACCGCCTGTGGAGGCCCGTCCGCGCCCGCAGCGGTCCCCGGTGCCGCGGACGCCGGGTTGCCGACCCTTCTAACCGCCGACCGCCAGATCGAAGTTCGTGAGGGCTGGCTCCGGAAGCGCCACGGGACGATCCTCCCGCTCATGCGCCGCCACGGCGTCGGGGCCTGGATCGTCGTCAACGAGGAATTCCACGACGACCCCCTGACCGCGTACGTCTCTCCCCCGCGTCCGTACGTCGGGAACCGGGACCTCTTCGCCTTCTTCGACGCCGGGGCCGAAGGCCTCAAGAAGCTGGCCGTCACCGGCTACGCCGAGGAGAGCGTCGAGCGCTTCTTCGAATCGCCCCAGGCAGGCGCCGGGATCAAGGCCCTCAAGGAATGGGTGGAGAGGTACCTGCCCGAGAAGATCGCCCTGAGCATCGGCGGCCGCCGCGGCGTCACCCGCAGCCTGACCCGCGATTCTTACGCCTGGATCGTCGAGAGCCTCGGCCCGGACGCCGAGAAGAGGTTCACGAGCGCCGCCGATCTCATCGAGGACTACCTCGACACGCGCATCCCCGAGGAGTTCGAGCATTACGCCGCCCTGGTCCGGGTCACCGAGATCCTGACCCGGCGAGCCCTATCGAACGAGGTCATCGTACCCGGCCGGACGACCGTTGGCGAGGTCCGGATGTGGCTTTACCGGGAGTCCGGGCGGCTCGGCCTCGTCCCCTGGTTCCAGCCCGACCTGCGCCTCCAAAGACGGAGCCGGGCCGACGAAAAGACGTCGAGTGGCTTCTTGAACGTGGCCCCGGAGGCCGCCGTCATCCAGCGGGGCGACGTCGTCCACCTGGATTTCGGGCTCGTCTACATGGGGCTCAGCTCGGACTGGCAGAAGATGGCCTATGTCCTCATGCCGGGAGAGACGAGGGCCCCCGGCGGCCTGGAGAAGGCCCTAGCCAACACGAACATCCTGCAGGATGCCGTCGTCCGCCTGTCGCGGCCGGGCAAGTCAGCGGCCGACGTCTACGACGAGACCATGGCCGAGATGAGGGCCAAGGGGATCGCGGCGATGGTCTACAGCCATCCGCTGGGCCCCCAGGGCCACGGGCTGGGGGCGTCCATCGACTTCCGGAGCGCACGTCGGGACGCCGGCGCGACGCCGAAGACGCTCCGAGCGGGCTCCTATCTGGCCCTCGAGCTCAACACGGCGACCGAGGTTCCGGAGTGGGGGGGGCAGAAGGTGACCATGATGGCCGAGGACCCGGTCTGGCTCTCCGACGAGGGCTGGCGGTTCTTCCGTCCGCGCCAGGAGGCGCTCTACCTGATCAGGTGACCGGGGGCGGGGATCGGCCCGGCCGCCGCCGGGCGCCTCGTTTCCTTGACGAAGAGGAGCAGCACGGCCGCGGCCGCCGTCAACCCCAGAGAGAGATAGAAGGGCGCCCGGCTGCCCAGCTTGTCCCAGAGCAATCCCGCGGCGAGCGAGGCCGGGAAGGCGCAGAGCCCGATGACCATCTGGAATCCCCCCAAAACGGAGGCCCGGTAGGGCTGCGGCGCGAGCTCCGCGGCGATCGTCTTCTGGACCGGGTCGAGGGCGGCCTTGTGGATGCCGTAGAAGACGAAGAGGGCAGCGACGGCAGCGGGCGCCCGGCCGAAGAAGGCGACCCCGGCGCACACGGCGGCCCAGGCCCCATATGCCATGAACATCACCGGCTTCCGGCCGATCCGGTCGGAAAGCCGACCAAAAGGGTAGGACAGGAAGGCGGCGACGGCGGAGTAGACGAGGAAGAGAATGGGGATGGTCCCCGTCTTGAAGCCCTTCGACCTTGCGAAGAGGAGCAGGAAGGAATAAGTGAAGGCGCCCAGGGCGAAGACGGCGTTGAGGGCGATGTAGAGCGAGAGGTTCCTGTCGACGTCCTTGAACGACAGGCCCTTGAAGACGCGGGCCACGGGAGACTTCGCTTCCCTGATGTTCTTCAGGATGAGGACGGCGCCGGCGAGGGAGGGGATGGCGGCCAGGGCGAAGAGGAGCCGGTAGCCGAGGACGTCGATGAGGGCGATGGAGATGAGGATGCCGGCGACGGACCCCGAATTGTCCATGGCCCGGAGAAGGCCGAAATGGCGGCCCCTGTTCGCGTCGGTCGAGACATCGGCGAGCATGGCGTCACGCGGAGCGCCGCGGATCTTGCCGGCCCGGTCGAGGATGCGGAAGGGGATGAGGTGCTGCCAAAGGGACGAGGCCGCATACCCGAGCCTCGAGACGGCGCCGCAGAGGTAGCCGGTCCAGATGAAGACCTTGCGTTTGCGGATCCGGTCGGAGTAGTACCCGGCGAACGCCTGCGACAGGGAAACGATGGCCTCGCCCAGGCCGTCGAGAAAGCCCAGGGCGGACATATTGGCCTTGAGGACCTGGGTGACGAAGAGCGGCCATACGGGATTGATGATATCCGAGCCCATGTCGTTGAGGAACGAGGCGACGGCGAAGGTGCGGATCGTTTTCCCGGTCTCGGCCGGCGGGGGCGCGGTTTTTTCGCTCATGAGCGGCTCCTCGACGTCGGCCATAGATTTTAGCATTTTTTCGCGGGAATTTTCACGGTGGAAAATTCGGGACATGACCCTTTTCTCCGGAAAAGGGATCGTGTCCCGTGAATTTTCCGGGCGTCCCCGAGCCCACATGCGTTGACTCCCCGAATGGCCGCAGCTATGATACGGGGGAAATCCAGGACGGAGGATGCCATGATCCCGAAGCGACGCTCGATCTTTTTCGTCTCCGCCGCCGCACTGCTCCTTTCAGGCGCGTTCGCCGAGGCCCGGCCGCAAGTTCCGGCCCAGGCCGTCCGGGATCCCAAGGCGGTCGCTGCTCCCGCGGATGAGCCCGACCCGACCCTGACCCTCGAGATCGGCGATCCCAAGCTGAAAGGCAAGACGATGGAGGTCGGCCTCGGCGCCATTCTGGCGGGCGCCTCCGGAGCCAAAGTCGATTTCGATCGCCTGGTCCGCGACCTCATGACCGCCCGCATCGTCCACGTCGGCGAGACCCACGACGCCATGGCCATGCACGAGATGGAGTTCCAGGTCATCCGGGCCCTCTACGCCCGCGACAGGCACCTGGCCATCGGTTTGGAGATGGTGCCCGTGACCCTTCAGGAGACGCTCAACAAGTGGACCGCGGGGATCCTGTCGAAGGAGGATTTCCTGCGCGAGATCCGCTGGTACGTCACCTGGAACTTCAACTTCGGATATTACGAGAAGATCTTCGACTTCGCCCGGGAGCACCGGTTGCCCATATACGCCTTGAACGCGCCGCGCGAGGTCATCTCCAAGATCCGGATGCGCGGCTGGGACGCGCTGTCCGACGAAGAGAAAGCCTACTTCCCGGGGCCGCCCGACGTCACGAACCGGGACCATCGGACGCTCATCCGGGCGGTCTTCGAGTCCTCCGACCTTCCCGCCGCCATGAAAGGCCCCGGGCTCGATTCGGTCTTCGAAGGACTCTACCGGTCGCAGTCGGCCTGGGACGAGGTCATGGGCGCCAACGCCGTGCGGGCCGCCGGGGCCGAAGGGCGCCGGGTCGTCGTCTGCGTCGGCTCCGGACATCTCCTCTACAACCTCGGCCTCAACAGACGGGCTTACGAGCGGTCGCAACTGCCCTTCAAGACCGTCATCGCCGTCGAAGTCCCGGCCGGGAGGAAGAGCGTGACCGTCTCGCGGGCCATCTCCGACTACGTCTTCGGCCTGGCCGAGGAGGAAAAGAAGGCCTTCCCCGCGATCGGCCTCGGTCTGAAGAAGATCGACGGCCTGGAGAACCTGGTCGTCGATCCCAAACCGACCGACGGCGTCGCCGGCCGGGCCGCGTTCGAGAAGGGTGATGTCGTCCTCTCGGTCGACGGCAAAGCTTACACAGACATCAACGAGCTGCGCATGGCGCTGGCCGGGTTGAAATGCGGCGATGGGATCGTGTTCAAGGTCCTGCGGGCCGGCGCCGTCAAGGACGTCAGGCTCGCGTGCGAGAATGGACCGGCCGCCGAGCCTGCGGAGAAGAAGCGGCCGGATTGATCTATCCCTCTATCCATATGGAGCGTCAAGCATGAAGCGAACAGGAATTGTCGTGCTCTTGGCCGTCGCGGTTTTCGGCGGGTCCTCCGTTGCGGGGGCCGGCATCCCGCAGACCACCCTCCCGACGCCGGCGGAGAACGCGAACTACCGCGAATACACGCAAAACGAGGCCATCGCTTCCTTTCTGAGCGCCCTCCAGAGCCGGGCGCCCGAGCTTTTCGTGACGGTCGTCGGCCGCTCGCTTCCGACCGAAGAATACGGTGCCCGGGACATCTTCCTGGCCGTCCTCGGCGGGAACGGGGCCGCGACGCCGGAGTCGATCGACCGGGCGAAGCCCACCATCCTCTTCACGGCCGCCCAGCACGGGAACGAACAGTCGGCCAAGGAGGCCGTCCTGTGGCTGCTCCGCGACCTGGCTGTGGGCGAGCTGAAGCCGCTTCTCTCGAAGGTCAACGTCCTGGTCATGCCCCAGACCAATCCCCACGGCAACTTCATGAACGTCCGGGTGAACGAACTCGGCCTCGACATGAACCGCGACCACGTCAAGGTCGAAACCGAGGGCGTCCGGGCGATCCACCGCGTCTTCCGGGCCTTCAAGCCCGAAGTGACGATCGACGTCCACGAGAAGGGCGACGATTACTACCGGGTCTCGATCGGCTGCGTCTCAAACGTCAACATCGCCGGGGAGCTCCAGGATTTCTCGCGCCGGGTCGTGCTGGCCGAGGTCGGGCAGGCCCTGAAGAAGAAGAATATCACCTTCCACGAATATCTGGTCACCGAGGACCTCGGCGTCGACACGTCGTCCGGGTCGACCCGGCCCGAGGGCGGCAGCGGTCCGCGCGAGGAGATGAAGCGGTTTTCCACGACCGATCTCAACGACGGCCGGAACAGCCTGGGCATCTTCGAGACGCTCTCGTTCATCCAGGAGGGCGCCTCGCGCCACGACCTGGAGACCCTCAGGGCCAGGACCGCCTGGCAGTACAACGGCCTACGGGCCTTCCTCGAGTCCGTGGCCGTGCACGCGCCGGAGATCCGGAAGATGGTCGTCGACCTCCGTGCCGGGCTACGCGAACGTGCGTCAGTCCGGGCCGCCGGCGACCCCGTCCACATGCGGATGAGGTTCGCCCGGGACCCGGACGAGCCCGAGCTCAGGCTCAAGAGATTCGAGCGGAGCGCCGCGCCCGCCGGCCGCGTCCTGCGTGTCGACAAGAAGGCGGGGGAGACGGTCTCGCCGGCCGATTTCGTTTCCGGCACGGAACCCGGCGACGCCCGGGTCGTCGACCAGGTGGTCAAGCACTGGTTCCCCAACGTCGAGCCGACGCTTTCCGTCACCCGGCCGCGCGGCTACATCGTTCCCGGCGGCCGCACGGACATCGTCGAGACGCTCCTGGCCCTCGGTGTCGAGGTCGGTGTGTTCGAGAAGGACGCGCTCGTCGACGAGGAGGTCTATCGGGTCGCCGCCGTCGTCCCGGCCGAGGTCGATTACGAAGCGCCCGCGAAGATCGACGTCGCGGCCGAGGCGGTCCGGCTTCCGGTGAAGAAGGGCGATTTCTACGTCGACGCGGTCCAGCCGGCAGCGAACCTCGTGCCCTGTCTTCTCGAGCCGCAGTCGGAGTTCGGCCTCATCCGCTACTGGAAATTCAAGCTCGTCCCCGAAGAGGGCGGGCTCTTCGAGATCGTGCGCTTCGCGGGGCAGGCGGCCCCGGCCGTCATCCCGTACAAGCGCTGGCGCCCCTGATCAGCGCAGGGCGTTGACGACGGCCAGGACGTCGGCCGCCGGCTTGGGCCGGCCGAGAAGCTCGCGGGCTTTGAGGCGGTCCTCCCTGCGGCCCAGCTTCTCCAGCACCAGTCCGCCGAAGTAGCCGTGGGGTTGCGGCTCGTCCCAGTAGCTCAGCGTGTAATCGCGGATGGCTTCGCGCAGGGCCGAGGCCTTCTCCCTTTCGCCCAGGCGATCGTAACACAGGCCGATGAGGTAGTCCTGCAGCCGCGTGTCTGCATGGAAGGGTGCGCCCGTACCGAGCTTCTCCGGGTAGAGCTTGGAGAGCTCCAGGGCCTGTACGGCGTCGGCCCAGGCGGACTTTTTCATGGCCTCGAGCCCGATCCCGATGTGAGCCCGGACGTAGAGACCGTGGATGTCGCTCGCCCCCTCGTAGGGCAGTGCGGCGACCGCGTCCAGGACCGTTGCGGCCGCGTGCGGGTCGCCCGCGGCGAGGAGCGTCCCGGCCAGGTCGACCTGTAGTATGACCTCG
>JBGSUG010000171.1:0-2318 GCA_041736225.1 Candidatus Aminicenantales bacterium | reverse complement strand
GCGCGGCGTCGTCGAGGGCCTCCGCGACCGCGGTCTCGTTCGCGCGGCCCTGCCGCTCCGTCTGGCCGGCCGCCTCTACTTCCCCGACGAGAGCTTCAAGGCCGGCGAGTACATGCTCTCGCCGGCGCTCCCACCCAAGGACATGCTCTTTCGCATCTTCGGCGGCTGCGTCCACCTCCGGCCCGTCACGATCCCCGAGGGCCTGACCGGGCAGGAGATCGCCGAGCTCCTCCGGCCCGGCGATCCCGACGGCGCCGCGGCCTTCCGCCGGGCGTTCCTCGAAGCCGGCCTCGCGGCCGAATGGGACTCCCGGGCCCGGGACCTCGAAGGTTACCTGTTCCCGGACACCTACCACCTGCCGCGCGGCGCGACCGAGTCCGACGTCGTCGCGGCCATGATCGACGGCTTCCGCGGGATCTTCGACGAGAGCCGCCGCCGGCACGCCGCGGAGCTGGGGCTGAGCGTCCGGGAGGCGGTAACGCTGGCTTCGCTCATCGAGGAGGAAACGGCCGTCCCCGAAGAGCGGCCGCTCGTCTCGGCCGTCTTCCACAACAGGCTGAGGATCGGCATGAAGCTCGACTGCGATCCGACCGTCGCCTACGCCCTCAAGCGCGAAGGCCGGTACACGGGCCGGCTCCTCCTGCGCGACCTCACGTTCCCTTCTCCCTACAACACCTACCTCCACGCCGGCCTTCCGCCGGGCCCCATTTCGAATCCCGGGAAATCGAGCATCGACGCGGCCCTCCATCCCGCGGCGGCGAAATATCTCTACTTCGTCGCCCGCGGCGACGGCCGCCACAATTTCAGCCGGACTCTCGGCGAACATCTCGACGCCGTGCGGGCCTATCGGGAATTGAAAAATAAATGAAATTTGATATATTACTCATCCTTTCCGCCTCGCCGGAAGCCGCGGCGCGGAACGCGCAAGGACTGTAAAAATCCTTTACGCCGACCGCCGGGCATCCCTGAGAGAGAGGGCGCTCCTGCCGGGAAAGTTGGCATGAGAATTGCTCTAGTAGAAAGCGGAAGTGAATGAGATGAAAATGTCAGGAGGAAAAATGAAGACTTCCAGAACGTTCGCGGCCGCGCTCGCGTTCCTATTCGTGATCGGCATCGTCACCGTTTCCGTGCAGGCGGCGCCCGGAATCCAAGGCAAGAAGCAGGACGCCAAGGTGGCGGCCAAGGCCCCGGCCAAGTCCGGATTGCCCAAAGAGATCGCGGCTGTGATCCAGGAAGGCCTGGCCACCCGGCAGGGTCGTCAGGATATCCCCTTCAGCTTCTTCAAACAGCTCGTGCTCCCGGCCCAGGGGAACAACAACTATCCCGTCTTCTTCCTCAAGATCAAGAATGCCGACCTCGGCTACGCGCCCGCGGCTTCCGGTACGGGGGACATGGAGGCGAACCTCGTCGCCTTCTTCCAGTTCTTCCAGCCGGCCGCCGACGGCACCATGGCCCCCAAGATGGGCGGCAAGTCCCAGGTCGCGTTGACGATCCCCGGCGCCGAATACGGCGCCGAGAAAGAGGATTGGTATTCCTTCGGCCTGGGCATGCCCACCGGTCAGTACACGCTGGCTCTGGTCCTCAGCTCCCCCGACATGAAGAAGCTCAGCGTGGCCTACACCGACGTGACCCTGAACGGCCCCGAATCCTACGAAGCCGCCCTGGTGCCGACCGATCCGGTCATCGTGACCGGCATGGAACAGGTCGAGCCCGATCAGCGCCCGACGCTCCACCGCGGCTTCTTCACCTGGGGCGCGATCAAGTTCGTCGCCAACGTCAGCGGCGAGATCGCGACCGGCCAGGACCTCGAGGTCTTCTTCTTCGTCCTCGGCGCCGCCTTCAAGGATCCCGCCGCACCGCGGCCGGTGCTGGACCTCGAAGTCAACTTCGAAGTCCAGGACGGGGACGGCAAGACCGCCATCAAGTGGGCGTCCCAGGGCTACGAGACCTACTTCGTCAATCAGCCCCTGCCGCTCGTCCAGACCCTCCAGAAAATGGACGAGAAGGGCACGGTCCTGAGCACCGAGAAGATGCCCCTGCCCGCGGGCAAGTACGGCCTCGTGGCCACGATCGCCGACAAGGTTTCCGGCAAGAAGGGCGAAGCCCGCATGGCTTTCGTCGTGAAGTGATCCCGGATCGGATAACGAACGAGGGCCGCCCCCGCCCGGGGCGGCCTTTTTTTTTAGTTTATTCTCTCTCTTCCGGGCGTCCCTCACGAGGCGGAGAGGGAATTCGCCTCGAAGATCCCCGTAGTGGAGAGGGGACCCGCGCAGCGGGGGGAACCGGGTGAACTGGTTCCCGGGGGGCCGGGGAGCTAG
>JBGSUG010000157.1:0-5949 GCA_041736225.1 Candidatus Aminicenantales bacterium | reverse complement strand
GGGCCCGGCCGTCCGCATCGCCCCTTTGGCCGTCGGGGACGCGGGAGCGGCCTCGCCGTCGGTCCGCGCTTCGAGCGCCGATGCCCCGTACGGGATCGATACGACGGCTTCTATGTTTTCCGACGGGCTGTCGCTTTCGTTCGACGAAGCGCCCGGACCTTTAAAACGGACGGGCCCGGGCCGCGATGTTCCGGCATCGCCCGAAATCCCGTCCGCGGCGGGTCCCGCCGGGATCAGGGACGTCCGCCAGCCGAACGGAACGAGCGAGAGGGCGGGGAGAAGGAGCAGCCCGACGAGGGCGAAGGAGAGGATGAAGTGCCGGAGCGCGGCCGAGCGCCTTCTCGCCGCCACGGTCGCGAGGAGGGCCAGGGTCAGGACGACCGTGGTCTTCAGGAGATACCCGACCATTCTAACGTCCTTCCGTGCGGGCCTTTTCGATGAGCTCGGTCAGCCGGCGGTAGTCCTCTTCGGAGAGGTTGTCTTCGGAGATGTCGAGCAGGGCGGCCACGACGCTCTCGGTCGAGCCGTCGAAGAACGTCCTCATGAGGTGGCTGAGGGCGCTCTTGCGTGCCTTGTCTTTGGGCAGTCGGGGCGTGAAGACGTAACGGGGGCCGTCCTGCCGGTGGAAGAGATGGCCCTTCTGCTCGAGGACCTTGAGCAGGGCCCGGACGGCCGAGTAGGAAGGCGGCGAGGGCAGGCGCTCCATCACCTGGAGGGCCGAGACCTCCTTCATCTCGTAGACGATATCCATGATCTGGCGTTCCCGCCGGCTCAGGCTCCTGTCGTTCTTCATGCGCGGCTCCGTCGGGCCCCGGGGGCCCCGATTTCTGTGCTAAATAATTAGCATGCTAAAATATTAGCATCCGCGGCGGGGCCTGTCAAGCTGTTCTGCTAAAATTTTAACATCCACGCCTCATCTAACGGCCGGGCCCGCCGGAAGGTTGCGTCCGCGATGCGGCGGTTTTCTTGACGGCCGGCGTTCGCCCGACTAATATAAGGTGGGCTAAGGGATCCATGAAATACCGCACCTTGGGCCGGACGGGCCTCAAAGTCTCCGTCGTCGGGCTCGGCACCTGGCAGCTGGGCGGGGAGTGGGGCAAAACCTTCGGGCAGTCCGAGGTCGACGCCATCCTCGACAAGGCGGCCGAGACCGGCATCAACCTCATCGACACCGCCGAGTGTTACGGCGACCACCTGGCCGAGCGCCTGGTCGGCGACTACCTGTCACGGCACGACCGGGACCGCTGGATCGTCGCCACCAAGTTCGGCCACGCCTTCCACGGTTTCATGGACCGGACGGACCGCTTCGGGGCGGAAGAAGTCAAAGCCCAGCTCATCGCCTCGCTCCGGGCCCTGCGGACCGACAGGATCGACATCTACCAGTTCCACTCGGGGACGGACGAGGCCTTCCTCGACGACGGGCTCAGGCAAGCCCTCGACGAAGCCCGCCGCTCCGGGATGGTCCGCAACCTCGGCGTATCCATCCGGGGCGCCGGAAGCGAGGTCCAGGCCCGCGAGGCCTTCGGCCGCGGCTACGGCGTCCTCCAGGTCGTCTACAACCGCCTCGACCTACGGGCCGAATCCGAGGTCTTCCCCCACGCGCGCCGCTACGGGCTGGGCGTCCTGGCCCGCGTGCCGCTGGCGAGCGGGTTGCTCACCGGAAAGTACGAGCCCATGGACAAGTTCGGGCCCGACGACTACCGTTCGAAACTCGGGCCCGCGGAGATCGCCCGCCGGGTCCGCGAGGCGGAAAAGCTGGCCGACGAAGAGCTGCCGCCCGGCGTCTCCCGCACGCGCTGGGCCCTGGCCTGGTGCCTCCGGGATCCGGTTGTGACGTCCGTCATCCCGGGCGCGAAGAGCCCGATGCAGGTCGCCGAGAACGCCTCGGCCGCCGATCTGTTCTCGGTCAAAACGCCCTGAAAGCGGCTGCGGGCCCAGCCTCGAGCTACCTATCGACCGGCGCAGGGATCGCCCCGCCCGGATTCATGCATTCGTCCCGGAACCGGACGGCGAACTCGTCGACCTCGGCGGGGGTGAGGGCCGTTTTGCCGCGCTCGAGGTACTCGTTGAAGATCCGGTTGAAGCAGGACTGGAAGCGGAATCTCTCCGTCCGGCCTTTCTCGTCCACGGCCGGCTCGTCGTAGAGTCGGACCGAGACGAGGTCCTGGCGGTCCTGGGTCAGGTTGTAGACGAAGTTCGCGGCGGCGAAACAGCTCTCGCTCGTCGCCTCGAGGTCCTCGTGGGCGTTGAGTTCGAGCCGCACAGCGGCGAGTTCGAGAAGGCCGCCCGGCGTGAGCTCCCGGGAGTAGAGGAAATTGTCGCCGTCCATCCGCGGCGTGAGGATGCCGCCGTCGCAGGCGCTGCCCTCCTCCCACGACCGGATCAGGCCGAGCCAGGGGCCGGACTTTTGGATGAGCAGGATGTTGTTGACGTCGGCCGGCTCTCCCGCGTTGAGGGCGATCGAGAGGACATAGAGCTCGGCGCCGCCGGTGACCGGGCCGGCGAAAGCGGCGTAGGCGAAGAAGGGCGACCGGCCGCTCACCGGGTCCTCCTCGAGGTCGGTCACCCACCAGCCGAACTGGTCCTCCCACTGCCGGGCCTCGAAATTCGTCTTGAACGCGGCCAGGTCGAGCTGGCCCGTGGCGGACCGGTAGAGGGCGCCGACCGCGGCCGGGTGGACGGCCGTGCCGCGGTAGGTGAATTCACCGGGGACGTCGTCCGCGACCCCGGTCTTGCAGGCGGGGAGGGCGGCGAGCAGGACCAGGAGGGGCAGGACGGCGGAAATGGCGGACTTGGCGCAAAAAGCCGGCTTTTTCATCTTCTCGCTCCTTCTGCCTGTTAGACGGCCTCGCCCGGGGCAAACTTCCTGAAAATGGGGACATTTCCGAATATATTTTACTTCAACGTCCCCATTTTATTCCTGTTTTGCTCGCCATAGGAACATTCGGGCGGGGCCGTCCGTATTTAAGCAAGACGGTCCAGTTATGTCCAGAACGAGTACGGAGTCCGCATTGAAGAGAATCCTGACTGCCCCCGCTCTCCTCCTGGCCTTCGCGCTGACCATCTCCGGTCTCGCCGCTTTCGCCGCGCCGCCGGGAGGTCCGTCCGAGGACAACCCGCCCGTCCTCGTCAAGGCAACCGTAGCGCCGGTCGTCGACGGCGTCCTCGACGATCCCGCCTGGGCCACCGGACTCAAATTCGACGGCTTCAAGACCTTCAAGCCCGATTACAACAAGGACGCCTCCCAGCGGACGGAGGCTTACATCGCCTACGACGCCGAGAACTTCTATTTCGCCTTCCGCTGCTTCGACAGCGAGCCGGCCAAGATCAAGGCCGCCGTCAGCAAGCGCGACAACGTCTTCCAGGACGACCTGGCCTTCATCAACATCGACACCTTCAAC
The DNA here is from genome assembly GCA_041736225.1 of Candidatus Aminicenantales bacterium. Classification (GTDB taxonomy): domain Bacteria; phylum Acidobacteriota; class Aminicenantia; order Aminicenantales; family Saccharicenantaceae; genus RBG-16-66-30. Next base: position 2,548 of record JBGSUG010000157.1, on the reverse strand, counting down.
GACCGCCAGAGCGCCTTCGCCTTCATCGTCAACCCTCTGGGGATCCAGGGCGACGGCATGGTCAACGTCCAGGGCAACCTGGAGACGAGCTTCGACGCCGTCTGGTACAGCAAGGGCGCGATCGACGACAAGGGCTGGACGGTCGAGGCCCGCATCCCGCTGCAGAGCATCCGCTTCCCGAACAAGGACGTCCTGACCTGGCGCATCCTGTTCATCCGCTTCTTCACCCGGACCTCCGAGCAGGTGAGCTTCCCGCCCATCGATCCGAACTACGGCTCGCTCCTGGGCCAGGCCCAGCCGTTCCGGATCTCGGGCCTCAAGTACGAGCGCGTCGTCGAGCTCCTGCCCGCCTTCACGTTCGGGCGGACCCAGGAAGCGACCGAGGCGAGCGAAGGCCGGCTCGTCCGGAACAGGGACCTCGACATCGACGACGTCAGCCTGACGGGGAAGCTCGGCATCACGTCCGACCTGACTCTCGACGGCACCTACAATCCCGACTTCAGCCAGGTCGAGGCCGACGCCGGCCAGATCGATTTCAACCAGCGCTACTCCCTCTATTACGAGGAGAAACGGCCGTTCTTCCTCGAGGGCAGCGACCTGTGGCAGTTCGGCGGGGCGATGGAGGACGCACCTCTCTATTCCCTCGTCTACACGCGGACGATCGTCGATCCGAACTTCGGCTTCAAGCTGACCGGCAAGGTCACGCCCCGCGACACGGTGGCCGCGATCTACGCCCAGGACGATCTCGGCACCGTTGAGGAGACCGACCGGCACCCCGACATCATGATCGCCCGCTACAAGCACACGCTCAAGGACGACGCCTTCATCGGCGCCTTCTACACAGGCCGGGAGTACGGCTCCGGCTTCAACCGGGTCGGAGGGGTCGACGGCCGCTTCCGGCTTAGCCCGACCCAGACGACATCGTTCCATCTCTTCGGTTCGTTCACCCGGGACCCGGGCGAAGAGACGACGGCCTCCGACCACGCCCTGTCGCTCAACTACAACTACTCCAACCGCAAGGTCTACATCGACCTCGGCTACCATGACATCTCCGAGGGCTTCCGGGCCGACTCGGGCTTCCTCACCCGGACCGGGCTGCGCCAGGCCATGACCTTCGGCATGTACACCTTCTTTCCGAAGTCGAAGTTCTTCCAGAGGATCCAGCCCTTCTACTGGGGCGCCCACCTCTACGACACGATCTACAATATGTGGGAGTCGACTAACGTCTTCGTGCTCCGGTTCTACCTGCCCCGGAACACCATGGTCCGTTTCGACGGCCTGCTCGTCAGCGAGGTCTACGCGGGCCAGCGCTTCAGCGACAACGGTTACGGCGTCATGTTCGAGACCCAGCTGGCGAAATCGATCTACGCCCAGGCGCGCGTCCGGCGGATGGACAAGATCTTCTACGACCCGGACGATCCCTTCCAGGGCTACGGGACGACGGCCACGGCGGCCCTGCGCTACCAGCCCATCGACCAGCTCGACTTCATCGTCAACCTGAGCTACGTCGATTTCTACCGGACGCTCGACAGGGAGAAGGTGTACGATTACCTGATCCTCCGGAGCCGGAACACGTTCCAGATCAACAAGTACCTGTTCCTGCGCGGCATCGTCGAGTACAACAACTTCTATAAGCGGATGACGCTCGACGGGCTGGTGTCGTTCACCTACATCCCCGGCACGGTCGTCCATCTGGGCTACGGCTCGGCCCTGGAGAAGGTCGAATGGGACGAGAGCCTGCCGGGCTTCGCCGAGAGCGGGCGCTTCCGCCAGATGGCCCGCGGCTTCTTCTTCAAGGTCGGCTACAACCATCGGTTCTAGTCGGGGTCGGTTCTAGTCGGGGTCGGGGGTCGGTTCTAGTCGGGGTCGGACCAAGCTATCCCGTAGAATTAAAACGACTTGCCTGCCAAAAGTGTGAAAAAAACGGGCGATTTTCGCTGTTTTCGGGGCCGAAAACACGAAAATCCGATCCCCCCGTTTCGCGCCAATTCGGCGATCGGGAATTTACGGAAATAGGATCACGAAAGCACCCGATCTGCAACTTTTCCTCACGTCGGTTCGTCTATATGGATGGAGACAGAAAGTGGCCAACCCAAAGAACGATAAGCACGGTGAGAGCGCCCGGCTCGGCGCTTCGCGGATAAAGACGCTCCGGATCTCCGTCAGGCCCGGAGCGTCGCCGATCACCCAGTTGGCCGCGGTTATCACCGGTCGGCGGCTTCGCGGAAGCGTCGTCCCGATGACCATGGCCGGCTTTTTCTTCCCCTACGTGCCGGGCTTCCCGGTCCTGGCCTATCCGGGACGGAGATCGCTCGCCCCGGCTTATCCGCGGAAATCCGCCCACCGCCCATAAACCTCCTGTTGGGTAGGGGACTCGCGCGCCGAGCGCGGGTCCTCGTTTTTATTCATGGGAGATGACCGCGGGACTGAGCGGGGATCGAGCCGGGGACATGCCCCTCAGGTACGTTCTCCGATTTTTGAGGTAAAATAGGCGCCGATGGACACCAACGCGCCGCGCCGCCCGCCGTCGCCGCCGTCGGGGGGGGCG
>JBGSUG010000142.1:0-15844 GCA_041736225.1 Candidatus Aminicenantales bacterium | reverse complement strand
TTCATGTTCCTTCTTGGTCAACGTAATCAGTTCCTCTCTCACGGGGCCGGTCCTCCTTCTTGTCGAAGGAGTACCTTAGCCCAAAAAAGCGGAAATAATCACGTTGCCCAAAGCGGAAATTATCACGTTGCCGCAACACGCTTCGCCGCACGGATCGATTCTGCTAGAATGATCGCGTCCCGGAGGTGCCCCATGACGCCCAGAACCCGGCTCGCCCGCGGCGCCGTTCTCGCCGCCGTCCTCGCCGCGCTCGTCACGTCCGCGTGCTCCCGGCCGGGGCCGGAGCCCCCTCCTCCTCTGGCGGTCGCGACGGCCGCGGACCTCGATCTCAAGGAGACGACCGTCCGCAACGTCACGGACCGCGCCGTCACCTACAGGATCTATCCGATCGCGAACCCCGCGGCCATCGAGACCCGCGAGCTCGCGGCCGGCGCCATCGACCGCTTCCGGACGTCCGAGGCGCTCGAGGTCGAGTTTGCAACGGGCGAGAAGGACGCCGTCTATTCGCTCGACCCCGGCAGCCCGTATTCCTTCCGCTACGACGAAGGCGAGACGATCGACCTCTTTCTCGGCTCCCACGGCCGGGACGACGCCGTCGATCTCGCCCCCTGGGTCCCGACGCCCGCCCCGGTCGTAGACCGGATGCTCGAGCTCGCCGCCGTGACGGGCCGCGACATCCTGTACGACATCGGCTGCGGGGACGGCCGCATCGTCATCACGGCGGCCCGCCGCTACGGGGCCCGGGGCGTCGGCATCGACATCGACACGGCCATGATCGAGGAATCGGAGCGCAACGCCGCGGCCGCCGGGGTCGCGGACAAGGTCCGTTTCCTCGGCATGGACGCCACCAAGGCCGACATCACCGAGGCGACGGTCGTCAGCCTCTACCTGCTCCCGGAATCGAACGCCCTCATGCGCCCCATCCTCGAGGCCCAGCTCCGGCCGAAAAGCCGGGTCGTCTGCCACAATTACGCGATGCCGGGCTGGGAAGCGAAGCAGATCAGGGTCGAGACGGTCGAGGACGAGGAAGGCGGGACCCACTACATCTATCTGTACATCCGCTGAGGGCGGGGATAAAAAAAGGCGCCTCCGCGGGCGGAGGCGCCTTCGATGTCACGGAGTGAGCGGCCGGCTCAGAACGCGATGCCGATGCTGGCCGACCAGACGCCGTTCTTGAAGTCCGGTTCGACGTCGCCCTCGAACGTGGAGATGACCTTCTGCAGGCCCAGGCTGTAGCGGACGTCGACCATGAAGTTCCGCCCCACGTTCAGTCCGGCCCCGAAGATGGCGCCGTAGTCGTTGTTCTTGAGGATCGTCTCATCCAAGGGCACGCCGTTGGACTCCAGCTTCTCCTTGAGCTTGAAGCCCACGGACGGGCCGGCGAACACGAAGGGTTGGACGACCGGCGTGGGGATCCTCAACTTGAGAAGCAGGGGGATCTCGATATAGTCGGCGGAGAGCTTGTCTGTGTAGCTGTCGTCGAGGGCCACGTAGGTGGCGCCCTTCATCGTGTACAGGATCTCGGACTGGATGGTGACGACGCGGCCGAAGTTGAAGGCCAGGAAGATGCCTCCCGTGAAACCCACCCGGGACTTCAGGGTCGCCAGCGGGTCGTCGGCGTCGGCGCCGGTCGGTCGGGCCATGTTGCCGCCGGCCTTGATCCCGAACTGGACGTCGGCGGCGGCCGGCCGGGGCAGGACCAGGAGCCCGACGAAGGCCGCGGCTAAAAGCAGTGGCGTGATTCTCTTCATAGTTCCTCCTCGAAATGCGCGAGAGCTTGGACGCGGGTCCGGAGACACGCGTCCTTATACCAGTTTGAGGCCGGCGAACGCTCCCGGCAATCCCCGGTAGAGGGGAATTCGCCGGTCAGAGACCCCCCTCTCGGGGGGTGACGGAAAACCGGCTTTCTCATCCCCGGGGCGGACGGCCCGGGAGACTAGAGCTTGATCAGCTCGACCTTGGCCTTGTCCTTGAGCGCCTGGACGGTGTCCTGGACCAGGGTCCCCTGCTTGGACTGTTGGAGCCGCGATTCGATCTCGGCCCGTGCCTCCTCGAAGGTGCGGGATTCCTTCTTGCGCTCGACGACTTTGATGATGTGATACCCGAACGAAGTTTCGACGAGGCCGCTCAGTCCGCCGACGGGCAGGGAGAAGGAGGCGTCTTCGAAGGGCTTGACCATCTGCCCGCGGGGGAAGTTCTCGTAGAGGCCGCCGTTGTCCTTGGAGCCGGGGTCCTCGGTATACTGCTTGACCAGTTCGACGAAATCCTCGCCGGCCTGGGCCTTGGCCAGCACGCCCTCGGCCTTCGTGCGGATCTCGGCCTTCTCGGCGTCGGTCTTGCCCTGGGTCAGGAATAGGATGTGGCGGACCGACGCTGTCTGGTCGGTCTGCGCCGCCTCGTCGTAGGCCTTGCGGACGTCCGCTTCGGCCACCTTGGCCCCGCCTTCGACGATGCCCTTGAGGTAGGCATTGATGAGGAGCGTTTCCCCGATGCTCGTCTTGACGTGGTCGATCGAGATGTCGGCCTTCTTGATCTCCTCGAGGAAAGTCTGTTCTCCTCCGGCCTGGCTGTATTCGGACTGGAGGGCCGTTTCGAGATCTCCGTCCGGGACGACCGCCTTGGCCTCCTTCGCGGCGGCCAGGAGCAGCTTGCGCTCGGCCAGGGTGTTCGCGCCCCGCTCGAGGATCTGCTTCAGCTGACCGGCGTCGACCTGCTTGAGCCCGTCGGTCCGCGTGCCCAGGTTGTCCCGGATGGCCTGGATGACCTCGGCGGACGTGATGGTGAAGCCCTTGGCCTTGACCATGACGGTCGTCTTGTCGGGGCCGAGGGCGGGGATGACCGCGGCCAGGTCCTTGGCCAACGCGAAGGCGGGAGTGCCTTCCTTGAGGGCGAATTCTTCGGCTTTCGAGGCGCAGGCCGAGGCGGCCAGGGCCCCGGCCAGGATGATCGCGAGTGCTTGTTTCATCTCATTCTCCTTGGATTCTCCGGAAAGACCCCTTAGTTAACCACAATCGGCCCGGCCGACGCAAAGGGATTCTGGGCCGGCGCCGCGTTCAAGCGGGGACGATGCGGTGGACCTTCTTCTTGCCGGCCTTGAGGATGATGTCGCCGCCGGGGCCCAGGTCCTTGACCGAAACGAGGCGCTCGACGGAGTCGACGCGCCCGTCGTTGACGTAGAGCCCACCCTGCTCGATCATCCTCTTGGCCTCCTTGCGGGAGGGCGTCAGGCCGACTTCGGTGAACAGGCCGGCCGGAGAGATGCCCTCCTCGAGCCGCGAGCGCGGCACGGCCGTCGTGGGCAGCAGGGCGACGTTATCGCTCGAAGCTCCGAGATGGGCATCATCGACCTTGATAAAAGCCGCGGACGCGGCCTTTTTGGCCTTTTCGGCCTCGAGCTCGCCGTGGGTCATCTTGGTCGCCTCGAAAGCCAGGATCCTCTTGGCCTCATTGATCTCGCCGTCCTTGAGGGCCTCCAGGCGCGCGATCTCGTCGAGCGGCAGGAGGGTGAAGATGCGCAGGAAACGGCCGACGTCCCGGTCGTCGCAGTCGACCCAGTACTGGAAGAAATCGTAGGGACTGAACTGGCCCGCGTCGAGCCACACGGCGCCCTGGGCCGTCTTGCCCATCTTGGCCCCCGAGGCCGTGGTCAACAGCGGGAAGGTCAGGGCTTCGGCCGTGCCGCCCTCGACCCGGCGGATGAGGTCGACGCCGGCCAGGATGTTGCCCCACTGGTCGTCACCGCCCATCTGCAGGGTGCAGCTGTATTTCCGGTAGAGGGTCAGGAAGTCGTAGGCCTGGAGGAGCTGATAGTTGAACTCGATGAAGGACAGTCCCTTCTCCAAACGGAGCTTGTAGGCCTCGGCGGCCAGCATGCGGTTGACGCTGAAGTGCCGCCCGATATCGCGCAGGAAGGCGATGTAGTTCAGCGGCAGAAGCCAGTCGGCATTGTCCACGGCGATGGCGTTGGCCCCGTCGAAGCGGAGGTAGCGCGATAGCTGGATGTGGATGGCCTGGCCTTGCGCGCGGATGATCGATTCGTCGAGCATCGGGCGCATCTCGGTCTTGCCGCTGGGATCGCCGACCATGGTCGTGCCGCTGCCGACGACGGCGATGGCCCGGTGGCCGGCCCGCCGGAGATGGACCATGGCCATGATCGGCACGAGGCTGCCGGCATGGAGGCTCGTGGCCGTGCTGTCGAACCCGACGTAGAACGTGACCGAGTTCCCGCCGAGCATCTTGCGGACGGCGGCCTCATCCGACACCTGGGCGACGAAACCGCGCTCTTTCAGTTCGTCGTAGACGTTGCCGATCATGGGCGATTTATACCACGGCCCGCGAGCCTAGTCCAATCCCCTCTTCTTGAGCAGGGCCTCGATCTTCGGCTCCCGGCCGCGGAAGCGGGTGTAGAGGACCATGGGGTCCTCCGTCCCGCCGCGCTCCAGGACGTTCTTCCGGAAGGACTCCGCCGTGGCCCGGTCGAAGAGGGACGTCTCCTTGAAGGCCTGGAAGGCGTCCGCATCCAGGACCTCGGCCCAGATGTAGCTGTAGTAGCCGGCCGAGTAGCCGCCGCTGAAGATGTGGGTGAAATAGGGGCTCCGGTAACGGCTGACGATCTCGGGGATGAGACCGATCCGGGCCATGGATTCCGCCTCGAACTTCGCCGGCTCGGGCTCGACGGACGCTTCGAGCGTGTGCCAGTCCATGTCCAGGAAGGAGGCGGCCAGGTACTCGACCGTATCGAAGCCCTGGTTGAAGAACTTGCTCTTCTGCATCTTCTCGAGGAGCGCATCCGGGATGGGCTCGCCCGTCTTGTAATGCCGGGCGTACATCTTCAGGACCTCGGGATCGGCGGCCCAGTTCTCCATGATCTGGGACCCGAGCTCGACGAAATCGCGGGGCACGTTGGTGCCCGAGAGGCTCTCGTACTTCGCGCGGGCCAGGATGCCGTGGAGGGCGTGGCCGAACTCGTGGAACAGGGTCAGGGCCTCCTCGTAGCTGATGAGGGCCGGTTCCCCGGCCGTCGGCTTCGAGAAGTTGCCGTTGTTGACGATGACGGGACGGATGTCTTTGCCGTCGCGGATCGACTGTTCGCGGAAGTTGCTCATCCAGGCCCCGCCCTGCTTGGAGGCGCGGGGGTAGTAATCGACGTACAGGACGGCCAGGTGGGAGCCGTCGGCGTCCTTGACCTCGTAGACCCGGACGTCCTCGTGGTACTTGGGGATGTCGGAGCGTTCGGCGAACGTGATCCCGTAGAGCTTGCCGGCGACCGTGAAGGCGCCGTCGCGGACGTTCTCCAGCTGGAAATAAGGCCGCAGGGCCGTATCGTCGAGGTCGTACCTGGCCTTCTTGACCTTCTCCGCGTAATACCACCAGTCCCAGGGCGCGAGCTCGAAGCCGCCGCCCTCCGCCCGGATCATCGCCTGCATATCGGCCGCCTCGGCCTTGGCCCGGACGAGCGACGGCGTCCAGAGCCGGTTCAGAAAATCGTAAACGGCCTGGGGCGTCTTGGCCATGTTCTTTTCGAGGACGTAGTCGGCGTGGGTCTTGTAGCCCAGGAGGTTGGCCCGTTCGACCCTCAGGACCGCCATCTTAGAGGCCAGGGCCCGGTTGTCGAGCTCGTCGCCGTTGGCGCCCCGGTCGACGTAGGCTTTGAACATCCTCTCCCGCAGCTCGCGCTTCCCGGAGAACTGCAGGAACGGGATGAGGCTCGGCTTGTGCAGGGTGAAGACCCACCGGCCCGGCTTGCCGCGTTCCCGGGCGGCGTCGGCCGCGCCGGCCACGACGGCCGGGGGAAGACCCGCCAGGTCCGTCTCGGCGTCGATGACGAGCTCGAAGCGGTTATTCTCCTTGAGCACGTTCTCGCCGAACTGGACCGAGAGGACCGACAGCTCTTCGTTGATCTGCCTCAGCCGGGCCTGCTTGTCGGCCGGAAGCGCGGCGCCGCCGCGGACGAAGTCCTTGTAGGTCTCGTCGAGGAGCCGGGCCTCTTCGGGCGAGAGCGTCAGGGTGCCCTTGCCGTCGTAGACGGCCTTGACCCGGGCGAAGAGGGCCGCGTCCAGCGCGATGTCGTCGCCGTGCTGGGCCAGCCGGGGGGCCATGTCCTTGTCGATCTTCTGGAGCGCCTCGTTCGTGTGCGAGGAGGTCATGTTGCCGAATACGCCGGACACCCTGGCGAGGAGGGCGCCGCTGCGCTCCAGGGCCTCGACGGTGTTGGCGAAGGTCGCCGGCCCTGCGTCGGCCGTGATCGCCGCGATCTCCTGCTTCTGTTCGGCCATGCCGCGCTCGAAGGCCGGAACGTAGTGCTCCGGCGCGATCGCGTCGAACGGCGGCACGCCGAACGGCGTCGCGAATTCCGAGAAGAAGGGATTGTCCATGACGGGTTTCTCCGCGGCTTTCCGGCCGCAGGCCGTGACGGTGAGGATCGAAAGGCAGAGGACGAGGGCGGTTCTCTTCATGGCGGAGGCCCCGGTCACTTCTGGAGGGTGAGCTCGATCGTATCCGAATTGCCTTCGGGGTCGAACCAGAGCCCCTTGAGGACGTCGTTCTCGAGGGCGAGCTCGAACCTGATCAGGGTCGCGGTCCCGCCCATGTCCAGGTCGAACTCGCAGGCGAGCTTGCCGTCCTTGAAGACGATCTCCCGCAGCGGCGATTCGGGGACCATGCCAGACGCGTCGCTGAGCTTGCCCGTGTAGCCGGTCTCGCTCTTGGCGAAGACGAAGGTGATGTCGAGGCGGGCGCCGTCGGCCATGGCGAAGCCGGTCCACGTGCCGACGATATCGGGCTTCTTTTCGGTCTGGGCGGGTAAGGCGACGGCCAGGGCGGCCAAGGCCAGAACGGAGAGGACGGTGACGAGCGGGGATCTCTTCATGACGGGACTCCTTTCAGGGAAGACGACTGGGGGAAATGTAACAGATAGGGCGGGTCCTGTCCAGCTTCGCCGGGAGGGGTGAGGCCGCCCTCTCCGCGGCGACGGCCCTCCGGGGCCGAAAATCACCCTCCCTTTCCCCGCCGCAAGCGATAGCCGAGGACCACGCCTCCCGGGTAGGATGGACGCGGCGTAGAGGGGCTTTATCCCCTTCGCAAAAGGACCACCCTAACCTGGCGGGAAGGCGGGATTCGGAAGAAAGGGAGCCGAAGGCATGGACGTCAAGAAAGGCGGAAAACCGCGCGGCCGCAGGGCCCCGGCTTCCCGGGCCGGCCTGCGCCGGGCGACGCCCAAAGTGCTGCTCGTCGACGACGACCCGACGACCCGGAATATCATCTCCCATTTCCTGCGGAAGGAGAACATCATCGTCGAAAAGGTCTCGGGCGGAAGCGACGGACTGGCTCGGGCGCGGGACGGCCGGCCCGACCTGCTCATCATCGACGCCGCCGCGCCCGGAATGGACGGCTTCGAAGTCCTCTTCCAGCTGAAGCGGGCCCCGGAGACGACGGCCATCCCCGTTCTCATGCTGTCGTCGCTCGACGACGAGGAAACCATCGTCAAGAGCCTCGACGCGGGGGCCGACTACATCATCAGGCCGTTCTCGCCCCGGATCCTCGTCGCCAAGGTCAAGAAGATCATGCGGGAGTCGTGCGGCCATGAAGCCGACCATCGTCCTTTATAGCTTCTCGTACCTGCTCCTGCTGTCCGGCTTGCTCTTCCTGTTCATCCTGTCCCGGCGCCTGATCGTCGAAAGCCGGGAGACAAGGGACCGGGCGGTCTACGAGGGCATGGAGCAAAACCTCCTCGAAGTCCTGACCGCTCCCGACGCCGAAGGGGCGGCCCGGGCCTTCGCCCAAAAGCACGGCTCCCGGACGCGCGTCCTCAAGCAACTGCTCGTCGCCTACCGCGAGGCCCTTGTCGGAAGCGCGCTCGAGCCGCTCAGGACCATCTTCGAGCGGACGATCCGAGACAGGTGCTTGCGCGAGCTCGGGTCGCCGAGGCTCTCGACCCGGCTCCAGAACGTCCGCCTCTTCGTCGACTTCTCCCGCCCCGAGGAGGAAGTCCACCTGATCAAGCTCCTCAACGACCAACCGGTCGTCCGGCTCACGGTGCTCAACGCCCTGACCGGCATCGCCACGCAGGACACGCTGTCCGTCATCTTCGATCATTTCGAGAAGGATCCCGAGCCGAACCTCTACTCCTACTCCAACATCTTCAACAGCCTCGGCCACCGCGTCGAACCCTTCGTGAGGGCCTCCCTCCGCAGGCCGCTGCCTCCCGAGAAGCTCGCCCTGCTCGTCGAAATGGCCGGACGGCTCCTCCTCCGCGGTCTCTACGCCGACATCGTCCGCTTCGCCGGGCACCCCGACAAGGAGCTGCGCATCCGGACGGCCCGGGCCCTGGGCCATCTGCTCGTCCCGGCCTCCGCCCGGATCCTGAGCGCCCTGGCGGCCGATCCGGATTGGGCGGTCCAGGCCCAGGCGATCCGGAGCCTGGGCTACCTTCAGGACTGGAAGACGCTTCCCTTCCTGACCCAGGCCCTTTTCTCCCCGAACTGGCACGTCCGCTACAATGCGGGCTACGGTCTGGCCGCCTTCGGCCTCGTCGGCGTGCTCCGGCTCCAGGAGGTCTCCCGGCAGAAGGAGGACAAGTTCGCGGCCGATATGGCCACAATGGTCCTGGACACGGTCATCCTGACGGGAGGCGGGTGATGCCGGACCTCCTGCGGATCCTCGATACCGGGATCGAGCGCCTCATCCTGACCTACTTCTTTTTCATCAACACCTTCTACTTCCTGTTCAGCCTCCTCTCGCTGGTCGGGATCCTGCGCTACCGCCGGATGCTCGCCTTCGTCCGCTTCGGCGAGATCTTCCGCATGCCCATCGTCCGCCCGATCTCCGTCATCGTCCCCGCGTTCAATGAAGAAGCGGGCATCATCGAGAGCATCCGCTCGCTCCTCGCGCTCCGTTACCCCGTCTTCGAAGTGGTCGTCGTCAACGACGGCTCGACCGACGCCACCCTGGCCCGGCTCATCGAAGCCTTCGACCTCAAGCCGGCTCGGACCGTCTTCCGCCGCTCGCTCACGACGAAACCCCTCCGCGGCATCTACCGGTCGGCCGTCCATCCCTCCCTGACCGTCGTCGACAAGGCCAACGGCAAGAAAGCCGACGCCATGAACGCCGGACTGAACGTCTCGCGCTACCCTCTGTTCTGCGCCGTGGACTCCGACTCCATCCTGGAGAAGGACGCCCTGCTCAAGGTCGTGCGTCCCTTCCTCGAGGACCCCGAGCGGACGATCGGCGCCGGAGGCGTCATCCGGCTGAGCAACGGTTGCGATATCCGGGACGGCCGGGTCGTCGGAGTCGGCATCCCCCGCAGCTGGATCGCCCGCTTCCAGATCCTCGAATACCTCCGGGCCTTCCTGGGCGGCAGGCTGGGGATGGCCATGATGAGGAGCACGCTGATCGTCTCAGGGGCGTTCGGGCTCTTCCGCAAGGACATCGCCCTGGCCTGCGGCGGCTACCGGACCGCCTCCATCACCGAGGACATGGACCTCGTCATCCGCATGCAGAAGCACATGCACGACCTGAGGAAGCCCTACCGCATCCAGTTCATCCCCGACCCCATCTGCTGGACGGAGGCGCCGGAGAATCTCAAGGTCCTGGCCCGCCAGAGGAGCCGGTGGCACCGGGGACTCATGCAGACCCTGGTCCGCTTCCGGCGGATGCTCTTCAACCCGCGCTATGGAATGGCCGGCCTGTTCGCCATGCCTTTCTATGCGCTCTTCGAGATGGCCGGGCCGTTCATCGAGTGCCTGGGCTATGGCCTGTTCGCCACCCACGTTCTTCTCGGGCACGTCGATTATCCTTTCGCCGTGACCTTTTTCTTCGTGGCCGTCTTCTACGGCACCTTCGTCTCCCTGCTGGCCATCTTCCTCGAGGAACTGTCCTCCCAGCGTTACCCGAGGCCGCGCGATATCTTCATCCTGGCCGCAGCCGGCGTCGTCGAGAACCTCTTTTATCGACAGTACTTGGCCGTCGTCCGGGCATGGAGCGTCCTCGACTACTTGAAAGGCCGGAACGAATGGGGAGCGATGGAAAAGAGGGGCTTCGCCAAGGCGGGGCAGGCGCCATGATCGCGCAACGGCGGGGACTTCGGGCGGCCGCCCTCGGGCTCTGCCTGATCCTCGCGGCCGCAGCCGCGGGTTTCGCCCAGGGCCGGGACGAGGTCCGGAAGGCCCTGTTCTCGGGCGACCACGGGAAGGCCATCTCTCTCGCCCTCGATGCACTCCAGGGCGATCCCGGGAACGCCGAGCTCCGCTTCCTCCTGGCCCGGGCCTACGCCTACTCCGGCCGTTGGGACGAGGCCGAGGCGATCCTCGGAGCGCTGCTCGCCGAGCACCCGGCCGACGCCGACTTGCTCGTCTTCAAGGCCCGCCTGCTCTGCTGGCACAAGGACCTTGAAGGAGCCGAGCGGGTCTTCCGACAGGCCCTCGAACTCCAGCCCCGTTCCGCCGACGCCCTTGCCGGATTAGCCGACCTGGCCTCGTGGAGAGGCGAATACGACGCGGCCCTCGTCCTCTGCCGGAAGGCGCTCGACCTCGATCCCGATCACGCCGGGGCGCTCTTTCGCGTCGGTTCGGTCCTACTCTGGCAGGGGGATTACGGTCGAGCGCGGGGTTACCTCGCCCGAGCCGCCGAGCTCGAACCGCAGAACCGGGACTTCAGCCGCGCCCTCGACCGCGCCGTTCCCCTTTTCGCCCGGCGGTCCGAGATCTGGCTCGCCGGACGGAACGAGCACTGGAGCGACGGCCGGGCCGATTATTCCGACCTGGGGTTATCGGCGCTCTTCGACGTCTTCGCCGACAGGGCCAAGCTCATCGTCAAGGCCGGACGGTCCTGGCGGGCCGACGGTCACGACGATCAAATCGGCCTCGAGGCCTACCCGCATCTATGGAGGGGGGCCTACGGCTACCTCGATCTGGGCTTCGCCCCGAAGGCCGAATTCGTTCCGTCCGCATCCGTCCACGTCGAAGTTTACCAGTCCCTTTTCGAGAGGTACGAGGTTTCGCTGGGCGCCCGGAGGATGAGCCGGCTCGGGACCGGCGCGTTCGTCCTGACCGGCTCGGCGGCCGCTTATTGGGGGGCCTGGTATCCGAACGTCAGGGCCTATTGGGCCGACGCCGGAGCGGGGTCAGAACTCACCTGGATGGCCGGTCTGCGGCGGTATTTCGCCGATGTGAGCTACGCCTGGGCGAGCATCGGCCGCGGCTCGAGGTCGTTCGAGACAGGATCGGCCGAAGAGACGCTGGCCGGGCCGGCTTGGTTCGCCGAGGCCGGGATCGACCTCTACGTCTTCAGGGACATCAAGATCCGGGGCTATGTCTCCCGGCGCAACGGGATCGGCGGAGCGGACAGCACGGCCCTCGCTTTCGTCGCCGGCTATCGATACTGACGAACCCCGGACTCACCCCCGCCTTGACCGCCGGCCGCGACTCCGCTAGATTGGAGGCGCCGCGAGAAGAGCGATGAGGCGAAAGCCGCAAGACCGAAGGACGTTCATCAAGACGATGGCCGGGGGCGCGGTCGCGCTGGGTTCATCTCTGGCCGGGTGGTCCGGCCCGATACAGGCGATCCCGGGCCCCGTCGGCAAAGACGAAATGGCCTATCGCCGTCTCGGCCGGACGGGCCTTCTCGTTTCCGAGATCTCGCTCGGTAGCAGTCCCCTGCCCGATCCGGACCTCCTCAGGGCCATCATCGACCGGGGAGTCAACTACATCGACACCTCCCACAATTACGAGAACGGCAACGCCGAGAGGCGGATCGGCCGGCTCCTCAAGGACGTCGGGCGGGACAAGCTCCTCGTCGCGACCAAGTTCCACGTCGCGCCGCGGGACACTCCGGAAACCATCGCCGCATCCGTCCACGGGAGCCTCCGGCGCCTTGACGTCGCAACGATCGACGTCCTCATGATCCACGGCGCGGAATCGGCCGGCGTCCTCGACGACCCGCGTGTCCTCGAGGCCTTTGATCGGCTGAAACGCGAAGGCGCGTACCGGTTCCGCGGCCTGTCCTGCCACGCCAACCAGGACGAGGTCGTCCGCAAGGCCGTGTCCTGCGGGCTCTACGACATGGTCCAGGTCGGCTACAACGTGTTCGACATCCAGGAGCCCGAGCGCGAGGTCGAGACTTATCCCGACTATCTCGCGGCGAGCGGCATCGGGGCCCTGATCGGGCTCGCGCACTCCCGGGACGTCGGCGTCATCGCCATGAAGACGCTCAAGGTCGGCGGCCGGCGCCAGGACCTCGGGAAATACCGGACGGCCTCGGCCTCCGTCTATCAGGCCATGCTGAAGTGGGTCCTCGGCGACGTGCGGGTGACCTCGGCCCTGACCGAGATCCTCAACCGCGGGCAGATGGAGGAGGACCTGGGAGCGGCCGGAGCGAAGCTGGCCGCGGAGGAGAAGTCGACGCTGGCCCGCTTCGTCCGCGAGAACGGGGCCGATTATTGCCACGGCTGTGCCCGATGCGGCCGGGCCTGCCCGTCCGGCGTGGCCACGGCGACGATCCTCCGCGCCCTCGCCTATGCGGAAAGTTACGGGAAGGCCGATCGGGCCAGAAGCCTCTACGCCTCGCTGAAAAGCGGAGAGAAGGCCGCGGCCTGCCGCGACTGCGGGGCCTGCGAAAGGGCCTGTCCCTACGGCGTGGCCGTACGCCGCCGGATCGGGGAAGCCGGGCGACTCCTGTCTTGACCACCCCCCGCAAGCCGGCTCAGATCTGCCAGGCGTAGCCGATCTTCAGGAAGAAGGTCCGGTCGGTCCGGGTGAGGCCGACACGGTCCGGTCCGAGCCAGCTGTCGAAGACGCCGCCCAGCGAGTTGTCCGAATATCCCAGGAAGAGCACCGTCCGCGGATTGAGCTTGTAGGAGAACAGGAACTGGGTGAACAGGCCGCGGTTCTTCGAGTCGACCGGGAACGCGTAGGCGGCGGGATTCTGCTCCTGGTCGCTGTACTGGAGGATGGCCCGGACGAAGGACCGGACGCTGAAGTTCCAGACGAGCTTGAGCTGGCTCAGGTTGGCGATGTAGATGGTGTCGCCGTGGAGGAACAGCCGCTCGTAGGCGTGCGAGGCCACGACGTTGAGCCGGCGGAAAATGTTGAGCGAGAAGTTGGGCCCGACCGACAGCCCATGGGCCAGTCTCGCGTTGGCGTAGTCGATGGTCTGGCCGGCCGTGGCCTGGAGGCCGGCCTCGGCCCCGCTGAAGGGCCTGATGCGGCAGATAGCTTGGCCGAAAGCGGTGTCGAAGTACTGGCCGTCGTAGAAGGTCCGCAGGAAATTGGCGTGGATGTTGACCAAGGACTCCAGGTTCCCTTGGTAGGCCAGGCCGAGGATCAGGCCGCGGTCGGTCAGCGTGCCGGCGTGGTCCCAGACCGCCTGGCCCATCGCCCCGAGGCGGATGAGGTTGAACCAGCCCTTAGGCTTGCCCCAGAACTGGCGGAAGAAGGTCGCCGTGGCCGTCCGGGTGTCGACGCGCGGCACGAAGCCGTAGTCGGCCCTGAAGCCCGGGGACAGGTCTTCATACATCGCGTTGATGATCCAATACCGGGAGAAGTGCTGGAACTGAAGGCTGACGGCGTTGCCGCCGAAGCGCCCTTCGCGCTGGCCGTAGTCCGAAGCGACCGCGTCCGGGTACGCCGTCTCCGAGTGGAGGAACTGGACGATGACGGAGTTCTTCTGGTCGAGCCGGAAGAAGCCGTCGGCGCCGGCGACGTGGTTGCCGTAGTCGTTCCCCATCCGCCCCGTGTAGAGGACGCCGAGCGTCGACATCCGGCCGATGTCCTGGCGGAGCCGGAAGACGCCTCCCGTGGTCGACTGGTCGAGCGAGCCCTGCATCGAGCCCTGGTTCGACGGGAAGATGAGGTTGGTCATCTCGTCCTGGGCGGCGAAGACGCCCATGGCCGTGCGGCCGGATTTGCCGGTCAGCTTGGTGCCCCAGAGCGGGTCGGCGACCGTCCGGGTGAAAACGGCTTGGAGCGGCGTCAGGAAGAAGTCCCCCCCCTCCAGGAAGAAAGGCCTCTTCTCGGGGTAGAACAGGGCGAAACGCCGGTTGATCTGGAGCTGGGCGACGTCGGCTTCGACCTGCGAGAAATCGGGATTGACCGTGCCGTTGAGGATGAGGTTGGGCGTGATGCCCCACTTGGCCGTCAGGCCGTAGTCGTCCTTGATGCCGCCGCGCTCGAGCGGGGCGTCCGGGTAGCCTTCGAAGGGCATCGCGTCGGTCCGGACCGCCGTGACGGTCGGCGTCAGCTCGATGTTCTGGCCGGGCGTGATCCCCTCGAAGCCCGTGAGCTTGTTGAACTGGCAGATGATGCAGTTGACGTTCCGGGAGCGCTCGTGGGACGTCATGCGGTGGCGGGCGTCGCGGGGCCAGGATCGCTCGGCCGAAAGGCCCCAGGTCTGGGGCCCTTCGGATTTGCGGAAGCGGAGCTGGCCGAGCGGGATGGCCACCTCGACGGCCCAGCCCCAATCCGTGATCTTGGCGGCCGCCTTCCAGATGGCGTCCCAGGAGAAGTCCTCGTAGCCTTCGAGCTCGCTGAAGTTGGCGTCGGCCTGGACGCCCATGGGATTGACCCGGAACTGGAAGCCCCGGCGCTCGTCGTTGAAGGAATCGATCATGAAGCTGACGTGGTCGTCCATGATGAGCGTGTCGGTGTCGTCGCGGTCCATGAGATGGGCCCGGATCTTATTCGGCTCGGAGTCGAAACAGCGGAATCCGATATAGAGGTTGTGGAGGTCGTAGGTGACGCGGCAATCGGTATCGACGGGCGCGGGGACGTTGTCCCCGGGCTGCCACTCGAAGGGCAACGGGATCTTCGGGGCGGCGGCCCAGGCCCCCTCGTCGAGGACGCCGTCGATCCGGATGGGGGTGGCGGCCTTGGGGATGTCGAAGCGGGCCGACTCGACCCGCGCCGGCTTGGCCGAAGCCTGGTCCTGAGGGAACGAGGCGGAAACGGCGGGGACGAAAGGCGAAAGGGCAGCGAGGGACAGGGCCAGGGCAAACCGGGGGAGGCTGTTCATGGAAACTCCTTGGGGTTCCTTCTTTAAGGAATACTCCGGCGGGCGGCGAAAGGTTGTCGAGCGGTCCGTCAGACCCGGGTCCGCGTGATCTTGGCCACCAGCGCCGAGGTCGGGTCGGGGCAGCGGACGTATTCCGTCGTCACCCCGTCCGGATCGATGACCTTTTCGTAGGGTGTCCCCTCGTAGCGCCACGGCAGGGTGACGCCGCTCTCGAGCAGGCGGACGAACTCGTTGAGGCTGGCCCGGAGCCAGGGGCAGAGCTTGCCCCAGTCGGCCGGATAGGCGAACGTATCGCCCTTCTTATGGCACCAGGTGTCCTCGCGGGCCTCGAAGATCTCGATAGCGATGCGGTAGCGCTTGGCTTTGGCGGGAGGCGGAGGAGGCAGAGGAGGAGCGGCCTGGGTGACCTTCTTCTCCTGTCCGCCGCCCAGGTCCCCGGCCGCGATGAGGGCCGCGGCGGCGCAACCGGCCTTGCCCATGAAGTCTCTTCGGTCCATGAGTTCGCTCTCCTTTCTTGCAGGGATAAGTCCATTATTGCATGGAACATGCCAGCCGGCCCAGCCCTGAGGGCTTTCCCGGGGCAGCAAAGAATATTACAATGGCGTCAAAGGAATTTACCCTGGCCGGGCCATAAACGCCCGGCCCGGGCGGGGCGAATTCTCGGATGAGAGGAGCCCGGGGGTGAGGGCCGGCCGGCGCCGGCGGAGGTGTGCCGATGTCGCGACGTTGCGGAAACGCTCTCTTGCTCGGCCTCTTGGTCCTGGCTTCCGCCTGCGCGTCCGTGGGGACGAGGACCGTCCCCGGCCGTCCGGCCGGCGACTGGCTGGCCCGGCTCGCCGAG
>JBGSUG010000129.1:0-6745 GCA_041736225.1 Candidatus Aminicenantales bacterium | reverse complement strand
GCCCCCATCCGCAGCGCCGCCCGCCCGGCCAGCGCCGCCGCGCCCGACTTGCCGACCGAGCCGGCCACGATGAGGAGATGTCCGTAGGTGCCCTTGTGGCTGTCCTTTCTCCGCGGCGCGAAGAAAGGCCGGACGATCCCCTCCTCGACCAGCTCGAGCTTCAGCTCCGGCCTGTCGAGAAGGGCCGGCGGGATGCCGATCGGGGCGACGACGAGCTCGCCGACGCGGTCCGCGGCCGGCGGGAAGATGTGGGCGATCTTGGGAGCGGCCAAAGCGACGGTCAGGTCGGCCTCGACCGAGGGGCCGGCCGTCTCGAGCGTGTCGCTCGAAAGGCCCGACGGGATGTCGACCGCCAGCGTGAATGCCGGCGACCGGTTGATGTCATCGACCGCCAGCGCATACAGGCCGTCGAGCGGCCTGACGAGGCCGGTCCCGAAGATCGCGTCGACGAGGACCGAGGCGTGCATGACCTTGATCCGGGCCTTCTTCCAGGCCGCGGCGTCGCGGACCTCGGTGACGGGGATGCCCATGCCGCGGGCGACGGCCAGGTTCGTCGCGGCGTCGCCGCCGACCTCGGCCATCGATGCCAACAGCAGGACTTCTGGCCGCGCCCCCTCATTGAAGAGATGGCGGGCGACGACGAACCCGTCCCCGCCGTTGTTCCCTTTGCCGGCGATGACGACGATCCGCTCGGCCGCCGGATCGGGAAAGCGTCTTTTCAAGGCCCGGACGATGCCGAGCCCCGCGTTCTCCATGAGCACGACGCCGGGGATGCCGAGCTCTTCGATCGCCGTCCTGTCGACGGCCTTCATCTCCCGCGAGGTCAGGATCTTCATGGATGTCCTCCGGTATCGTGGCGATTTTATCACAATTCCCGGCGCTCCGCGCATCCCGCCCCCGCCCGTGGTCCGGGCACAATGAATAGGGTCTCCGGCCGTCCCGGCCTCCATATGTTGACATTCGGCCCGCCGCTATGTTAGGAAATAGCCAGGATCCAATGGGGTCCCAGGCCACGAAGGCACAACGGAGGGTTGTAAGTTGACCGATCTCCAGAAACCCCTTCCCCTATCCCGAAAAGTCCCTTGGCAGCTCGTTGCGGTGTTCGTTCTTCTCAGCACGGGGCTGTTCGCAATTTCCCGCGCGTCCTACATCCTGCAAGTCCGGCACGCCCGCGCATTCAAGGAGAGTGAGCTGGCTCGGCTCGCCGCCATGAAATCCGCCCAGCTCGCCGAGTGGCGGAAAGAACAGTTGTCCTTCGCGGCCGCCATCTCCGTCAACCGGATGAACTCCGTCCGGGCCGAGCTCCTGGCCGCTGATCCGGCCGCCGAGCCTGCCAGGACCGATTTCCTGAGCGGGTTCCAAGGCCTCCAGAAAGTCCTCCCCTTCGAGAAGGCCGCCCTCGTTCTGTCCGGCGGCCGTATTCTGCTGGCCTACCCCGAGGGCGCGGAGTTCGCCTCGACGTCCGAATCCATGCGCCTCGGCCACGAGGCCTGGCAGAGCCGCGAACCGGCCCTGGGAACCGTCGATCAGGAGGCCCCCGACGGCCGCAGGCCGGTCGAGCTCGTCGTCCCCCTCATGAGCCTGGAGGAAGGCCCTCCCAAGCCCATTGCCCTGCTGAGGTTCTCGTTCGACGCCGCCGCGGTCCTCGATCCGCTCCTCGAGGATTGGCCGAGCCCCGGGAAAACGGAGGAGGCGCTCCTGCTCGAGCGTCGGGGGGACGAACTCGTCCATCTCAACCGGCCCCGGCTTCACGCGGCCCCGGCCCCTCCCGGACCGGTCCCGATCGCCTCGTTCCGCAGGCTCGAGTCCAAAGAGGCCCTCGGCGAAGAGGGCCTCGTCGAAGGCCGGGATTACCGCGGCCATGACGTCATTCTATTCATCGCATCCGTCCCCGGTTCGACCTGGCTCGTTGGCGCCAAGTCGGATCTGGCCGAGCTGACTTCCGGGATGTCCAAGCGCTTAACCGTCTTCTCGGCTATCGTGGCCGCCCTCGTTCTCGTCTGCGGCGCCCTCCTCTACGTCTTCTGGAGGCGGAGCCTCGCCGCCCAGGAGGCGGCCGAACGGTCCAAGTGGGACCAGGCCAACCGGAACATGGACGAGTTCATGCGGCAGATGATCAACGTCATGCCGAATCCGGCCTTCTTCAAGGACACCGACGGACGTTACCAAGGCACGAACGCGGCCTTCGAGAAGCTCCTCGGCTTCTCCAAGAAAGAGCTCCTCGGCAAGACCCTCGCGGACGTCGCGCCGCAGGAGATCCAGGCAAAGCACGGCGAACACGACCAGGCCCTCCTGGCCAAGCCCGGCCACCAGGTCTACGAAGCCCCGCTCAAGGCCTGGGACGGCGAGCACCACGTCATCTTCATCAAGTCGACCTACAGCCGCCCCGACGGCACGACCGGCGGCATCATCGGCATCCTCAGGGACATCACTCAGCGGCTGCGCGCCGAGGAGGAGCTCGATCAGCTGCGCAAGTTCACCGACAGCGCCATCCAAACGATGACCGAAGGCATGGTCCTGACCGATTCCGAAGGCAAGTTCAGCTTCGTCAATCCGGCCGCGGCGGCCATGCTCGGCTACACCCCGGCGGAGATGGTCGACCGCGAAGTCGCGTCGTTCCTGCCCAAGGACCAGCAGATCAAGTTGCGCCGGGTGGACGAGGAGCGGACGAAGGGCGTCTCCGGCCGCTACGAGCTCGGCTTCCTGCACAGGAACGGCACCCGCCGGACCCTGCTCGTCAGCGGGGGCCCGCGGCTCCAGGGCACGGAGTTCGGCGGGACGCTGGCCGTCCTGACCGACATCACGGAGCGCAAAGCCTTGGAGGAGGAGATCAAGGCCCTGTCCCTGCACGACGAGCTCACGACGCTCCTGAACCGCCGCGGCTTCCTGACGCTGGCCGAACAGCAGCTCAAGACGGCCAGCCGCATGAAGAAGAGGATCGCCCTCCTCTACCTCGACGTCGACAACCTCAAGAGGATCAACGACAGCGGCGGCCACATCCTGGGCGACCGGGCCCTCACGGAGATCGCCTTCCACTTGAAGAAGAGCTTCCGCGAGTCCGACATCGTCGCCCGGATGGGCGGGGACGAATTCTCGGTCCTGGCCATGGAGTCGACCAAGCTGGACTCGGGCGTGCTGGTCCAGCGGCTCGAGGAAAAGCTGGCTCTCTTCAACGCGCGCTCCTCGGCCGAGGCCGGCTTCACGCTGTCCGCCAGCATCGGCGTGTACACGCGCGAGCCGGACCAGCCGGCGACGATCGAGGAGATGCTCAGCCGGGCCGACATGCGGATGTACGAGCAGAAGCGGGCCAGGAAGGGCGGTTCTTCGGACAAGCCGCCGGGGCCCTCTAAATAGCCCTTCCCGGGCCCCGTCCGGCCTTGTAATGCCGTTCCGATTGTGTTATTTTCGGACTTCGCAAACACCTTATCCTTCAAGGAGATGAACATGGCCATCCGCATCGGCATCAACGGCTTCGGACGGATCGGGAGGAACATGCTCCGGGCCTCCTGGAACGACCCCGATATCGAGTACGTGGCCGTCAACGACATCACCGACGCCAAGACCCTGGCCCACCTGCTCAAGTACGACTCGGTCCTGGGCACTTTCAAGCAGAAGGTCGAGGCGACGGAGGATTCCATCGTCGTCAACGGCAAGAAGATCCGCGTCCTGGCCGCCAAGGAGATCGCCGGACTCCCCTGGAAAGATCTGGGCGTCTCCGTCGTCATCGAGTCGACCGGCAAGTTCACCAAGCGGCCCGACGTCATCCAACACATCGAGAAGGGCGGCGCCTCCAAGGTCATCGTCTCCGCCCCGGCCACTGATCCCGACGTCACCCTGGTCCTGGGCGTCAACGAGAAGTCCTACGATCCGGCCAAACATCACGTCATCTCCAACGCATCCTGCACGACGAACTGCCTGGCCCCGGTCGTCAAGGTCCTCCACGAGAGCTTCGGCGTCGACAAGGGCCTCATGACCACCATCCATTCCTATACCAACGACCAGAAGATCCTCGACGCGCCGCACAAGGACCTGCGCCGGGCCCGGGCCGCCGCCGTCTCCCAAATCCCGACGACGACCGGCGCGGCCAAGGCCGTCGGGCTGGTCATACCCGAGCTCAAGGGCCGGATCGACGGATTCTCCGTGCGCGTCCCGACCCCCGACGTCTCCATCGTCGACTTCGTAGCCGTCCTCAAGAAGACGGCCACGGCCGATGAGATCAACGCCGCATTCAAGGCCGCCGAGGCCGGGCCCCTCAAGGGCATCCTCGGCACGACCGATCTGCCGCTCGTCTCCTGCGACTTCCTGGGCGACTCCCGTTCGGGCATCGTCGACCTGCTCTCGACCAAGGTCGTCGACGGCACCCTGGCCAAGGTCATCGCCTGGTACGACAACGAGTGGGGCTACTCCTGCCGGCTCGTCGACCTGGCCAAGTACATCGCCCGGTGAAGCGCCCATGAACTTCGTCACCGACCTCGACGTCAAGGGCAAGCTCGTATTCCTGCGCGTCGACTTCAACGTCCCCCTGGACGACAGCGGCGCCATCCGCGACGACAACCGCATCAAAGCGTCGCTGCCGACCATCCGGTGGCTGCTCGAGCACGGCGCCCGGCTGGTCATCGCCTCCCACTTGGGGCGTCCCAAGGGCAAGCCCGACCCGAAGATGAGCCTCGCCCCGGCGGCCAAGAGGCTGGCCGAGCTCATCCCCCACAAGGTCGCCATGGCCCCCGACGTCGTCGGCGACGAGGTCGCCCGGCTCAAACGGGACCTCGGTGAAGGCGAGGCGCTCCTGCTCGAGAACGTCCGGTTCTACAAGGAGGAGGAGAAGAACGATCCCGGTTTCGCAGCCAAGCTCGCCGAGGGCATCGACATCTTCGTCAACGACGCCTTCGGCTCCAGCCACCGGGCCCACGCCTCGGTCGTCGGCATCGCCGACCACGTCCCGGTCACGGCCGCCGGATTCCTGATGAAGAAGGAGGTCGAATACCTCAAGAAGGCCGTCCACACGCCGGTCAAACCCTACGTTGCCATCCTCGGCGGGGCCAAGGTCTCGGACAAGATCGAGATCATCGAGAGCCTGCTCGGCAAGGCCGACCAGATCCTGATCGGCGGGGCCATGGCCTACACCTTCCTCAAAGCCCAGGGCCTCGGGGTCGGCCGGTCACTCGTCGAGGACGACCAGAGCGAGGTCGCCCTCGTCATCCTCGACAAGGCCAGGGCGAACGGCGTCGGCTTCCACCTCCCCCAGGACCACGTTCTGGCCAGGGCCCCCGAAGCCGGCGCCGAAACCCGGATCGTGGAATCCCTGCCGTTCCCCGAAGACATGATGGGCGTCGATATCGGCCCTAAAACCGTCGCCACGTACGCCGGGATCATCGCCGAGGCCAAGACGATCTTCTGGAACGGCCCGATGGGCATCTTCGAGATCGAGGAGTTCGCCAAGGGGACGGTCGGCGTCGCCCGGGCCGTCGCCGCGTCGGGCGCGACCTCCATCGTAGGCGGCGGCGATTCGGCCGCGGCGGTCAAGAAGGCCGGCGTCCGGGACAAGATCAGCCACATTTCGACGGGCGGCGGCGCCTCCCTCGAATACATCGCCTACGAGACCCTTCCGGGCATCACCGCCCTGGAGAAATAGATGACCGGTAAACCGCGGGTCCCGTTCGTCGCGGCCAACTGGAAGATGAACTTGACCCGGGCCGAGGCCCGAGAGCTCGCCCGGAGGGTCGTCGAAGCCGGGCCCGAGGCCCGCTCGAGCGACATCGTCCTCATCCCCCCATACACGGCGCTCTGTGATGTCGCCGGGGTCCTGGCCGGGTCGGACGTCGCGCTCGGGGCCCAGGACCTCTTCTGGGAGGACCGGGGGGCCTTCACGGGCGAGGTGTCCGGGCCCATGCTCAAGGACGCCGGCTGCGCCTACGTCCTGGTCGGCCATTCCGAGCGACGGCAGTATTTCGGCGAGACCGACGGGACGGTCGGCCGCAAGGTCCGGGCCGCCCTGATGGCCGGGCTCAGGCCCATCGTCTGTGTCGGGGAGGTCCTCGAGGAGCGGGAGGCCGGGCGGACCGCGATCCGGATCGACGATCAGCTCGCCCGGGGCCTCCACGGCTTTTCCGGGGACGAGATCGAGCGGATGATCTTCGCCTACGAGCCCGTCTGGGCCATCGGGACCGGGAAAACGGCCTCTCCCGGCCAAGCCGAGGAGGTCCACGCCCATATCCGCAGGCGCCTTGAAGAAGGCTATGGAAAATCGACCGCCTCCTGTGCTATAATCCTCTACGGCGGTTCGGTCAAACCGGCCAATTCTAATCCGCTGTTCAAGGAAAAGAACATCGACGGATTCTTGGTCGGAGGCGCATCCCTCGAGGCCGAGAGTTTCATCGGCATCGTTCGGGAGGCCCTTCGGACCTACAGGGAAGAGAAGTGAGCGCTTTAATCATCGTCTTGCACATCATCGTTTGCCTGATCCTCATCTTCGCGGTCCTGCTCCAGTCGGGCAAGGCCGCGGACCTGGCCGGCGCCTTCGGCGGCGGCGGCAGCCAGACGGCCTTCGGCGGCCGCGGCGGGACCTCTCTGCTTTCCAAGGTGACGACCGCGGCGGCGATCATCTTCATGCTGACGTCGCTCGGGCTGTGGATCGTCTCCGGCCGCGGCGCCTCGTCGGTCGTCGGCGGCGAAAAGGCCCCGGCCACCGAAACGACGGCCGTGCAGCCCCCGGCGACCGCGCCCGACGACAAGACTACGGCGACGC
>JBGSUG010000099.1:0-2362 GCA_041736225.1 Candidatus Aminicenantales bacterium | reverse complement strand
GAACGCGCCGTCGGCGTCGATCTTGGCCCGGCCGCCGGCCACGGTCTGGCTGCGGGTGCCGCCGGATTCTCGCCAACCCCACCACCACCAGCGCGGGTAGACCGGTTCGCGTTTGACCTGCCAGACCGCCTCGCCGCCGGTGACGGGGAGCCCGAAGTAGTACCGGGCCTCGCCCTTGAGCGCCGCGGGCTTGTTGAGGCGCAGGGGCTTTTCCGGGTCTTTCACGGTGACTTCGAAGGTCGGCCGCTTGTATTCCTCGACGCGGACGGCGGCGTAACCGTCGGGGGACGTGCGCAGCCGCCAGCCGCCGAGGGGCCGGCCGGCCGCCGGGATGATGAACTCGCCGCTCGCGGTCCCGAAGGCGTTCGTCGTGACCGTGGCTTCTGCAACGCGCTGGCCGTTGATGTCCTCGAGCCAGACGCCGGCCTGCCGTCCGGATTCGGGCGAGATGCGGCCGAGGTCCGTGCGTCCCTTGTAGGCCAGGACCTTCCAGTAGATCTTCTGGCCGGGGCGGTAGATCGAGCGGTCGGTGTAGACGAGCGCGGCCCGCGCTTCCCCGGGCTCGCCGTTCTTGCCGAGGTAGAAGCCGTCGGCGTCGATGACGACGTCCCGGCCCTTCTTGGCCAGGAGGAAGAAAGAGCCGCCGCGGTCGCGCGGGGCGAACCAGGCGCGGCCGTCGGCGTCGGTCTCCTTCGTTTCGACTTTGGCGTGGCCCTTGCGCCAGTTGTAGGCGTAGAGGTCGACAGTGGCCCCGGCGACGGGACGGCCGGTTGCGCCGGAGAGGATTAGAACTTCGGAGCCTCCCGCGAATCCGGTATTCTCGCTGCGGGAAGACCCGACAGAGACCGGGCCGCTTCCCTGGCGCTTGACCAGGACGAGGTCGCCGACGAATACGCCCACCCCGATGCCCTTGTTGTCCTCTTCCCGGAAATCTTCGCGGACCGACGCGACGACGAGATAGAGGCCGGGCGCCAAGTTTTCCGGCAGATCGGCGTAGGTGCGGTGGTCGCGGTAATCGGGGGTCTTGGGGAGATCGGCCTTCCAGGCGGCGTCGGGCTTCCGCTTGGCGACGATCTCGCGGGCCTCGTCGCCGTACGGGAAGAGGTTGTAGTCCTGGGCCGCCTTGATCTCGGCCTCGATGTCCAGGGCGTAGGCGCGCAGGTGGACGCGGTCGAGGTTGCGGTGGGTGATGCGGACGGAGCGGCGCCCGGCCGCGTCGAGGCGCATCGATTCGAAGGAATATTCGGGCGCTTCGATCGACTTGACGATGTGTCGGCAGCGGTCGCCGCCGGGGGAGCCGGGGAAGCGCTCGTAGCCTTCGAGGGCGATCTTGCGGGCCCGGACGAGGGCGTCCGCGGCGCTCTCCTGGCGCGTGTATTCGGCCAGGAGGGCCTGCCCGACGGCCCACCAGGAGTTCTTGCGGTTCCCGGACAGGAACGCGGCCAGGTGCTTGCGGAGCAGGGCCCGGTCGTCGTCCTCGTCGAAGGCCTCGGTGAGGGCCTTGACGAGCTCGAAGCGGGCTTCGAGGGCGGCCGCGGGGCGTTCGTTCCGGCGGCTCCAAGCCTCGTGCTCGCCGAGGAGGGCGGCGACCCTTTCGATGGGGTGGCGCGAGGCGTCGGAGAGGACGGCGGCCGCGTCGGCGGCGCCGGACTTCCCGGCCTGCGAGAGGAGATGAGCGAGGTCGAGGAGCCAGGTCTCGTTCGACTGGCGGGGCGTCCAGAAGGTCGTGTCGGCGAGGAGCTCGGTCATAAGGTAGACGACGCCGTCGCGCAGGCTGTCGCGGACGCCGGCCGGATAGTCGCCGGGGCTCCAGAAGTCGGGGAACTGGGCGGCTTTATGGGCGGCCAGGCGATCGCGGTCCTTCCAGACGCGGAGGAGCGACTGCCAGGCTTCGTCGAAGATCTGATCGCGCGTCCACGACTTGAGGTCGATCGGGCCCTTGGAATCGACCTTCTCGCGGTTGTTGATCTCCCAGGAATAGGCCTGGTAGTAGGTGACGAGCGAGCGGGCATAGAAGAGCTCGAGCATATCGTGCTCGACGGGGGAGGCGGGCCAGGGCTGTTCTTTGAAGAAGCGGACGGCGGTCTCGTAGCCGTGGAGGGCCGAGCGCAGCTGGCCTTCCTTGATCAGGGCCCAGGTCCAGAGCGTGTTGTCGCCTGCGGCGCGGGCCGATTCGCGGATGCGGGCGCACTCGGCGGCGGCGGCCTCGAATTTCTGCTCGCCGACGAGCTTTTCGACGGCCTCGCGGGCGGCCTTGGACTGAGCGGACGTTTGGGGATCATCGGCCATGGCTGGGTGCTCCGTGGGTGTCGGGCCCGCGGCTCCGGTATCGCCGGCAACGAGCACCGCGTCAGCGGGGCCC
>JBGSUG010000065.1:0-6223 GCA_041736225.1 Candidatus Aminicenantales bacterium | reverse complement strand
TTGGCCTCCGCCCTGGAAGTCGCCGACGCCAACGTCAGCCTCTTCGAAGCGGAAGTCGCCCTCGTCCAGGAACGCTACGGTCTGGGCGTCGCCTTCCTCAACCTGGAAGCGGCCCTGGGCCTCGATCCCTTCGGGAAGGAGCCACGCACGTGATCAGCCTGACAAATAGAAAGCTCGTCGTCATCGTCGCCGCCGCGGCGCTCGTCGTTTCGGCCGGAGCCTGCAAGAAGGAGACCGCCGGCGGTCCCGCCGCGGGCGCCGGAGGGCGGGGGCGCGTCCAGTTCCCCGTCGACGTCGAACAGGTCGCGGTCCGGTCCCTCGTCTATTCCGTTACGGCGGTCGGCTCCGTCGAAGCCTTCGAGAAGGTCCAGGTCACGGCCCGGGTCTCCGGCGCCGTCGACCGGGTCCGTTTCTCCGAAGGGGAGTATGCCGCGGCCGGACAGGTCCTGGTCGAGATCGAGACCGAGCGCTACCGGCTGGCCGTCGAATCGGCCCAGGCTTCCTTCGAAAAGGCGGAGGCCTCCAAGGCCGACGCCGAGGCCGGCCTCAAGCGGCGCGAGACGGTCACGACCCAGAATCCCGGCCTCATCCCGGGAGAGGAAGTCGAGACCTGGCGGACCAAAGTGCTCACAGCCGCCTCGGAGGTCGCCGAGAAGCGCTCGGCCCTGAACCAGGCCAAGCTCAACCTCAGCGACGCCTTCGTCAAGGCCCCCATTTCGGGGATCATCCAGACCCGGACCGTCCAGACCGGCCAGTTCGTCCAGACCGGCACCGTCCTGGCGACGCTCGTCCGCCGCGATCCGCTCCTCCTCCGGTTCCGCGTCCCCGAGCGCGACGCCTCCCGGATCAAGCCGGGCCAGCAGGCCCGCTTCCGGGTCCGGGAGGACGAGCGCGAGTTCACGGCCAAAGTCGTCCACGTGGCCGAGTCGGCCGACGACACGTCGCGCCTCGTCGACATCACGGCCAACATCGACGATCCGAGCGACCGCACCCTCCGGCCCGGCTCGTTCGCCGAGATCACCGTCCCGGTCGCCTCGGCCAGCGAAGCCCCCGTCATCCCCGTCGCCGCGGTCCGTCCGAGCGAACGCGGATTCCTGGCTTACGTCATCGAGGGCGACAAGGCCGTCGAGCGCGTCCTGACCCTGGGCATGCGGTCGGCCGACGGCAAGGTCGAGGTCCTGTCCGGCCTGAGCGGCGGCGAATCGATCGTCGTCCGAGGTTCCGAGGCCCTCTCGAACGGCGTCACGGTGCGGATCGGTTCCCCGGCCGCGGCCCCGTCCTTGCCCGATAAGAAATAAGGACCGGACCCATGAACCTCACCGAAGCCTGCGTCAGAAAGCCCGTCCTGGCCTGGATGCTCATGGCCGCCACCGTCGTCTTCGGCGTCGTCGCCGGGGGGCGTATCGGCATCAGCCAGTTCCCCGACGTCGACTTCCCCACGATCAACGTCTCCGCCACCTGGGAAGGGGCGGCGCCCGAGGTCATGGAGAACGAGGTCGTCGAGACCCTCGAGGAGGCGCTCATCCAGGTCGAGGGCGTCCGGACCCTGACCTCGAGCGCGCGTCAGGGTTCCTGCAACATCACCGTCGAGATCGAGCTCTCGCGCGACGTCGACCTGGCCCTCCAGGACGTCCAGGCCAAGGTCTCCCAGGCCCAGCGGCGCCTGCCCCGGGACATGGATCCGCCCATCACGTCCAAGCAGAATCCCGAGGACCAGCCCATCATGATGGCGCGGCTGGCCGGACCCTATCCCCAGCGGGTCCTCAGCGACTACGTCCGCTACGGCCTCAAAGAGAAGCTCCAGACGATCCCCGGAATCGGCGAGATCTCGCTCATGGGCACCCTGGAGCGGAACATCCGCATCTGGCTCGACGCGGCCCGGCTCGACGAGAAGGGCCTGACCGTCACCGACGTCATGCTGGCCCTGTCCCGCGAGCACGTCGAACTGCCGGCCGGGCGGCTCGAGACGGCCGGCCGCGAGGTCAACGTTCGCGTCCTCGGCGAGGCGGTCGATCTCGAGACCCTGCGGCGGATCGTCGTCCGCGAGGTCGACGGCAGCCCCATCTACATCAGCGACGTCGCCCTGGTCGAGGACGGCTTCGAGGACGTCCGCCGGCTGGCCCGCATGGACGGAGGCCCGGCCCAGGGCATCGGCATCAAGAAGCAGCGCGGCGCCAACGCCGTGGCCCTGGCCAAGAGCGTCCGGGCGGCCATCGACGAGTACAGCAAGACCCTGCCTCCCGACATGACCGTCGGCATCACCAACGACAGCACCGAGTTCATCCGCCACTCGGTCAACGAGATCCAGTTCGAGCTCCTGCTCTCGGTCATCCTCACGGCCTTTGTCTGCTGGCTGTTCCTCGGATCGCTCTCGAGCACGCTCAACGTCATCCTGGCCATCCCCATGTCGCTCCTCGGCACGGTGGCCATCATCTATTTCCTCGGATTCACCTTCAACACCTTCACCCTTCTCGCCCTGGCCCTGGCCGTCGGCATCGTGGTCGACGACGCCATCATGGTCATGGAGAACATCTTTCGCCACCGCGAGGGCGGCAAGGCGCTCGTGCCGGCCGCGCTCGAGGGGACGAAGGAGATCGCCTTCGCCGCCCTGGCCGCGACCCTGGCGGTCGTGGCCATCTTCCTGCCCGTCGTCTTTATGGAGGGCATCATCGGCCGTTACTTCCTCCAGTTCGGCATCACGCTCTGCCTGGCCGTCCTCCTGTCCTACGTCGAAGCCGTGACCCTGGCCCCGGCCCGCTGCTCCCAGTTCCTCAAGACGACGCGGGAGGGCCGGAACAAGATCGGCCAGGCCGTCGACAAGAGCTTCCAGAGGCTCGAAGGCTTCTACGGCCGGGTCCTCCACGGGGCCCTCCGCAAGCCCGGCCTGATCCTGGCCCTGGGCGCGGCCCTGTTCGCCGCGGCTATCTTCGTCTTCATGATCCTGCCGAGCGAGTTCGTGCCGTCGCAGGACCAGAGCCGCATCATGATCCGCCTCCAGACGGCCGTCGGGTCGGACATCACCGAGACCGACGCGCTTCTCGTCAAGGCGGAGGAGACGGTCAACCTTCACCCGGAGATCGCCCAGACGTTCAGCTTCGTCGGCGGCATGGGCGGCGGCGGGGTCAACTCCGGGATGATGTTCCTGACCCTCGTCCCGCCGGGCGAGCGGAAGATGGACCAGGCCGAGCTCTCGGCCGTGCTGCGGCGCGAGCTCAACGCCATCCCGGGCGTCCGGGCCGTCATTCAGGACACGTCCCAGCAGGGTTTCACGGCCCAGCGCGGCTTTCCGATCGAGTTCTCCGTCCGCGGCGCGGACTGGAACGAGCTCGTCCCCCTGAGCCAGAAGCTCATGGAGCAGCTCACGGCGACGGGTACGGTGACGGACCTCGACTCGGACTACCGGGTCGGCATGCCCGAGCTGCGGGTGACGCCCGACCGGGCCGTCTGCGCCGACGTCGGCGTCTCGGTCGACGACGTGGCCACGACCATCAACGCCCTGGTCGGCGGCATCCGGGTCGGCAAGTACAGCACGGGCGGCCGGAGGCTCGACGTCCGGCTCAAGCTCATGGCCGGGCAGAGATCGCGGCCCGAGGACATCTCCCGGCTGCGGGTCAGGGCCCGCGACGGCGAGCTCGTGCCGCTCTCCTCGCTCGTCCTCTTCGAGGAGCAGGCCGCGCTCCAGGCCATCACCCGGCGCGACCGCGAGCGGGCCATCTCGATCTTCGCCAACGTCGCGCCCGGCCACTCCCAGGGCGAGTCCCTGCGGGTCATCGAGGGCCTGGCCAAGACGCTGCCGGTCGGCAACCGGGTCGTCCTGGGCGGGTCGAGCCTGGCCTTCCGGGATTCGATGAGCTCGCTGCTCTTCGCCATGTTCCTGGGCGTCACCATCGCCTACATGATCCTGGGCTCCCAGTTCAACTCGTTCAAGGACCCGGTGACGATCATCACCATCCTGCCGCTCTCGATCGCGGGCGCGGCCTTCGCCCTGCTCATCACGGGCCAGTCGCTCAACATCTTCAGCATGATCGGGCTGCTGCTGCTCATGGGCATCGTCAAGAAAAATTCCATCATCCTCGTCGACTACGCCAACGCCTTCAAGGAAAAGGGCTTCGGGGCGAGGGAGGCCATGGAGAAGGCCGGGCCCATCCGGCTGCGGCCGATCCTGATGACGGCGACGGCGACCATGATGGCGGCCATACCGCCGGCCCTGGGCCTCGGCTCGGGCGCCGAGATCCGCCGGCCCATGGGCATCGCGGTCATCGGCGGCCTGGTCCTGTCGACCGTCCTGAGCCTGGTCGTCGTGCCGGCGTTCTACGTCATCGCCGACAAGTGGGGTAAAAAACGGGGTCGGACCTCAGCAAGTGATTTGAAAACAGCGAGTTGAACGGAAAGCGGGCTTTTTGGGCCGACAGAAGATAAACAAATTAAATAACTTAAGAAAACGGCTTTTGCGTTTTTGACCCCAAAAACGCGAATATCGTTCAGGCCTTTTTGTCCGATGCCCCCGGCTTAGTGATCGGCATTCCCTTGGCGCAGAAAGGGCAGACGTCTGGTTCGAAAGCCTCTACCTTGAGCGCCAGCAGGCTGCCGACCGCCTTGCCCTCGACGGGCACGGCCCCGGCGCTGCGGTCGACTAGGACGTAGGTCCCGGCGACCGAGACCCGGTGTTCGCGCAGGCAGCTCAGGACCTCCTGGATGGATCCTCCCGTCGTCAGGATGTCCTCGACGATGACGGCCTTCGATCCGTCGAGGCCGGAGAAACCCGAGCGGATGGTCATCTTCTCGTCGGCACGCTGACTGAAGGCGAACTTCTTGCCCAATTTGAGTGCCGTCAGGAAGCCGATGGCGATGGCGCCGTAAGCGGGGGAGACGACGTAGTCGAAATCGGGGACCTCGCGCCGGATCTTGGCCGCGAGGAGATCGACGATCTTATCGAGAGCCGCCGGCTTGTCGATGAGGCGGATCTTCTCGAAATACCACTCGGAATGCTTGCCCGAGGTCAGCTTGAAGTGGCCTTGGAGGAGGGCATCGCATTCCTTGAAGAGGCTGAGGACGATCTCGTTCTCGGATAGTGGTGACATCGAGGTTCTCCTTCCCGGCGTCCGGAATTGCGGGCCCGATTATAGCGGGAACGCGCAGCGGGGACAAGTTGAGGGTGAAGGGGCGCGGCGTCGGGGGAAGCGCTTCAGGGCACGTGACGGTGCGGGCGGCTTGCCGGGAAGTCGCCGAATGTGCTAAACCGGACTGGGCCGTTATCTATCCGGCGCAAGGAGCGACTGACCATGGCGAACGATGTTCGGGATGAACGGACCTGTTTCATCTGCGGCGAGGAGAACCCGATCGGCTTGAAGCTCCGCCTCCGGACCGATCCGGATCGCGGGGAAGCGGCGGCCGACGTGACCTTTCCCGCCCATTTTCAGGGCTGGTCCGGGATCGTCCACGGCGGGCTCGTGGCCTCCGTCCTAGACGAAGCCCTGATCTACGCGGCCGGGGCGAAAGGACACAAATGCGTCACCGGCGAGATCTCGGTGCGTTACGTCAAGCCGGCCTCGACGGGCGTTCCCTACGCGCTGAGAGGGCGTTTCGTCGAGGACAAGGGCCGCATCGTCCTGGCCGAGAGCTTTCTTTTCGATGCCGAGGGCCAGGTCGTCGCCAGAGCCGTCGGCAAGTTGTTCAAAACGAAGATCTGATCCTTTCGCCGGTTTTCATTTTCAGGCCCAAAAACAGCGATTTCCAATTCTCGGACGGGGGCATCGTCTGCGTATCTTTATAAAAATAAATAAAATACGGAAATGAGTAATATTACCCGGAATGTCAACTAATTGATTATAAACAAAATGCTGTGGTCCGACCCCGACTAGAAGAAAAAGAAGCGGGCGGCGACGAGGAGGAGGAAAACGCCGTAAAGGAGCTTGACCGTTCGCGAGGGCAGACGGATGGTGATCTTGGCGCCGACGACGGTGCCCAGGAAGAGCCCCCCGGCGATCCAGGCCGCGGCGGCCAGGTCGAGGTTCCCCGCGTTATGGTAATAGAGCACGCCGGGCAGGCCGAACGGGAAGAGGATGGCCCCGAGCGATGTCGCGATGGCCCGCTTGGGCGGGTAGTGCAGGGCGAGCGTCAGGATCGGCACGATGATGTTCCCGCCGCCGATCCCGAACATGCCGGCCGCGACCCCGGCCACGAGGCCCGCGCCGAGGAGCGCGAACGGGGACGGCCGCGGGTT
>JBGSUG010000052.1:0-6832 GCA_041736225.1 Candidatus Aminicenantales bacterium | reverse complement strand
GCCGCCACGGCCTCGAGCTTGTCCGCCTGGACGTCGACGAGAACGACGGCGGCGCCTGCGGCGGCCAGGTCCCGGGCGATGACCTCGCCGATGCCCTGGGACGCCCCGGTGACGACCGATACCCGCCCTTCGAATCTCTTCATCCGCCGACTCCTTGGAAGGCGTGGACGTAGCGGAGGAGCTCCGCCTGGATCTTTTCCTGGACGCGGTTCTCGACGATCTCCCGGGCCCGGCCGATGGCGTTGCGGACGGCGGCCGGGCTGGACCGGCCGTGGCCGATGACGCAGACGCCGTCGACGCCGAGGAGCTGGGCGCCGCCGTATTCGGAATAGTCGATCTTCCTGTAGATCCTCTTCAGATGCCGCTTCATGAGAAGGTAGCCGAGCTTGGCGAAGATGTTCTTGGTGATCTCGTGCTTGGCCATGGACATGACGTTCTGGACGACGCCCTCGGAGGCCTTGAGGGCGACGTTCCCGGTGAACCCGTCGCTCACGATGACGTCGGACACGCCGGAGAACATGTCCTTGCTCTCGACGTTGCCGATGAACCGCAGCGGCACGGACTGGAGACGCTCGAAAGCCTCCTTGACGAGGTCGTTGCCCTTGCCCTTCTCCTCGCCGATGCTCATCAGCCCGATCCGGGGTTCCTTCAGCCCGACGACCGCCTCCATGAAGATCTTGCCCATGAGGGCGAACTGGACCAGGTTATGGGGCTGGCAGTTGGCGTTGGCCCCGACGTCGAGGAGCAGGGTCTGGCCCTCCCCGCCGGGGACGAGGATGGCCAGGGCCGGGCGGTCGACGCCCTTGATCGAGCCCAGGACGTCGCGGGAGATGTAGACGACCGCGCCGGTGTTGCCCATGCTGACGAAGGCTTCGGCCCGGCCGTCCTTGACGAGCTGGGCGCCGACGCGGATCGAGGAGGCCTTCTTCTTCCGGAACGCGAGGAGCCCCTCGCCCATGCCGATCTCCTCGGGCGCGTCGATGACGGTCGCCCGGGTCGCCGGGAGCCCGCTCCGCCCGATCTCGCGGTTGATGGCGCCTTCGAGGCCGACGAGAAGGACTTCTATGCCGAAGTCCCCGGCCGCGCGGAGGGCGCCCGGCACGGTGGCTTTAGGGCCGATATCCCCCCCCATCGCGTCGACGGCGATTCTCATGCGCCGGACCCGGGTCAGTCTTTGGTCCCTTCCGTCACCTGCCGGCCCTTGTAGTGCCCGCACTCGGGGCAGGCCCGGTGGGGCAGCTTGGGGTTGCCGCACTTGGGGCACACGGAAAAGGTAGGCAGGGTGAGACCGTCGTGCGCCCGGCGTTTCCCTTTTCTCGTCGGGGAGTGTCGTCTCTTTGGATTAGGCATCTAACTCTTGTCTTTCACGTTGAATTTGATCGCGTTCCAACGGGGCTCGGTTTCCTTCACGAGGCAGGAACACCGGGCGTCCCGGATGATCTCGCCGCAGATGGCGCAAATGCCCTCGCAGCCCGGCGCGCACAGGGGCTTGGCCGGGAAGGTCAGGTTGAGCTGCTCGAGGACGACGGCGCGCAGGTCGATCTGGCGGCCGGTGTAGTACATCTGGTCCATCTTCTCGTCGGCCAGTTCGTCGGAGAAGCCGTCGATCTCCTCGGGCAGATAGACGAGGTCGAACCGGCTGGCCACGGGGTATTCGAACGGTGTCAGGCAGCGCGAACAGACGAAGCTGATCCGGGCCGTGATCTCGCCCTGGACGAGGATCTCCTCGCCGGCGAGGCGCACCGTGATATCGGCGTGGGCCGGCTCGAGGAAGACGGCATCCTCCTCGACCAGGTCCAGGCTGAGGAACTCGAAGTCCCGGGACAGACGGAGGCCTTCCTGGGGCAGGCGGTCGATATCGATCAGCATCGTCGTGTCCAATGGATCATCCTCGAAAAAATTTCATCTTATTATACCAAGAGGGGTCGGGTTGTCAAATTGGCCCCGCCCCGCCTGAAATCGGGCTTGAACGGGGGGGGCGGACGCGTATAATACCGCCATGGGCGGATACAACACCCGGGTCGACTATAGGGGGGAAGCCTACATCGTCCAGACCCAGGACAAGGGCCTCGGCGCCCAGTACGTCGAATCGCTGATCTACAAGTCCGGTCGGCTGCTCTCCTCCAAACGGACCTTCTACACGGCCTTCGTCGCCGCCCCCGACGCCAAGGAAAGGATCGATCGCCTGATGGAGGAGCAGCACAAGACGATCCTCGGACAGATCGTCGAAGGCAGGTACGACTGAGCCCGGCCCGTCTTTTCCTCATCGACGGGAACTCCCTCCTGTACCGTTCCTATTACGCCGTCCGGGGCCTTGCCAACTCCGGCGGCTTTCCGACCGGGGCCATCTACGGGTTTCTCGCCTCGCTCCGCAAGCTCCTGGACCAGGAGAAGCCCGACTACCTGGGCGTCGTCTTCGACGTCAAGGGGCCGACCGTCCGGCACGAGGCCTACGGCGAATACAAGGCTCAGCGCAAGCCCATGCCGGACGACCTGGCCGAACAGGTCCCCAAACTGAAGGAGGTCCTGGACGCCCTGCGGATCGCCACGGCCGAGTTCGAGCGGTACGAGGCCGACGACGTCCTGGCCACGCTGGCCGTCCGGGCCGCGGCCCGGGACATCCGGACCGTCGTCGTCACGACGGACAAGGACCTGCTCCAGATCATCGACCGGACGACGTCCGTGTGGAACCCGTCCAGGGAGATGACCGTCGACGAGAGCAACGTCGAGGAGGTCTTCGGGGCCGGGGCGGCCGCGGTCGTCGACGTTCTGGCCCTCTGGGGCGACGCCTCGGACAACGTCCCCGGTGTCCCCGGCATCGGCGAGAAAACGGCCAAGTCCCTCATCCGGGAATTCGGGACCCTCGACAACCTGCTCGGGAATCTCGACCGGGTCAAGAACCCCCGGGTCAGGGAGAAGATCGAACTGAACCGGGACATCCTCGAGCTCAGCCGACGTCTGGTCACGGTCTGCCGCGACCTCGACGTCCCCCTCGATCTCGACCGCTACGCCGTCCAGGCGCCGGACGAACAGGAGACCGTGCGCCTGTTCGGCGAGCTGGAGTTCTCCTCGCTCCTCCCGGATTTTCTGAAGAGCTCCCGGGCGTCGGAGAAGACCTTCGAGACCGTCCTCGACGAAGGGGAGCTCCGGGCCCTGGCCGCCCGGATCGCCGCGGCCGGCGAAGTGGCCCTGGACACCGAGACCGACAGCCCCGCCCCCACCCGGGCCCGGCTCGTCGGGATGTCCTTTTCCCTCGTTCCCAGAGAGGCGTACTACGTCCCCGTGGGTCACGACTACCTCGGCGTCCCGGCCCAGATCCCCAAGAAGCGCGCCCTGGAGATCCTCAAGCCCGTTCTCGAGGACGCGAAGGTCCGCAAGACGGGCCAGAACGTCAAGTACGATCTGATCGTCCTCGAGCGCGAGGGCGTCCGCCTGGCCGGCCTGGACCGCGACACGATGGTCCTGTCCTACCTTCTCGAGCCGAACTGGGGCCGGCACGGGCTCGAGAAGCTGGCCCTCCACTACCTCCGGGAGGCCAAGACGCCGTACGAAGAGGTCGCCGGCAAGGGCAAGAACGGGCTGACGATGGACAAGGTCGCGGTCGAGCGGGCCGCCCCGTACGCCTGCCAGGACGCCGCGCTCGCCCTCGAGCTCGGCCGGCTCCTGTGGGACAAGGTCCGGGAGAGGAAGCTCGACCGGCTCTACGAAGAGATCGAGCGGCCCCTCGTCGGCCTCCTGGCCCGGATGGAAGTCGTGGGGGTGCGGGTCGATCCGGCGGTCCTGAAGGCCATGTCCAAAGAGCTCGAAGGGGAGCTCAAGCGGTTGGAGAAGGAGATCCATGCCCTGGCCGGCGGGGCCTTCAACATCAACTCGCCCCGACAGCTCGCCGACGTGCTCTTCCACAAGCTGGGCCTCGCGCCGGCCCGGCGGACCCGGATCACCAAGGGCTATTCCACGTCGGTCGACGTCCTTGAGGACATGGCCGAGCTCCATCCGATGGTCGGCTTCGTCCTCGAATACCGGCAGATGGCCAAGCTCAAGTCCACCTACGCCGACGCCCTGCCCGCCCTGATCGACCCGGCCACGGGCCGCATCCACACTTCTTATAATCAGACGGTGGCCTCGACCGGGCGGCTGTCGTCGAGCGATCCGAACCTCCAGAACATCCCGGCCCGGGGCCCCTGGGGCACGCGCTTTCGCCGGGCCTTCGTTCCGGACGAGGGGCACCTGCTCCTCACGGCCGATTACTCCCAGATCGAGCTCCGCGTCCTGGCCCATCTCTCGGGAGACGAAACGTTGATACGGACCTTTCTCGAGGACCGGGACGTCCACGAGGAGACCGCGCGGCTCGTCTTCGGGGACGCCGCGGGGGAGGACGCCCGGCGCCGGGCCAAGATCATCAACTTCAGCATCATCTACGGGACGTCGGCGTTCTCGCTGGCCCGCGAGCTGGGGACCTCCTCCGGCGAGGCCCAGAAATTCATCGACCGCTACTTCGCCGAGCGGCCGCAGGTCCGCGAATACCTGGACCGGGTCGTCGACGAGGCCCGCGAGAGGGGATATTCCGAGACGCTTTTCGGCCGGCAGCGCCAGGTCCCCGAGCTGCGCATAGCGGACCGGAACATCCAGCAGGCCGGCCGCCGCATCGCCCTCAACAATCCCATCCAGGGGTCGGCGGCCGACATCATCAAGGTGGCCATGCTCCGGGCCGCCGCCGCCATCGACCGCCGGAAGCTCCGGACGCGCATGATCCTCCAGGTCCACGATGAGCTCGTCTTCGAGGTCCCGGTGAAGGAAAAGGCCGCGGTCGAGCCGCTCGTCCGCGAGGCGATGGAGGGCGTCGCCGAGCTCCGCGTCCCGCTCAAGGTCCGGCTGGGGTTCGGCCCGAGCTGGGCCGACGCGAAATAGCCCGAGATCGCCGGCCGGGCAAATCCGGGACATGACCCTTTTCTCCTGAAAAGGGATCGTGTCCCTGGGATTTTTCCGCCCGTACGGAGGCTATTCGCGATTTCGGGCTATTTCGCGTCGGCAGCCGGACGGAGTCCGGCGGCAGGCACGATTACAGCATCTTGTAGAACGCCCGGAATTTCTTGTAGATCTTCCCCCCCATCCCCTCCATCACGCCCCTGACCTTGAGGTTGGTCTCCATCTCGTGGTGGGTGTCGATGACCTTCATGCCGGCCTCCGAGGCCGCGAGGAGGACCTTGATGCCCATGAGCGCGGTCAGGCCCTGGCCCCGGTATTTCTCCTTGATCGCCCCGAGCAGGAGATCGAGCTGTTTCGTCTTCCGGGCGGCCCGGAGGACCCAGAAGAAGCCGAAGGGAAGGAGCCGGCCGCGGGCCTTGACGATGCCCTCGGTCATGTCCGGCATGGCGATGATGAAGGCGATGACCTCGCCGTCCTTCCGGATGGCCTTGACGAAACGGGGGTCGAGGATGGGCAGGAAGCGCCGGGCCAGATCGTCCATCTCCTGCTCCTCGAGCGGGGCGTAGCCGTAGATGTTCTCGGCCATGTAGCACTCGTTCATGAGGGCCAGGATGGGCCGCACCCAGGGCTTGATCTCCCGGCGGGTCTTGAACTCGAGGATCTCGTAGGTGCCTCGCTTCATCTGCCGCTCGTAGATCTTCTTGTAGGTCTCGGGCGGCTCGTCGGGCACCTCGAGCTTGTAGACGAACCAGTCGTTGTCCTTGGCGTAGCCCTCCTCCTCGAGCCACCGGGGCATCCATTCGAAATTGTAGTAGGTGGCGATCGTGGCCCGGTGATCGAAGCCTTCGATGAGGAAGCCCTCGGGGTCCTGATCGGAGAAGCCGTACGGGCCGACGATCTTGGTCATGCCCTTGGCCCGGGCCCAGTCCTCGATGTAGGTCAGGACGGCCCGGAAGATCTCCCGGTCCTCGGGGGTCTCGAGGAAGCCGAAGCGGGCCGTCCTCTCGTTCCGGTGCTCGTTGTAACGGTGGTTGACGATGCCCATGACCCGGCCGACGGGGCAGCCGTCCTTCCAGGCGAGGGCCAGGACGGTGTCGCAGTAGCCGAAGGCTTTGTTCTTCTTGCTGTCGAAATATTTCCAGTCGTCCGTGAAGAGCGGGTGGACCCAGTTCTTGTGGCCGGCGTGGATCTTCTCGGGCAGATAGATGAAGGTCTTGAGGTCTTTGCGCGATTTGACCTCGCGGATCTCGATGGGCATGGCGTTTCCTCTCCTCGGCGGGATGCCCTTTTTATCCTACAATCCGGGCTAAAAAGCAACGGATTTGTCTCTCTGGAAAACCCTGTTCAAAAACTGAGGACGGGATGTGGAAATCCTTGACATCCCCCCAACCCGCCACTATACTTTTGCTTCAAATTAAGGAAGGCAGACCGACCCCATGAACGTCGAAACAACCGTCCTCCTCACGATCTTCATCCCCATCGTCGGCTCGTTCGCCGTCCCGCTCGCCGGCCTTCTCGACCGGCGCGTCCGGTCGGGTTGGGCCGTCCTGGTGAGCGGGATCACCGCCGTTCTGCCGCTCACCCTCCTCCCCTTCGCTCTCCGGGGAGGGGAGCTCGTCGTGCGCCGGCCCCTGGTCCTGGGCCTCGACTTCATCCTCGTCGTCGATCCCCTGTCGGTCTTCATGGCCGCGGTGTCGTCCTTCATCGGGTTCCTCATCGTCGTCTATTCGCTCGGCTACATGCGCCGCGAGGAGAATCAGAGCGAGTACTACCTGATGGTCGTGCTCTTCATCGGATCGATGATGGGCCTGGTCTTCTCGGGGAACCTCATCTTCCTTTATCTCTTCTGGGAGATCATCGCCATCGCCTGCTGGCGGCTCATCGGCTTCTACCGGGAGCCGGACCA
>JBGSUG010000047.1:0-2252 GCA_041736225.1 Candidatus Aminicenantales bacterium | reverse complement strand
TTGAAGGGCGCCTTCGGCTCGACCGGGGGCGCCGCGGCCTTCCCGGCCGGTCGCGCCTGGCCCGACGACTCCCGGCCCCGGGCGACGGACATGTAGGCTTTGCCTCTCATCTCATGCCCCCTTCAGCTTTTTCGCCGCGGCGCCGACGGCTTCGTGGATCTTGGCGTAGTTGCCGCAGCGGCAGAGGTTCCCGGAGAGCGCCTGCTTGATCTCGTCGCGCGACGGCGCGGGGTTTTTTTCGAGGAAGGCCGTGGTCGTCATGAGAAAGCCGGGCGTGCAGAAGCCGCACTGGTAGCCGTCCTTCTCGATGAAGGCCTCCTGGACGGGGTGGAGCTTGTTGCCCTCGGCCAGGCCCTCGACGGTCCTGACCGTCTTGCGGTCGGCCCGGACGGCCAGGGTCATGCAGGCGTAGACGGGTACGCCGTCGAGCAGGACCGTGCAGCCGCCGCACTCGCCGCGGCCGCAGACCTTTTTGGCTCCGGTGAGGTCGAGCTTGTCGCGCAGGACGTCGAGCAGCGTCTCGTTGGCCTCGACGGTGAGATCGTGCTTCTTGCCGTTGACGGTCACCGCGATCGTCTTCCGCTCGTAGACGGGGACGCGGCCCTTTTTGGTCGCGATCGTCTGGCCGCGGAGCGGGGCCAGGACGGCCGTACCGAGTGCGCCGCTGCCGATGCCCTTCATGAAGTCCCTGCGGCTGACGCCGCCGGGGGCTTTGCCGGTTGGTTTCTTGTCCATGGGGATCTCCCTCACTCCCGTCAGAGGATCCTCAGGAGGACCAAGCCGCCGAGCGACAGGGCGAAGGCTGCGGGAGAGGCCCAGCGCAGGCGCCGGGCGACGGGCTCGAAGGCGCGCAAGGCCCCGCCCGCGAGAACGCCCAGCGGGACGGTCAGGACCGACAGCGCCACGGCGACGTGAGCGTAGTAGAGCGACAGCGGGTAGCCCGTGCCGGTGACGCACGGCGCGACGCCGGTCGCGAACTTGACGAGCGGGAAGAGGTTGACCGCGACGAGGGCGCTCAACCCGCCGACGAGGCCTTGGCCGACGGCTTTCCCAGCCAGGGCCTTGCTCACGACGGCGACGACGAGGCCGAAGGCGGCGCCTTCCATGACGATGGCGAAGATCGGATTGCCGATGGCGCCGTGCATGATGGGCAATCCCAGGAGCAGGGCGTCGACGAGCTTGAAGCTCACGGCGACCCCGACCATCGCGGCCGCCGTCCTGAGCCGCGGCGAGACGGCCCAGGCCGCGGCCAGGAAGAAGA
Source organism: Candidatus Aminicenantales bacterium (assembly GCA_041736225.1). GTDB lineage: Bacteria > Acidobacteriota > Aminicenantia > Aminicenantales > Saccharicenantaceae > RBG-16-66-30. The sequence continues at coordinate 991 of JBGSUG010000047.1, read as the reverse complement.
GGGCCGCACCGGTCATCACCGAGCCGGAAATGGTCGAAGCGCACGTGCGCAGGTACATGCCGAGCGCCGCCTCCGAGAGTCCCCAGAGGCCGCCGAGGGCCAGGATCGGGCCCCAGTTCGTTTTTTGCGGTATTTCAGACATCGTTCCCTCCTTCAATTCGGGGACATGATACCCGTTCCCCAATTAAAACGGTAGGCGAAAGCGGGCCTCCCGGTCGATCCGGCGTTCAGCTCGATCCGGAATCGTCCTTGCCGCGGAAGTACTTGAACACCAGGCCCGTGCAGACGAAGGTCGCGACGATCAGGAAAAAGATGACGAAGAATCCCGCCCTGAGGATCCCCCATTCGGCGGTGAGATCCTGTTCTCCGTGAGAGATGTCGGCCAGCGCCAGGAACATGAAGAGCAGGAGAACGAGGGCCAGGATGCCGAGCACGAATGCGACCGTCGCCCAGATCCTGAGTTTTTTCATGCGCACCTCCCGGTCTGTGCGACCCCATTTTATCATTAAACCGCCGCCGAGGGGCAAGGGCCGCGGCGTCCCGTTCGGGCGGAGGCCGGGGGAACTTTTCCCTGAGGGGAAGCGTATATTCCGATGAGCCGTTGGATTCCGCTTATTTCAGGACAAGGACGGGCAGATGACAAGAACAAGAACACCTCGACGGCCAGCCCTCCGCGGGGCGGGGATCGCGGTCCTCCTGGGAATGGGCCTCGCGGCCTCCTCCCTTTTCGCGCAGAGCTTGGACATCCCTTCCGAGAAATGGGGTCTGAGCTTCGGCAATTCCAAGGAATTCCACGGCCTCCGCTTCAATTTCCGTGACAGCCGGGTCCGGCGCGTCACCGGGGCGAACGTCACCTTCTGGATGCCGCGCAAGGACAACAAGGAAGCGGTCGTCAGCGGCCTGTCGCTGGGCGTCGCTCCCGGCGGCGGGCGGGTGCGGGGCATCCAGTTGGGCCTCCTGGGCGCGGGCGCCGACAAGAGCCTGACCGGCC
>JBGSUG010000399.1:0-3562 GCA_041736225.1 Candidatus Aminicenantales bacterium | reverse complement strand
GCCCGACGCACCCGGCCGCGCCCGTCAAGCCGACCCCGCCCCCCGCGCCGCCCAAGCCCAGAGAAAGGATAACCTTCCGGGAGGGCTGGCAGATCAAGGACGCGGCGGAGGCCATGAAGCTCCGGCCCAAGGACCTGATCGACAAGCTCGACGCCAAGGGCGTCTCCGCCAACCTCAACGATTTCGTCGACGCCGAGTCCGCCGAGGCCATCTCCCGGGTCACCCACTACGACGCGGAGTTCATCACTCTCGACCAGACCATGCGCGCGCTGGCCGAGGCCCGGGCGTCCGAGCTCGCACCGCGCTCCCCCGTCGTCACCATCATGGGCCACGTCGATCACGGCAAGACGACCCTGCTCGACGCCATCCGCTCCTCGAACCTGGTCGACAAGGAATCGGGCGGCATCACCCAGCACATCGGCGCCTACCGGGTCCCCGTCAAGAACCGTTTCGTCACCTTCATCGACACGCCGGGTCACGAGGCCTTCACCCAGCTCCGGTCCCGCGGGGCCAAGGCCACGGACATCGTCGTCCTGGTCGTCGCCGCCGACGACGGCGTCATGCCCCAGACCAAGGAGGCCATCGACCACGCCAAGGCGGCCAACGTCCCGATCATCGTGGCCATCAACAAGGTCGACAAGCCCGACGCCAACATCGACCGGGTCAAGCAGCAGCTCTCGAAGGAGAACCTCCTCGTCGAGGACTGGGGCGGCAAGACCATCAGCGTCGAGGTCTCGGCCAAGGAGAGGAAGAACATCGGCGACCTGCTCGAGATGATCCTCCTGCTCAGCGACATGCAGGAGATCAAGGCCAATCCCAAGGTCCCGGCCCAGGGCGTCGTGCTCGAGGCCCGCCTCGACGGCCAGAAGGGCCCCCTGGCCACGGTCATCGTCCAGCAGGGGACGCTCGCGCAGGGACAGGCCTTCGTCTCGGGCCTGACCATGGGAAAGGTCCGGGCCATGTTCGACGAGCACGGCAAGGTCCTCAAAAGCGCCGGGCCGTCGGTGCCCGTCGAGATCATGGGCTTCGACGACGTTCCCGTCGCCGGGGACCCTTTCCAGGTCATGGACGATCCGAACGCCGCCAAGCTCGTCGTCGCGTACCGAAAGGCCCTGGCCAAGAGGCCCGAGACGGCCCGCGACAGCGGCATCACCCTCGACGACCTGTTCAAGAAGATCGAGGGCGGCCAGGCCAAGGAGCTCACGCTCGTTCTCAAGGGCGACGTCCAGGGCTCGGTCGAGGTCCTGAGCGACGTCCTGCCCCCCCTCAGCACCGAGAAGGTCAAGATCAAGATCGTCCACGCCGCGTCCGGCAACATCTCCGAAGCCGACGTCATCCTGGCCTCGGCCTCGAAGGCGATCGTCATCGGCTACAACGTCAAGCCCAGCCCGAAGGTCCTCGAACTGGCCAAGAAGGAAGAGGTCGAGATCCGGACTTACAAGATCATCTACCAGCTCACGGACGACCTCAAGAAGGCCCTCATCGGCCTGCTCGAGCCGGTCATCAAGGAGACGTTCCAGGGCCGGGCCGAGGTCCGCAAGGTCTTCCAGATCCCCAAGATCGGCACGATCGCCGGCTGCTACGTCCAGGACGGCAAGATCACCCGCAACGCCGAGGCCCGCGTCCTGCGCGCCCGCGAAGTCCTCCACCAGGGCCGCATCACCTCCCTCAAGCACCTCAAGGAGAACGTCACCGAGGTCAAGAAGGACTACGAGTGCGGCATCGGCGTCGGCGGCTTCAACGACTTTCAGCCCGGCGACACCATCGAGGCGTTCATCCGGGAAAAAGTCAAAGCCGTCTGACGGCACGGGAGGGTTCCGATGGTCGTCGGCGTCCTGACGCTCGATCTTTTTTTCCCGCACGCCCGCTCGCTCAAGGACAAACGGCGCGTCCTCCACGGGTTCAAGGACCGGATCCGCCGCCACAACGTCGCCGTGGCCGAGCTCGACCACCAGGACTTGTGGCAGAGGACCCGGCTCGGCGTCGTCACCGTCCACGCCCAACCGGCCGTGGTCGACGAGATCCTCGGACGGGTCCTGGCCGACGCCCGGAACCTCGGAGAGGCCGAGATCTCCGGCCAGGAGATCCGCTATGCCTGAGAAGGCTATCCGGACGCGGCGCGTCGCCGAGCTCGTCCAGGCCGAGATCAGCCGCCTCCTCATCGCCGAGTTCCAGGACGCCGCTTCGGGGCTCCTGACCGTCACCCGGGTCGAAATGACCCCGGACCTGCTCACGGCCCGGGTCTTCCTCAGCATCTTCGGGCCTGGCGACCCGGCGGCGCTCCTCGGACGCCTCGAAAAGGGCAAGGGCTCCATCCGGCGGACGCTTGCCTCCCGGATCAAGTTGAAGTATAATCCGCAACTATTTTTCGCACTGGATCAGGGTCCCGGACACCAGGAGCGGATCGACCGGCTCATCGAGGAGACGAAGAAACATGGGCGTTGACCCGAGAGAGCTCATCGCGGCCCGGATCAAGGCGTCGCGGCGGATCGCCGTGACCTCCCACCTCCGGCCGGACGGCGACTCCCTCTGCACCGCCCTGGCCCTGGCCCGGATGGGCGCCCTTCTCGGCAAGGAAGTCTCCATCGTCAACCACGATCCGACACCGGTCCCCTTCTCCGGCTTCCCCGAGCTCCGGGGCATCCGCATCGGCCAGATCGCGGCGGCCGATTTCGACACGGTCGTCCTCCTCGAATGCGCCGACGTCTCCCGTTCGGGCCAGGAAGGCCTCGACGGGGCGTTCAAGATCAACATCGACCACCACTACTCGAACACGCCCTACGCCGACATCAACTGGATCGATCCCGAGGCCCCGGCCGTGGGCGAGATGGTCTTCGAGCTCAGCCGCTTCCTCGGCATCCGCCCGACGCCCGAGATCGCCGAGAGCCTCTACTGCGCCATCTTCTCCGACACCGGCTCGTTCCACTTCTCCAACACGACACCCCGGGCCCTGGCCGCCGCGACCGAGCTGGCCCGCCTCGGGGCCAGTCCCAACCGCGTCGCCGAAAAGATCTACTACAACAACCGTCCGGAGAAGATCCGGCTGCTCGGCCGTGTCCTCTCCTCCCTGATCATGAACGGCAAGGGGACCATCGCGGTCATCAGCATGTTCAAGCGCGACACCGAGGCCTTCGGGCTCCGTGAGGTCGACACCGAGGACATGACGACGCAGGCCCGGTCGATCCAGGGCGTCGAGATGGTCATGTTCTTCAAGGAGATGGCTCCCGAGACCTTCCGGGTCAGCCTGCGGTCGAAGGGCAGCGCCAACGCGGCCCGGGTGGCCGAGCACTTCGGCGGCGGGGGTCACGTCCACGCCTCGGGATTCACGGTCTACGGGCCTTACGAGCGCCTCATCCGCGAGATCCCTGCGAAAGTCGAAAGCCTCCTCGACGAGGCCTCCCCCGATCCCCCCTCCGGCGGGGCCGTCTGAGAGACGGACCGGTCCGGATGTCCCCCGACGGCCTTCTCGTCATCGACAAGCCCGCGGGGCCGACCTCCCACGACGTCGTCCAGCGCGTCCGCCGGCTCCTGGGCACGCGGCGGGTCGGCCACGGCGGGACGC
>JBGSUG010000027.1:0-10632 GCA_041736225.1 Candidatus Aminicenantales bacterium | reverse complement strand
GACGGCCACGTTCTCCACGGCCGCGTCGAGCTCCGCGTCGGTGAGGCCGTCGAGCGCCTCGCCGGTCAGGGCCCGCGAGTTCGCACCGTAGAAGCCGAGGTCGCGGGCGATGGCCACCGCCGTGTTCCTGTGGTCGCCGGTTATCATGACCGTCCGGATGCCCGACTGCCGGCACTTGGCCATGGCGTCGCGGACCTCGGCCCGGGGCGGGTCGATCATGGCCACGAGGCCGGTGAAGGTCAGGTCCCGCTCGATGGCCTCGGCCGCGTAAGAGTGGGGATCCTGGTCGAGGTGCCGGTAGGCGACGGCCAGGACGCGCAGGGCCTGGTCCGAGTAGCCGTCGTTGGCGCTCATAATGCGGTCGCGGTCGCCGTCCGTGAGGGGGCGCTCCCGGCCGTCTTCCAGGATGTAGGAGCAGTCCCGGAGCAGGAGGTCCGGGGCGCCCTTGGTGAAGGCGATCAGGTCCTGGTCGGCCCGGCGGACGATGCTCATCTTCTTCCGCTCGGAGTCGAAGGGGAGCTCTTCGACCATTTCGTAGTCGTCCTCCTCCTCGCCTTTCCAGATGCCGGCCTTGGCCGCGGCGCTGAGGATGGCGATCTCGGTCGGATCGCCGAAGACCGCGGTCTTCCCGTCCTTGATGGCGAGCTGGGCGTTGTTGCAGAGAACGCCCACCGTCAGCGCCTTGAGGAGATCGGGGTGCGCGGCCGGGTCGACCCGCCCCGCGGACGTCCGGAACTCGCCGGCGGGGTCGTAGCCCGTTCCGGTCACGTCGAAGGCGTCGCGCGAGGTCCAGACGGCTTGGACCGTCATCTCGTTCTTGGTCAGGGTACCGGTCTTGTCCGAACAGATGACCGTGGCGCAGCCGAGGGTCTCGACCGAGGGCAACTTGCGGATGAGGACGTGGCGCTTGACCATGCGCTGGACGCCCAGGGCCAGGGCGATGGTCACGACCGCCGGGAGACCCTCGGGGATGGCGGCGACGGCCAGGCTGACCGAGGTCAGGAACATGTCGAGGACCTTGCCGCCCCGGAGGATCTCCAGGCCGAAGACGACGGCCACGAGGAAGAAGCACAGGTAGACGAGGATCTTGCTGAACTCCTCGAGCTTCCTCTGCAGGGGCGTCGTCTCCTTCTTGATCCCCTGGATGAGGCAGGCGATGCGGCCGAGCTCGGTCTGCATGCCGGTCTCGACGACGACGGCCCGGGCCTTGCCCGAGACGACGGACGTGCCCAGGTACAGGATGTTGGCCCGCTCGGCCAGGGGGACGTCCTTTTCTTCGAGCTCGATGTCCGTCTTGTTGACCGGCGTCGACTCCCCGGTCAGGCTGGCTTCCTGGACGCCGAAATTCGAAGTGTGCCATACGACCCGGCTGTCCGCCGGGATGTTGTCGCCGGCCTCGATCTCGACGAGGTCGCCGGGGACCAGCTCCCGGGCCGGGACGATCCGGGGGGCGCCGTCCCGCAGGACCTTGGACGAGGGGGCGGAGAGCCGCCGCAGCGCGGCCAGGCTCTTCTCGGCCCGGAACTCCTGGACGAGGCCGAGGATGGCGTTGAGGATGACGATGGCCAGGATGGCCACGGCGTCGACCCACTCCTTGAGGAAGCCGGAGATCAGGGCGGCGGCGATGAGGACACCGATCATCAGGCTCTTGAACTGGTCGAAGAAGATGGCCAGGGGCCCGCGGCCCTTCTTCTCCTGGAGCTCGTTCGGACCGAGCTTCTCGAGCTTTTCGGCCGCGGCCGACGACGAGAGACCGGCCTTGACGTCGGTCCCGAGCGTTCGGGCGATCTCGTCGGTCGCGAGGTGCCACCATTTCGTCGTCATCGGATTCCTCCGGGGATCACGTGCGGGTTCGAAGCGGTATTATACACTCTTCGCCCGGAGCGGGACAACCGGTCCGGGCCGGCGGCCTCAGGAAGGAAGGGGGAAGGCTTACTGCTTCTTTTTGGCCGTCCACGGGAAGGCGCCGAAGTCGCCGGCCTGGACCTCGCCGGCCATCGTCTCGCCCTCGACCTTGCCCTTATACGTCAGCGTCATATCGCCCTGCGGAGTGCTGAGGATCACGGTCCATTCGATGTCCTGGCCCTTGACCGTCCCCTCGCCCGTCATCTCCATGCCCATCACGGAGGACGCGAACTTGATCTTGTCCCCGTCCTGGACGAAGGCCGCGTCGGCGGTCATGTCTCCCTGGGGGGACTGCGTGGTCATCTCCCAATCGCCGGCGACATTGGCGGGCTTGGCCGGAGCGGCGTCCTGGGCCGCGAGCGCCCCGATCGCCCCCAGCGCGAGGAGCGCGGTCAACAGGATACGAAAGCGCATGCGTATCTCCTTTCTCGGATCCGTCACCCTTCTTAATTACATGAGGAGACGCCCTTCGTCAATACGCTTCTCATAACCCCCCTTCCCTTCCGCACGGGAAGTGTGTATAATGGGCCGCCTGAGTCGGGGAGTAGCGCAGCCTGGCTAGCGCACAGCGTTCGGGACGCTGGGGCCGTGGGTTCAAATCCCACCTCCCCGATTTTTTTCCACTGGACCCATGATCGTCAAATCGCTCCGGAACATCCCGGGATTCCAGGCCGGCGACGGATCGTTCCTCAGGGAGCTCCTCCACCCGGCCAAGGAACCGCTCGGCATCGGCTACAGCCTGGCTCACGCCGTCGTCGGGGCCGGGGAAAGGACTCTCTCCCACCGGCTCGAGAGCGCCGAAGTCTACTGCATCGTCGAGGGCCGCGGGCTGATGCACGTCGACGGGGAAACGGCCGAAGTCTCCGCGGGTCAAACCGTGTTCATCCCCCCGCGCGCCGTCCAGTTCATCGAGAACCCCGGCGAGGACGAGCTCGCCTTCTTCTGCATCGTCGATCCGGCCTGGCGGGCCGAGGACGAGGACGTCCTGTAGGGCCGGCCCAACTAGCCATGAGCCCGGATCCCGTCTATCGGCCGCCTGTCGGACCCCGGCCCGAGTTCTTCAAGCACCTGATTGAACTGCGCAAGCAGATGAGCTGGAAGCAGGCCTTCACCGCCCTCAAATACCCGAACTACCGGCTCTGGTTCTGGAGCCAGATCGTCTCCCTCTTCGGTACGTGGATGGAATCGACGGCCCTCGCCTTCCTCGTCTTCGATCTGACCAAATCACCGGCCTACCTCGGGCTGGTCGGTTTCATGACGGGGATCCCCACCTGGCTGTTCATGCTCTATGCCGGCGTCATCGCCGACCGCCTGCCCCGCCGGACGCTTCTCATGGTCACCCAGACGGTCATGATGGCCCTGGCGTTCGCCGTGGCCGGATTGACCTTTCTTCATTGGATCCAGCCCTGGCACGTCCTGGTCCTCGCGTTCTTTCTGGGGACGGCCAATGCGTTCGAGGCGCCGGCCCGCCAGTCCTTCATCCTGGAGATGGTGGCCCTCGAGGACATGACCAACGCCATCGCCTTGAATTCGGCCATGTTCAACACGGCCATGGCCATCGGACCGATGGCCGGAGGCCTCGTCTACGCCTTCTTCGGGCCGGCCTGGTGCTTCGCGGTCAACGGCGCCTCGTTCCTCGCCGTCCTCGTCGCGCTGAAGAAGATGAAGCTCGAGCCGTTCGTGCCCAAGCCCCGGCTGACCTCCGCGTGGACCGACCTCAAGGAAGGGCTGACCTACGTCTCCGGCCACCCGCTGATACGCACGATCATCGGTCTCATCGGCATCGTCAGCCTGTTCGGCATCTCGTTCGTCACACTGTTCCCGGCCTGGGCGGTCGACGTCCTGCACGGCGACGCCAGGACCAACGGCTATCTCCAGTCGGCCCGCGGACTCGGAGCGCTCGTCGCGGCCCTCCTCATCGCCTCGCTCGGCCGCTTTCGCTTCCGGGGCAAGCTCCTGACGGTCGGAACGATCGTCCTGCCGGTCACGGCCGCCCTGTTCGCCCTGTCCCGCCGGACGCCCCTCGCCCTTGTCCTCATCTTCGCGTCCGGCCTGTCCCTCATCCTCATCTTCAACTTGTCCAACGCCCTGGTCCAAACCCATTCCCCCAATGCCCTCCGCGGCCGGATCATGAGCGTCTACACGCTGGTCTTTTTCGGGTTGATGCCCATCGGGGCGCTCGGTGTCGGCGTCACGGCCGAGCGCTTCGGTCCTCCGGCGGCCGCACTCATCGGAGCGGGGGTGATGCTCGGGGCGGCGGCGGCGCTGGCGGTCTTCATGCCTCACCTGCGCCGGCAGCCGTGATGGCCCCGGGACCCGAAACCCGTCAGGCGATCTCGACCAACCGGTAATCCCTCCGGCCCAGCCCGATCTTCTCGCCGTGGCCGAGCTGGCCCGACCAGTCGATGTCGTAGCCGGCCCGCAGCAAGTCCTTGCCGCCGCCGGCGGCGACGAGGAGGTCGGCCGTGGCCTGGTCGATCGCCACCGGATCGAGGGAAGCCAGGATCCCGATGTCGGGCGCGATGGGCTTCGCGGCTTTGGCCATGCAGTCGCAATCCTTGGTGACCTGGGTGAGGAAACTGACGAAGACGGCCTTGCCACGGAAGTGCGAGACGACCCGCAGTGCGTACTCGGCCATTTTCTCCTGGAGGCGGAGCGAATCCTCGTCCCACTTCATCTTGATGGCGCCGTACTTACAGACGACGAGGCATTCACCGCAGCCGATGCATTTGGCCGGGTCGATGACGACGTGGCCTTCGGCCTGGATGATGGCCGCTTCCGGGCAGAACGCCATGCAGACGCTGCAGTTCCGGCATTGTTTGGCGTTGACACGCGGGTGGGTGACGGAGTGCTGTTCGAGCTTGCCGGCCCGCGAGGCGCAGCCCATGCCGATATTCTTGATGGTTGCGCCGAGTCCCGTCTGGACGTGTCCCGTGACGTGGGTCAGGCCGACGAGGACGTCCGAGTCGAGGATGGCGCTGGCGATCTTCGAAGACGCCGTCCGGGCCTGGGCGCTCCGCGGCTCCTGCTTGTCGCGGCCGATGAGGCCGTCGGCTATGATGACGGGGAGTCCGGTCACCTCCGGGGTGAAGCCGTGGGACCAGGCCAGGCGGAGGTGGTCGATGGAGTTGGAGCGGTGGCCGACGTAGAGCGTGTTGGAATCGGTCAGAAAGGCGTGCTTGGTCTTTTGCCGGATCTCCCAAATGAGGCCGGTCAGCCACTGCGGCTTGATGTGGCCGGTGTTGCCGGCCTCGCCGAAATGGATCTTCAGAGCGGCGAAATCGTCCTCGGCGATGCGGTCGTTGAAGCCGGTGGCCAGATAGACCTTCTTGGCTTTTTCGGCCAGGGCCTCGGCGGGCTCGCGGGAGTCGGCGGCGATGAAATGGACGGAGCTCTTCATGGGACCGGCGGTCCTCCTAACGGGACTTGAGGATTCCGTCGACGGCTTGACGTCCCGTCCCCGGCGCGACCTTTCGGCCCAGGGAGGCGAGGGTCTTCTCCACGGCGTCGACGGCGAACCGGACCTGGGCCGAGGTCAGGTTGCCCATGTGGCCCATGCGGAAGACGCGGCCCGCGGTCGGACCCAGTCCGCCGGCGACGACGACCCCGTTCGCACCGAGCCCGGCCCGAAAGGCCTTGTCGTCGACCCCGTCGGGGTAGCGGACGACCGAGAGCGTCGAGGCCAGGAAGTCCGGGTCGGTGAAAAACGAGAAGCCGAGGTCGGCCAGGCCGGCCCGGATGGCTTCGGCGTAGAGATCGTGGCGCTCGAATCTCTCCTCGAGTCCCTCCTCCATGATGAGGCGCGTGCCCTCAGCGAAGGCGCGGACCTCGTTGACGCAAGGCGTCGAGAAGTATTTCGTCGGGTCGTGCATGACGGGCAGCCAGCGGAGAAGGTCGGAATAATGGGCCGGGACGGAGGCCAGGCTCCGCCGCTTCTCCATGGCCAGTTCGGACAGGACGAGGATCGCGAGGCCGGGCGGCGTGCCCAGGCACTTCTGGGCCGCGGTCAGGACGACGTCGATGCCCCAGGCGTCCATGCGCTCCGGGATCCCCCCGGTCGCGCAGACGCCGTCGACGACGAAGAGGGAGCCGGACTTCTCCAGGACCTGGGCATACTCCGCCACCGGGGCGCAGGCGCCGGTGGCCGTGTCGACGTGGGTGCAGACGACGACGTTGTAGTTCCTGTCTTTCAGCCGCCGGTCGAGCTCGCCCGGCGTCACGGCCCGGCCCCACGCGCATTCGAGGACGTCGTGATCGAGGCCGAAGGCCCGGCAGATCTGGGCCATGCGGTCGCCGAAATAGCCCTGCGACAGGACCAGGACGCGGTCGCCCCGGCCGGCCGTGTTGAGGACGGCCATCTCCATGGCGAGCGTCCCGGCGCCGGCGATGACGAACGGCTCGCCGGCGTCGCAGAACACGATCTTCTTGAGGTTCTCGCAGGCTTCCTTGAGGTCGTGGACCATCTCGGGACTGACGTGCGAGACCGTGGGCAGGGCCAGGGCGTCGAGGATGCGCGGGACGACGGGGCTCGGGCCGGGGATCAGGAGCAGTTTCTCTTCGGGCATCGGGTCCTCCGGAGCGAAATCCCGTCCATTGTGACCAAACCCCGGATGGAAATCAAGCCGTACGGGCGGCCGCGCTTCGATTCACTCGATGATGCGGTAGGTCACGCCCTCGAAGACGACGATCAGCTCAGCCGACAACGAGAGAAATTTGGCCAAGCCGGGCTTGGCGGCGATGAGGCGGTAGAACTCGTCGGAGTCGAACGCGATCTCTTTTTCCGGCGAGCCTTCCTTGTATTCGCTGTCGGTCCAAACCCCGTCTTTGAGGTAGAAGGTTTTATCGTCTTTATAAAGGATGCGCTCCGAGACGACCTGCGAGGCCCGGTCTTCGTGCTTGAAGACCTGGGTCGCCTTGGCCGCCCGGACTGCGCCGGTGCCGCCGACGACGCCGCCCAGCACAGCCTCGCGCGCCGACGGTGCGGCCGCGTCGAGATCCAGCGCCTCGCGCTCCGTGACCAGGAACGACGTGTACGGCGTGACGATGCCGTATTTCAAGCCCAAGCGGCGGATCTCCTCGACGAGCTCCGTATCGGAGCCTCGGAGGCGGATCTCCTCGAGCAGGTAACCGATGCGGCGCGTCGCCCAGAGCCGGGGCAGGAAATCGTACCGTTCGCCGGTCTCCGTCTTCACGTTCTCGAGGACGAAGCGCTTCTCCTGCCGCCCGCTCCGTCCGGTGAGGACGGCCTTCAGCGGTCCTCTCCCCCGGTACCGGCCGACGAGAACGAGTTGGGAGCCCTTGAACAGGTCGGGCAGGGCCCGCGGATAGACCTGGCTCGTCTCGATCCCCAGAAAATCTACGGCGAGGTCGGAGAGGAGCGGCGAGGAGATCTTCTCGTAGAAGCCCGACAGGGCCCGCTCGAGGTCCTCGGTCTCGCCGATGTACACCGAGGTCCCCCGGTGATCCGAGGAGAGCCGGTCCAGGAGCTCCGTGTTGACGTCGTCGCCGACGCCGAAGACGAAGATCCGCGACCGCAGCGCATTGGCCCGTCCGACGTTCCTCAGGATGTCGCCCGTGTCCGTCGTTCCGGCGGTCGGAAGGCCGTCGGTGAGGAAGAGGACATAGCCGGGACGGTCGCCGTTCCGCATCCGGGCGAGGGCCGCGAGGAGGGCATCGTTGATGTTCGTGCCGCCGGTATCCTCGATGGCGTCCACGAACTTCAGCGCTCGGGCGACGTTCTCCGCCGTGGCCGGGACGAGTCCCTCCGAGAAGGCCGTGACGCCGTCGTCGAAATCGACCAGCGTGAACTCGTCGCCGGTGCCGAGATGGTTGAGGACGAACCGGGCCGCCTCCCGGGCCTGGCGCATCTTGGTGCCGCTCATGCTGCCCGAGCTGTCGAGCACGAGGACGATGTTCTTGGCGACGACCTTCTCGCCCGGCGCTGCGAAGCGCGGTGCGGCCAGGAACATGAAATAGCCGCCGTCGGCGCCCTCCCAGCTCAGGAAGGACAGTCCCACGTCGTCCTTCGAGAGCGAGTAGTAGACGAGGAAATCCTTGTCCGGGCGGACGTCCTTGGCCTCGTAGCCGACGAGGGCGCTCCCCGCGGCGTCCTTGCGCACGGAGACCTTGTGGGAGGGCGAGTAGACGTTGACGATGGGGACCGGGCTCGAGATCCGGACGGAGATGCCGACGTCCCCGAGCGGATCGCGCGAGAACTTCTCGGTGTTCAGCGGATAGAGATACTTGACGAGGCCGTTCTCGGCATTGAGAACTTCGGTATAGGAGATCTGGACGCGCTTTTCGCCGCGGGCCGGGATGGGATAGACCCGGGCCCGGAAGAGATCGCGGCCGATGTACTCGAGCAGGCCCGGGTCCTTCATCCTGCGGACGATGCCCTCGTAGATCCGCCGGGCCTCGGCGCCATCCAGGATCTCGCCACGGACCCTCTCGTTGCCGATGAACATGGCGAAATCGGAGACGGACGCGCCTTCGGGGACGGGGAAGATGTAGGTCCCCTCGATGTCCCGGTCGGAAGGATTGACGAAGACCTGGTCCACCGACGTCCGGGCCACCTGGCCGGAGATCTCGACCTTGACCCGATGATACTTGACGCTGAGAGGCGGCACGCGCTCGCCGGGCCGGCGGTCGGGTATGATGAACCCGTCCGCCCGGAGCGACGGCACGACGGCTGCCGCGAGGACCAGGCCGGCAAGAACGATCAGGCTTTTCAGGGACCCTTGGCGATTCATTGTCTTCCTCCTCGAGGACGTCCCGGCGACGTCCTGCATCCCCTAATACAACGGAAACCCGCCGTTTGTTCCATTTCCCCCGGGCGGGGGTCAGGCGGCGAGGAGGGTTTCGAGGCGGTCCCTGAGGAATTCCATGTCCGGGAAGACCTCGACGGGGAAGCCGGCGAACTGCTCGGGTTCGTCGGAGACGAGGAAGATGGCCCCGATCCCGGCGTCGAGGGCTGCCAGGACATCGAAATGGGTGTCCCCGACGACGCCGCACGCGCCTGGCTCCAGGGCCAGATTCTTCATCACGTCGCGGAAGGGGGCGCCGGACGGCTTCCACAGCCCGCTCTCCCGGGTGACGACGCAGTCGAATTCCAGCCCGAACTTTTCGAGGAGGAACTCGGTGTTCTTGCGCGAATTGTTGGTGACCAGGGCGGCGGCGATGCCGCGGGCCCGGAGCACGTCCAGGAGCTCGCGGACGCCCTCGCGCAGGATCGCCGCCTCGGTCTGCTCCGCCTCGTGCGACTCGAGGATCGTCCACTTCGCCGCCCGCTCGGGCCCCTCGAGGGAATCGAGGTAGGCCAGGATGGAGGTCGCCCCCGTCCCGAGCTCCTCCCGGATCCGGGCCCAGTCGTAGTCGTTCTCGACGACCGTGCCGTCGAGGTCGAAGATGACGCCCCGGAGATCCATCGGCCCGCTCACTTCTCCTTGACCCGGCCGACCTCGAACAGCGGCTCGCCCTCGTTGCAGGGCGGCGTGCCGATGACGTAGAGGAGGATGCCGGTGAACGGGGCCTTGACGTCTTCCTTCCAGGTCCCGAGATAGTCGGTGACGGTCCCCACGACCTGGCCCTGCCGGACGAAGTAACCCATCTCGACCCGGGGTGCGAAGAGGCCGCTCCATCGGGAATACACGACTTCGTACTTGTCGATCCAGACCGGGTCCTGCGCCGGTTCGGGCTCGCCCGCGATCATATCGAGATGTCTCATGACGCTCTGGACGCCGCGGACGTTGCGGGCCACCGACTCCTCGTCGGTACGGCCGAGGTAACCGGCCTCGGTGGTGATGGCCGGCTTGCCCCGGAGGATGGCCGTGTTGCCGAGGTATTTGGACTCCTTGAGGACGCTGCCGCGCGTCTCGTCGATGATGATGTGCGGCAGGCCGAAGGCCAGGGCCAGGGCTTTCGTCCTCGCGTCGAATCCTTTGTCTCCGCTGATCATCCAATACGTGTAAGGGATGAGGGCTTCGTTGCCGTCCCCGCAGTGCATGTCGATGAGGACGTCGGCGCGGCCGACCACGTCCTCGTTGAGCACGGCGGCGATCCGCTGACTCGTGGTGCCGGCCGGGTCGCCGGGGAAGACGCGGTTGAGGTTCTTCCAGTCGTCCGGGCCGTAGTAGATCGTCCGCTTCTTGAAGCTCGGAAGATTGGCGATGTGGACCATGAGGACGGTCCCCCGGAGCGATGAGGCGTCGATGAGGCCTTTCAGCCGGTAGAGGGCGAGGATGGGGGGATATTCGTAGGCGTGGACGCCGGCGACGAGGGCCAGGACGGGGCCCTTCTTCGCCCCGTGGACGACCGTGTAGGGGATCTCGGTCGCGGCGCCCGCCCCGGCCGGGACGGCGAGATAGCCGGAGTGGGTCGTGCCGCTCCGGATCCGCGCTCCGCCGAACACGAAGTCGTCGGCGGCCCCCGCCGGGGCGCCGGATGCGAGAACGAAAAGCAGGCCGAGCCCGCTCGCGAGTTTCCGTGGTCCGATCGACATGCGTCGCCTCCTCCGTTGAGTTTCCCCGGCTATTCTAACGGAAGCACCCGCCCTTTACCATAAGGGGCGCGAGCGTCCCCGCTTCCAAGGCGTGTTGCGGCAACGTGATAATTTCCGCTTTGGGCAACGTGATTATTTCCGCTTTTTTGGGCTAAGGTACTCCTTCGACAAGAAGGAGGACCGGCCCCGTGAGAGAGGAACTGATTACGTTGACCAAGAAGGAACATGAA
>JBGSUG010000025.1:0-1536 GCA_041736225.1 Candidatus Aminicenantales bacterium | reverse complement strand
CCCGGCTCAAGCCGCCGTTCCCCGCCGTCGTCGGGCTGTTCGGGGCGCCCACCGTCATCAACAACGTCGAGACCCTGGCCAGCGTGCCCGCGATCATCGGCCGCGGCGCCGACTGGTTCACCCGGATCGGCCAGCCCAAGGACTGCGGCACCCGGCTGTTCAGTGTCAGCGGGGCGGTCCGGCGTCCCGGCCTCTACGAGCTGCCGACGGGCACGCCCCTGCGGACGATCATCGAGGAACACGCCGGCGGCCTGCCGGAGGGGATCGGCATCAAGGCGGTCATCCCGGGCGGACTGTCCTCTCCGCTGCTCAGGGCCGACGAGCTCGAGACGCCCATGGATTTCGACTCTCTGGCCAAAGTCTGTTCCATGATCGGCTCGGCCGGGATCATCGTCATCGGCGACCGGACGCCCATCCTCGACGTCCTCGCGGTCACGGCCCGCTTCTATGCCCACGAATCGTGCGGCCAGTGCACGCCCTGCCGGATCGGGACGTCCTGGATCCACAAGACCGTGACCCGGATCGCGGCGGGCCGGGGGCGGCGCTCCGACCTCGATCTCATCCTCGACCTGGCCGCGGGGATGCAGGGGCGGACGCTCTGCCCGATGGGCGACGCCGCGGCGCTGCCCATCCAGGCCATGGTCGCGAAGTTCCGCGACGAGCTCGAGCAGGCGGTGGGACGGTGAGCGAGGTCAAGACGGTCGCGCTGACCATCGACGGGCGGTCCGTCCGCGCCGTCGAAGGGACGAACGTGCTGAACGCCGCGGCCGCGGCCGGGATCGACATCCCCCATTTCTGTTACCATCCGGCCTTCGAGGCCGAGGGCAGCTGCCGCATGTGTCTCGTCGAGATCGAAGGCCTGCCCAAGCTCGAACTGGCCTGCTCGACCGCCGTCCGCGAGGGCCTGGTCGTACGCACGGCGACCGACCGCGTCCGCGAGGCCCGGCGGGCCGTCCTCGAGTTCCTGCTGGCCGAGCACCCTCTGGACTGCCCGATCTGCGACAAGGCCGGCGAGTGCAAGCTGCAGGACTACTACGACGACCACGGCCGCTTCCCGGGACGGTTCGTCGAGCCCAGAGAGAAGCGGGAAAAGCTCGTCGCGATCGGCCGGGGCCTCGTCCTCGACCGCGAACGGTGCATCCTCTGCACCCGCTGCGTCCGTTTCCTGCGCAAGGTCACGCGGACGGGTGAGCTGGGCGTCTTCGAGCGCGGCGTTCGCGCCGAGATCGGGATTGCCGGGGACGCCCGCGTCGACAACGATTACTCCGGCAACCTCGTCGACATCTGTCCCGTCGGGGCCATCACCGACACTGACTTCCGGTTCAAGACGCGGACCTGGTTCCTGGAGAGGCGTCCTTCGGTCTGTCCGCGCTGTGCCCGCGGGTGCGCCGTCGTCGTCGAGTCGGTGAACGGATATCCCCTCGGGCCCGGCGAGCGCCGCGTCTTCCGCATCCGGGCGGGGGAGAATCCCGCGGTCAACGGGCATTGGATCTGCGATCTCGGACGGGCCGGCCGCCGCGACATCGACGAGGGCCG
>JBGSUG010000017.1:0-1535 GCA_041736225.1 Candidatus Aminicenantales bacterium | reverse complement strand
GGGCCCTCTTCCCGCCGGCCGCGCCCGTGCCGGCCGCGGCCGCTGGGCCGGTCGTCGCCCCGCCTCCGCCCGAGCCGGCCCTCGTCGAGGAGAAGATCCTCGTCACCCCGCGCTCGACCCTGGCCGATCTGCTCAAGCGGCGCGGCTTCACGGACCGCGAGATCCACGACCTCCGGGAATCGGTCAAGCCGGTCTACGACCTGGGCAAGATCCGGGCGGGCCAGGAGATCCGCCTGGCCGCCGCCGACGGCGGGCCGTGGCAGAGACTCGAGTACGACGTCGACGAGACGCAGTACCTCGTCGTCAGCCGGGAAGAGGACGGGATCGAAGCGGAGATGAAGTTCGTCCCCGTCGAGTTCCGGACCGCCTTCGTCTCCGGGATCATCGAGGACAGCCTCATCGCGGCGCTGAACCGGGCCGGCGAGGAGGACAGCCTGGCCATCGATCTGGTCGAGCGCTGCTTCGGCTGGGACATCGACTTCAACACCGACCTGCGCAAGGGCGATTCCTTCCGCGTCTTCGTCGAGAAGCGCTACCTCGACGGCCGCTTCGCCGGCTATCGCGACATCCTGGCCGCGGAGTTCGTCAACGAGGGCCGGGTCTTCCGGGCCTACCGCTACACCTACCCGGACACCAAGGCGTCCGACTACTTCGACGAGGCCGGCGGCTCGCGGCGCAAGGATTTTCTCCGCTCGCCGATCAAGTTCGCCCGGATCACCTCGCGGTTCACGGCCAGCCGGTTCCACCCCATCCACAAGATCTACCGGCCGCATTACGGCGTCGACTACGCGGCCCCGATCGGGACGCCGGTCCAGGCGACGGCCGACGGCACTGTGACCTTCGCCGGGAAGGAAGGCGCGGCAGGCAACGCCGTCAAAATGACCCACAAGAATGCCTACGGCACGGCCTACCTCCACCTCAGCCGCTTCGGTCCGGGGGTGCGCAAGGGGGCCGTTCTCAAGGGCGGCGACATCGTCGGCTACGTCGGGTCGACGGGCGATTCGACCGGTCCCCACCTCGACTACCGGATCTATTACCACGGCAGCCCGGTCAATCCGCTGGGACACAAGTTCAAGCCGGCCGATCCCCTGCGCGGGGAATTCCTGGAGGACTACAAGAAGGAGGTCGAAAGGCTCGGTATCGCCCTTCGACTGCCCGAGATCGTCCGGGCCTATGCGTCCGGCTTCAGTTTTTGATCTTCCCGCCTTCGCCGCCGCTCTTGGCTTCCCCCCGCGTCGCGGTCGACACGCCCTCGGACCGGACTCCGGCCGAGCGCGAAGAGGGCGCCGCAGAAGGCGAGGCGCTCGAACCGCCGGCGTACTCACCGCCGGTCGAAACGGCCGGACCGTAGCTCACGCCGTGCGCGGTCAGGTGAGGGGCGAGCCCCGTCGCCCGCTCCCGGTCCCTCGAAGTGAGGTTCAGCTCGGGGCAGCGCACCTCGTTCCGGGCGCTCGAATACTCGATCCGGACGCCGAGCTCACGGGCGACGCGCAGGTCGGGATTCCAATCGCGGAAACGCATCGCCGGAGCTTCCG
>JBGSUG010000421.1:0-4718 GCA_041736225.1 Candidatus Aminicenantales bacterium | reverse complement strand
CGCCGTCGGGCCGTCCGGCTAGGGCGGCGGCCCGGACGTCGGCAAAGCCGCGGCCGAGGTCGTCGACCGTGGTCGGCCTAACTTTCCGGCCAAGCAGGCGAAGCTCCTCCCCTTCCAGGAGGAAGAGTCCTCCCTTGGTGTAGGTCGAACCGATGTCGACGGAGAGAAGGAGCTTACCGTTCATCCCTTCGCCCTCGCGGCGATGTCCTCCCGGAGCAGCTTCGCGGCCTCGTCGAGCTCGATGTGCGCGGGAAAGACCCGGTCGAAGCCCATGTCCTTGAACTTCCTCTCGACCTCCTCGAACGGGGTCTTGCCGACGACCAGGTTGCCGCCGGCGTAGAGGAGGATCCCTTCGAGCCCGCGCTCGACGGCCTTCTGACGCAGCCCTTCGCAGTCGATAAGGCCGTGGCCGTAGAGCGATGAGACGAGGATGGCCTTGGCGTCCGACTCGACGGCGGCGTCGAGGAACTCGTCCTGGCTGACCATGACCCCGAGGTTGATGACGTGGAACCCGGCCTCGGTGAAGTAGGCGTCGAGGATCTTGTTGCCGACCGAATGGCAGTCGGCCCCGATGACGCCCAGGACGATCCGCGGCGCGTCCATCAGAGACCCCGGGAGCCTTCTTCGAGGAGCGTCCTCAGTCGCTCCTCGACGTTGAGCAGCGAGCCGCGCTCGATCTGGTAGTCGAACGGGATGATGACGCCGCCCCGCTCGGTGAAATCCTGGATGGCGGCGAGGTGCTCGCGGTTCCTCTGCAGGGCATACCCGGCCGGGACGATGACCGCGTCGAGGCCGGCGATGTACTTGTCCAGCCGGTCGAGCTCGGACCAGAAGAGCGGAGAGACGGACGAGGCGGGGACCTCGAAGGCCTTGAGGTGGTCGAGGACGATGTCGAGGAAGCGCCGGGACTCGCAGACGACGCCGATCTTCTGCGAGGGCACGAGGCGGGCCAGGGCGATGATGGAGTTGCGGGTCGGGGCCATGGCCACCTGGACGAGCTTGGGCTTCAGCCCGGGGAAGCGTTCCAGGACCTCCTGGTAGTGCGTCGTGGTCGTCAGGACGAGGTCGAAGCTCTGCAGGCGCTCGTTGCCGTCGGGGTCTCCGAGCAGGTTGTCGACCAGGAACTTGGCCATGTTGACCCGGGGGATGATCTGGAACTGGCGTTCGATGATCGACAGGGTCTCGGGATTGCAGTCGACGGCGGCCACGTTCAGATTCTGGAGCTCGTCCTCGCGCCCGAGCAGGCGGAGGTCGAAGAAGATGCGGATGTCGTGGGCGCTGAACTTGAGCCGGGCCAGCTCGTCGATGAGCTCGTCGATGAGGCGGAGGGCCTTGTCCTTCCGGCTCTCGGCGGGCGACGAGCGCTCCGGGGCGACGAAGCTGCCGCGCCCGGGGGTCGCCTCGATGAGGCGCCGCCGGACGAGCTCTTCGTAGGCCTTCTTGACCGTGCCCCTGGCCGTATGGATCTCCTCGGCCAGGTCGCGCTCGGCGGGAAGCTTCTCGCCCGGCTTCATCCGGCCGGATTGGATCTGTTTCTCGAAGAACGCCATGATCTGCTGATAAGCCGGTTTGGCCCCCGGGAATTTCTCAAGCTTGATAATGTCCATGCTTACTCCTTATGGTATGTACCACGAATAATTGGACTATACCTTATATAGACCAATGTGGTTATCTTGTCAAGAAAAAAAATTTTTAAAGGACTGGTCCACGAAATATCCGCTTGCGGGGATGTTCTGGCCTGTAATATAATTCTTCAGGGCAAATTATGAAAAAAATGGCCAAGCCCGACCTCGAGCGCCTCCTCGAATCCTGGCCCGCAGAGGGGAAGTCGCGCCGTCCCCCGGCCGAGTCCGCCGCCCCGGCCCTCCTGGAGCTGGCCGAGCGGAGCTTCGCGGAGGGAAAAGGCCCGGGCCGCGAGACCGGCCGGGAATTCCTCCGCCTGACCTCGAACCCCGAATTCCTCCGCGCGCTCGGACGGCCCGAGCTCCTCGAGCGCTGGGCCGAAGCGGCCTTCGCCGCCATCCGGGCCACCGGCTACGGTCTCGGCGACATGTTCGAGGACCGCGTCCGGGAAACGCCCGACCGGGCCTTCATCCAGGACATGTCGGTCTCCCCGCCCCGGATCTGGACGTACGCCGCGGCGAAGAGACACATCCGCGAGACGGCCGGAGCGCTCTACGCCCTGGCCGACGCCGAGGGTCTCGAGCCGCGGCTGGCCATCTACGCCGAGAACCACGCCGAGGGCGCAGCCGCCGACCTGGCCTGCCTGTTCTACGACATCCTCGATACGCCGATCAATCCCCACTTCAACCTCGAAAACATCGTCGGCGTGTTCGACGCCCTGGCCGTCAACATGGTCCTGGCCAACGACCGCGAGCGGATCGGGCTGCTCAAGGAAGCCCGCCGGCGGACGGCCAGGCCGTTCCGCATCCTGGTCACCGATCCGGCCCTCCGCGACGGCGACGAGGGGACCGTCTTCCTGACCGAGTTCTGCAAGCAGCTGGGAGCGAAGGACGTCGAGGCGCGCCTCGCCCGCCGGCGCCGCTTCCGGCTCGACGAGGTCGCCACCGTCATGTTCACATCGGGCTCGACAGGCCGGCCCAAGGGCGTGTCGTTCTCGATCTACAACCTCGTCAGCAAGCGCTTCGCCCGTGCGGCGGCCCTGCCCATGGTCGGGCCGGAAGAGATCTTCCTGAGCTTCCTGCCGCTCTACCACACGTTCGGGCGCTACCTCGAGCTGTTGGGATCGATCTACTGGCGCGGCACCTACGTCTTCGCCGGGAACCCCTCGGCCGAGACCCTGTTCGCGCTCCTGCCCCGGGTCCGTCCGACGGGCTTCATCAGCGTCCCGGTGCGCTGGGCCCAGCTCCACGAGCGCTGCCTGGAACAGATCGACGCCGCGCCAGCCGGGGCCGACCCGACGGCCATCGTCCGCGAGGTCGTCGGCCCGCGCATGAAATGGGGCCTGTCGGCGGCCGGCTACCTCGACCCCCGCGTCTTCCGCTTCTTCTCGGGCCACGGCGTCGAGCTGATGAGCGGCTTCGGCATGACGGAAGGGACCGGGGGCATCACCATGACCCCGCCGGGCGGCTACATCGACGGCTCGCACGGCCTGCCCCTCCCCGGCCTGAAGGCCCGGCTCGGCCCGGAGGGCGAGCTCCAGGTCACGGGACACTACGTCGCCCGGTACCTCGAGGACAAGGGGCCCGGCGACACCATCCCCTATCCGTCGGGCGATCCGGAGAAGGATTTCTGGCTTGCGACCGGGGACGTCTTCGAGCGGCAGCCCAACGGCTACTACCAGATCGTCGACCGGATCAAGGACATCTACAAGAACAACCGCGGCCAGACCGTGGCGCCGCGCAAGGTCGAGGACAAGTTCGCCGGCGTGCCGGGGATCAAGCGGACCTTCCTCGTCGGCGACGGCCGGCCCTACAACGTCCTGTTCATCGTGCCCGACCGCAGCGACAAGGTCCTGGCCCAGGGCCTGGCGCTCGAGTCCAAGGAGAACGCCCGGGAGTACTTCCGGCGCATCGTCACGGCCGCCAATGAAGGCCTGGCCCCTTACGAAAGGGTCATCAACTTCGAGGTCCTGGACCGCGACTTCAGCCTCGACAAGGGCGAGATCACGGGCAAGGGCTCGTTCAACCGCAAGCGCATCGAGGCCTCCTTCGAGACGGCCATCGAGGGCCTCTACCGGCGCCGCGCCGTCGACCTCGCCGGCCCCGGCCTGCTCGTACGCGTCCCGCTCTGGTTCTTCCGCGACCTAGGCATCCTCGAGGACGAGATCGTGCGCGACCGCGACGGCCTGCGCGACCTCAGCCGAGGCCTGTGCCTGCCGCTGCGGCGCGGCGCGGACAAGCGGACCTGGCTCGTCGGCGACCTCGAATACGAGATCGAGGGCGGCATCCTCGACCTCGGCGTCTTCGCCCGCCAGCCCGTCCTCTGGGTCGGCAATCCCTCGCTGGCCGCCTTCTCGCCCTGCAAGGAGGGCTGGGACCTGCCCCTCGAACCGGCGACCGGCCGGCTATCCCTCCCCCGCCGCCGGGCCCGGACCTATCGGCCGGAGGAGATCGTCGCGCCGCCCAAGCTCGGCGATGCCGGCCTGGCCCGTCTTCACACGCTGCTCTCCGGGCTGTTCTTCTCGCCCGATCCGCAACCCGACTCCGCTCTGGCGGAGGTCGAGCGCGTCTTCTACGAATCGCCGCTCCGGACGGAGGAGCTCGTCCGGGCCCGCCTGAGGGCCCTGGCCTTCCATCCGAGCGAGCGGCTCCGCTGCTGGGCCTACCGCATCCTCCTCATCCACGACCCGGACATCGATTACGGCGAGGTCATGCCGGCCTTCGTCCGCTCGGGCCTGCCGTTCCTCAACCGCGAGAGCATCGACGAGATCGCCTCGACGCGCTTCGGCCGGGGCCGGCTGGACGCTTTCCGGGTCCGCCTGCGGGCCTACCGGGAGACGATGCGCTGGCCGGTCGATGAGCCCTACCGCCGTCAGTTCGAGCGCATCTTCAACCTGCTGGTCGACCTGGCCGGACGGGAGCCTTCGTATTTCAGCTCCGTCCGGGCGGAGCTCGCGAGCTGGGTACTCCACAGGTCCGATCCCGCGCTCGCCCGGACGGCCGAGCGCGAGGTCGACCGGATGATCCGCTCATACGGAAAGCCTGCCCAGGACCGGCGACCGGGTCCGGCGGGGCCCACGGCCCGACGGATCCCGG
>JBGSUG010000365.1:0-10283 GCA_041736225.1 Candidatus Aminicenantales bacterium | reverse complement strand
CCCGTGCCGATGTTCAACATCCTCAACGGCGGCGTCCACGCCAACTGGCAGAGCACGGACCTCCAGGAGTTCATGATCGCCCCCATCGGCGCCCCGGACTTCCGGGAAGCGCTGCGCTGGGGCGCCGAGACCTACCACGCCCTGAAGGGCGTCCTCAAGAGCGGCGGCTTCACGACGGGCGTCGGCGACGAGGGCGGCTTCGCCCCGGCCTTCAAGAAGAACGCCGATGCCGTGGAGACCATCCTCAAGGCCATCGAAAAAGCCGGGTACAAGCCGGGCGAGGACATCGTCCTCGCCATCGACGGCGCGGTCAGCGGCATCTACGAGGACGGTCTCTACAACCTGAGGACCGAGGGCAAAAAGGTCAAAGCGGACGAAATGGTCGGGATGTACGCGGACTGGGTCCGGAAATACCCCATCCGCGTCATCGAGGACGGCCTGGCCGAGGACGACTGGGCGGGCTGGAAGCTGCTGAACGAGACCATCGGCGGGACGACCGAGCTCGTCGGCGACGACCTCTTCGTCACCAACGTCAAGCGCATCGCCCGCGGCATCGCCGAGAACGCCGCCAACGCCGTTCTCATCAAGCTCAACCAGATCGGGACGCTCACGGAGACCGTCGCCGCGATCGAGATGGCCCGCAAGGCCGGCTGGGGGGCGATGGTCTCCCACCGGAGCGGGGAGACCGTCGACAGCTTCATCGCCGACCTGACCGTGGCCATGGGCACCGGACACCTCAAGACCGGTGCCCCCTGCCGAGGCGAGCGGGTCGAGAAGTACAACCAGTTGCTCCGGATCGAGGAAGAGCTGGGCTCCAACGCCCTCTACGCCGGGCGGAAGGCCTTCATCCGCTGAGGGCATCAAAAAGAGCTTGACACGCCCCCTTTACCCGTGTTTAATGACTAAGTCTATTGACTTAGTCAACTGATAGGGAGGCGGTATGAGACTCTCGACCAAGGGAGAGTACGCCAGCCGGGCCATGCTGGAGCTCTCTCGCCGCTATCGGGAAGGGCCCATCCACAGCCGTGAGATATCCAAAGCCCAGGAGATCCCCCCGCATTTTCTCCAACAGATCCTCCTTCTCCTTAAGAGGGCAGGCTACCTCAAGAGCCGCAAGGGCCGGATGGGCGGCTACATCCTGGCCAAGCCGCCCGACGAGATCAACGTGGCCGAGATCATCCGGGTCATGGACGGCCCCCTCGCCCCCATCGACTGCGTCAGCGTCATGGCCCACGAGACCTGTCCCATGGAGGCGACGTGCGGCCTCCGCTGGCTCTGGAAGGACGTCCGGGACGCCATCGCCGAGATCCTCGAGAAGACGACCTTTGCCGATCTGGTCGAAAAAAGCGCCCCCCCGACGGACATGAAGGAAGTCCGGTCATGAAGCGGCGGGCGTTGGGCGCCCTTCTCCTGGCCGTCCTCCTCACGGGCCTATCGGCGCCGGCGGCGCAGCGCAGCAACCTGTCCCTCTCCGGCGCCTGGGCCCTCTACCCTCTGGCTGTCCGCTGGCAGGAGGAATTCCAGAAGAGCCATCCGGGCGTCAACGTCGACGTCCAAGCCGGCGGGGCCGGCAAGGGCATCGCGGACGCGCTGGCCGGGGCCGTCGACATCGGCATGGTCTCGCGCGAGATCCATCCCGCCGAAGCGGAGAGGGGCGCTGTGGCCCTGCCCGTCGCCAAGGACGCCGTCGTCGTCACGGTCAATCGCCGGAATCCTTTTCTCGAAGAGATCCGCCGCCGCGGCCTCGGGCCGAAGGAACTCGCCGCGATCTGGCTCGGGACGCCCGCGCCCACCTGGGAAGGGATCCTCGGGCGCAAAGGCAGGACCCCGATCCACGTCTTCACCCGGTCGGACGCCTGCGGCGCCGCGGAGACCTGGGCCGCCTACCTCGGCGGGCACCAGGAGGACCTGGGCGGCGTCGGCGTCTACGGCGACCCGGGACTGGCCGAAGCCGTCCGCCGCGATCCCCTGGCCATCGGCTTCAACAACGTCAACTTCGCCTACGATGCCAAGTCCCTCGAGCCGATCGCCGGCCTGGCGATCTGTCCGATCGACCTCGACGCGAGCGGCGCCGTCGATCCGGCCGAGAGCGTCTACGCCACGCGCGACGACCTCACCCGGGCCATCGCCGCCGGCGTCTATCCTTCGCCCCCCGCCCGGGAGCTCTACTTCGTCGTCAAGGGAAAACCGGGCCGTCCGCTCCTCGCGGAATTCCTCGAATGGGTCCTCGTCGAGGGCCAGCGCTATGTCGTCGAGATGGGCTACATCGCCGTCGGACCGGACCGGATCGCCTCCGGCCTGGCCCTCGTCCGTGGAGGGGCGGGGCGGAAATGAGGCTCTTCAAGGACGCGCTGGCCCGCCGGGCGACGGGGCTCGTCGCCGCCCTGCCCGGCCTCCTCGTCCTGCTCATCGTCGTCGGGCTCTTCCTCAAGTCGAAGGCCATCCTTTCCGTCGAGCCCCTGTCGCGGCTGCTGTTCTCCGCGGCCTGGCACCCGCTCAAGGGCGAGTTCGGCCTGCTGGCCTTCATCGCCGGAACGTTCTGGGTCACGGCGACGGCGCTCGTCCTGGCCGTGCCGGTGTCGATCCTGGCCGCGATCTACCTTTCCGAATACGCCCCGCGCTGGGTCCGCGAGGGCGCCAAGCCCGTCATCGACCTCCTGGCCGGCCTGCCTTCGGTCGTCTACGGCGTCTGGGGCGTCATCCTGGTCGTCCCCTTCGTCGGGGAGGTCCTGGCCCCGCTCGCGGGCGTCCATTCGTCGGGCTACAGCATCCTCGCCGGCGGCATCGTCCTGGCCATCATGACCTTCCCGACGATCATCCACGTGACGCTCGAGGTCTTCTCGACGGTGCCCCGCGCGCTCCGCGACGCCTCCCTGTCGCTCGGAGCGACGAAGTGGGAGACCACCCGCCGCGTCGTCCTGCGGAAGGGCGCCCAGGGCATCCTGGCCGCCTCCGTCCTCGGCTTCTCGCGCGCGTTCGGCGAAACCATGGCCGTGCTCATGGTCGTCGGCAACGTCGCGGCCGTGCCCCGGTCCCTCTTCGACCCCGGCTACCCCCTGCCGGCCCTCATCGCCAACAACTACGGCGAGATGATGTCCGTGCCCCGCTACGACGCCGCGCTCATGGCGGCCGCCCTGGTCCTCATGGTCATCGTGCTGTTCTTCAACGTCCTGGCCCGGCAGATCCTCGTCCGGGTCGAACGGAGGGTCCGGTGAGGCGGACCGCCGGCCGCAGCCTCGCGCGGCGCAAGAGGGCCGACCTCTTCTTCCGCGTCCTGGCCGCCGCCTCCGCCGCCGCCGTGCTCCTCTCGCTCCTGCTCATCCTCGGGACCATCCTCTGGAAATCCCTGCCCGCGCTGGACCTCGCCATGCTGACCCGGACGCCGAAAGGCGGATTCTATCTGGGCAAGGAGGGCGGGATCCTCAACGCCATCGTCGGGAGCCTCACCCTCGCCGCCGGGGCGACGGTCCTGGCCTTCCTGCTGAGCCTGCCTCTCGCCCTCTACATCAACCTTTATAAAGGAAAGGCCTCGAAGACGGCGGCCTGGACCCGCTTCTTCCTCGACGTCCTCTGGGGCGTGCCGTCCATCGTCTACGGAGCCTTCGGCTTCGTGGTCATGCTGGCCCTGGGCCTGCGGGCCTCGCTGCTGGCCGGCATCCTGACGGTCGCCCTGCTCGAATTCCCGATCATGTGCCGGGCCATCGACGAGGTCATGCGCCTCGTCCCGCGCGAGCTCACGGAGGCCTCGGCCTCGCTCGGGGCGACGCGGTTCGAGACGGCCCTGAAGGTCGTGGTCCGGCAGTCGGCCCCGGGCATCCTGACGGGCGTTCTCCTCGCCTTCGGCCGCGGCATCGGCGACGCCGCCTCGGTCCTGTTCACGGCCGGCTTCACCGACCGCGTCCCGGCCTCGCTCGCCGACCCGGCGGCGACGCTGCCCCTGGCCATCTTCTTCCAGCTGGGCACGCCGTTCCCCGAGGTCCAGCAGAGGGCCTACGCCTCGGCTGCGGTCCTGACCCTGATCATCCTGCTCATCAGCCTGGCCGGCCGGGCGATGGGCCGAAAGGCCACCCGCCATGTCGTCAAGTGAAGGACGGACGCGCCCGTGAACGGCGAGACTCCGATCAGCATCCGGGACCTCAGCGTCTGGTACGGCGACCTCCGGGTCCTCAAGAACGTCGACCTGGACATCCCGGCCCGCAAGATCACCGTCATCATCGGGCCCTCGGGCTGCGGCAAGACGACCCTGCTCCGGTCGCTCAACCGGCTCCTGGACGAGTCCGACGGCGCCCGCGTCAGCGGCCAGGTCGTCGTCGACGGGGAGAACATCTACGACCCCCGGACCGAGGTCACGCGGGTCCGCAAGAAGATGGGCCTGCTGTCTCAGAAGCCCCAGGTCCTGCCCATGTCGATCTACGAGAACGTGGCCTTCGGCCCGCGCCTCCACGGTTTCGGTTCGAAGGCGGACCTGGACCGCCGGGTCGAGCACTACCTCCGGATGGCCGGCCTATGGGAGGAAGTGAAGGACCGACTCCGCGAACCGGCCTCCCTGCTCTCGGTCGGCCAGCAGCAGAGGCTCTGCCTGGCCCGGGGGCTGGCCGTCGAGCCGGAGATCATCCTCGGCGACGAGCCGACCTCGGCCCTCGACCCCCAGTCGAGCCAGAACGTCGAGCGCCGGCTCACCGAGCTCAAGCGCGATTACACCGTCGTCGTCGTCACCCACATCCTGCGCCAGGCACGCCGCGTCGCCGACTACCTCGCCTTTCTCTACCTCGGCGAGCTCGTCGAGCACGGCCCCGCGGCCGAGGTCTTCGCCGCGCCGAAAGACCCGCGGACCCGGGCCTATCTCACCGGCGAGATCAGCTGACCGGGCCTGTTCACCCATCGGCTTCGTCCTCCTTGGCCGGCCCGATCAGCCGGGGCAGAATGCTTCCCTAACAATATTAAAGATGTTAGCTGAAATCTCACTGTTTTACTTGACATTGAGGTTTGGGGCCGCATAATATTCCTAATAACATGAAGTATGACGAATATGATAAGGGGATCCTAAAAATCCTGTATGAAGACGGCAAGATCTCCAATTCCACCCTGGCTCAGAAGATCAAGCTCTCTCCGCCGGCGACCCTCGAACGGGTCCGGAAGCTCCGGACGAACGGCATCATCCAGGGGCAGAAGGCGATCCTCGACAAGAAGAAGCTCGGCCGGGGCCTGACCTGCTTTATCGCCCTGCAGATCAAGCACCTTCATCGCCAGGAGGCCTACCAGCGCATCGAGGAGCACCTCAAGCAGCTCGAGGAGATCGAGGAGATCTATTTCCTCACCGGCCGGATCGACTACCTCATCAAGGTCAACGTCCGGGACATCGACGAGTACCAAGAGTTCTTTATGGCCAAGCTCTCGAAGGTCCAGATGATCGAGCGGGCCGAGACCTTCGTCGTGGTGTCTTCCGCCGTCAATCCGCGTTACAACCCGATCAACGTCGACCCGAACGACCAGGATCTCGAATGAGGATTTACACGCCTGCCGAGAGTCTTGACAAAGCCTCTCCGAAGGTTCTACCCTTAGACCCATCGAGGAGAGATCGTCTCGCTCGTCACCAGGTCCGGCGCGGCCCTCGTCCAGGCTCCCCGCTGACCGACCACTCGCAGAGGAGGACAATGCATAAAGAGTCAGCAGTTCACGCGGACTTGGGCTCGCGGTGAACCGCGCACGCGTTCGCCGCAAGGAATGGAAAGACCGATAAGGAAGAGGAGGATTCGTAGCAAATGAATAAGAGATTAGCTGTCTTTGTCCTTGTCGCATGCTTCGTAACGGGATTGACCTTCGCCCAGCTCACGCCCACGGCGCGCATCAACGGCCGCGTCGTCGACGCGCAGGGGGGGGCCCTCCCCGGGGTGAATGTCGAGGCGACAAGCCCCCGGCTGGTCGGGAAGGCCGCCACGGTCACCGACGCGGACGGCGTCTACCGGCTCATGGCCCTTCCGTCGGGAACCTATGAGGTCACGTACTCGCTGACGGGCTTCAAGACGCTCGTCCACCAGGGCGTACGGCTCGAGCTGTCACAGACCATCGCATTGAACGCGACGCTCGAGGAGGCGGCCGTCGAGGCGGAGGTCACGGTCATCGGCCAGAGCCCTCTCATCGACGTCAAGAGCACGACCAAAGGCCAGGTCATGACCAAGGAGACCTTCCTGGCCCTGCCCCGCGGGCGGGCGTTCGACTCCCTCGTCGCCACGATCCCGGGCGTCTCGAACGACAAGTTCACGGCGGGCATCTCCGTCGACGGCGCCACCGGAGCCGAGAACACCTTCTACGCCGACGGCGCGGACACGACGGACTTCCACCTGGGCATCAAGGGCCAGAACGTGGTCCTGGAGCTCGTCGACGAGGTCAAGGTCACGGCCTCGGGCTACAACGCCGAGTACGGCGGCTCGATGGGCGGTGTCGTCAACGTCATCACCCGGTCGGGCGGGAACGAGTTCCACGGCGACCTGATGATGTTCTACGAGAACAATTCCCGCTTGATGCAGGGGCCCTCCCGGGACTACCTCCGGCAGGACCCGAACGACTACACCCTCTGGGAGTACGTCAACAACGACACCCTCTACTTCAACGGCGGCAAGGACCGCGACAATTACAGCCGCTTCGAGGGAGTCATCAGCCTGGGCGGCTACATCATCAAGGACAAGCTGTGGTTCTTCGGCTCGTTCAACCCGACCTTCGGCCAGACCAAGGCCCTGAGGGACTTCGAAGGCCGCGAGGGCACGTTCTCGACCTTCAAGTCCAAGTCGACCTACTACAACGGGTCCGTCAAGCTGTCGGCCGCTCCCTTTTCGGGACTGCGCCTGGCCGCGAGCTACATCAGCAACTTCGGCCGGGACCGCGGCACGCTCCCCGACATCCAGGGTTACGATAATCCGGATTACGCCTATGGGGACTGGGGCTACGACTATCCGAACTGGACCGCCGCGCTGACCGCCGACTATTCCATCGGCAACAACTTCCTCATCAGCTACCGGGGAGGCTGGCACCTGCAGAACCAGAACAATCAGCAGGTCAAGCCCCCGGACGGCACGACCTACAATTTCAACTATTCGAACAGTCCCTATGCGGACGATCCTTTCTATATCGCCAATCCGGATCTCATCCATGCCGAAGACTGGACGTCCTCGTCGACCTACCAGGAGCGGCAGAAGTACATCCAGGAGAAGATCGGGAACAACCTGGACTTTTCCTATTACCTCAACTTCATGGGCGAGCACTCCCTGAAGGCCGGCATCGGCTATGCCTGGCTGCATGAGGACGTCTACATCGCGGCGACCCACCCCAGGGTCTTCCTGTATTTCGGCAGAACCAACTACTCGCTGGGCTTCCCGGTCGGCCCCGGCGCCGATCCGGACAGCCCGTTCTACGGCGAGTACGGGTACTATTATACCCGCGGCAACTACAACCAGCCCATCTACGGCGGCCAGTGGGACATTCACGCCAATAACTACTCCGCCTATATCCAGGACTCCTGGACGGTCGGAGGCAGACTGACCTTCAATTTCGGTGTCCGGGCCGAGAGCCAGTACATCCCCGCCTTCACGGACGTCCAGTATCCGGGCTACAACGACAAGCCCGTCAAGTTCGACCTGGCCGACGCCCTGGCCCCCCGGCTGGGCGTGGTCTATGACGTGTTCGGGGATTCCAGTCTGAAGATCTTCGGCAGCTTCGGCATCTACTACGACGTCATGAAGATGTACATCGCTGAGCTGACCTACGGCGGCTACAAGCATCTGAGGAATTTCTATGCCCTCCAGAACCCCGACTGGACGGAGATCGCCGCGAGCGGATCGCTCACCGACGAGGCCAGCCAGGGAGCGGGCGGCACCTACGCCGGATCCCTGGATTACCTGCCGCCGTCCTTCGGCCGGACCGATCCGAATCTGAAGCCGACGGCCCAGCGGGAGATCTCCTTTGGCGCCGAAAAGACGCTTTCGGAGAACCTCTCCCTGTCCGTCCGTTTCGTCAACAAGAACCTCCTCAGGACGATCGAGGACGTCGGCGCGCTGGCCATCGAGACCGACCCGGAGACCGGCGAGACGAGCGTCACGGAAAATTTCTGGATCGTCAATCCCGGCTACGGCTGGTCCCTGCCGGTATCCGAGGGAGGGAAGTTCCTCGACGGCCTTTGGCGGACCCCCAAGGCGGAGAGAGACTACGTCGGCGTGAACGTCGCCCTGGAGAAGAGGTTCAGCGACAGCTGGCAGGGCGGCGTCAACTACACCTGGAGCCGCCTCACCGGGAACTATTCCGGGCTGGCCAGCACCGACGAGGTCGGCTATGACGTGGCCGGCGAAGCCCGCCTGGGCACGAACGTCCAGCTGTACTACGACGACTGGTTCCTGATGTACGACGGCTTAGGCAACAACCTCGACGGGCCGCTGCCCCAGGACCGGACCCATTCCCTCAAGGCCTACGGGTCTTATGCCTTCCCGTTCGGCCTGACCGTCGGCGTCCTTGGCTACGGCCGGAGCGGTCTGCCGCTGTCGACCAAGCTCTATATGAACAACCGCTGGATGCTCGTCAACAACCGCGGCGACCTGGGCCGCCTGCCCTTCGCCTTCTGGGGCGACATCTACCTCGACTACGCGTTCAAGATCGGCGGCCGCTACCGCGCCTCCGTCAACCTCCAGATCAACAACTTCACCAACACCAAAACGATCCAGAGCAAGATGATCACCCCGAACCTGGACGGGATCTACGCGGACAACGACGAGATCCTGGACGGGACGCTCGCCAGCACCTACGAGCAGATGATCGCGGACGCGGACGATGTGAACACCGCATTCGGCCAGTGGGAGACCCGGTTCGTCCCCTGGTCCGCGCGTCTGGGCTTCAAGCTCTTCTTCTGAGACGGACGCGCAGGATCTGGCACCGACGCCCCGTCCCGCCCCCGAGGGCGGGGCGGGGCTTTTTTTACCTCTCGACAAGGGCTAGAATAGGTCTTGATGCGACGGGAGCCTCCATGCGCCATAAAGAACGAACGTCCGGAAGAGCCCTGAAGGCCAAGAACGGCGGGCGGCCCCGCCGGAAGAGGTCCTTCGTCCCGCTCGCCGCCGGCCTCGCCGTTCTGGCCCTTCTGGCCGCCTTCGTCGTTTTCGTGCTCCGCCCGGGAGCCGGCCGGACGGCGGGGCCCGCTGCGGACGAGCTCAACGTCCTGCTCGTCACCCTCGACACCACCCGGGCCGACCGCCTCGGCAGCTACGGTTACGCCGGGGCGAAGACGCCCCGCCTCGACGCCCTGGCCGGCGAGGGCATCCGGTTCGCCCGGGCCTACGCGCCGGCCCCCCTGACCCTGCCATCCCACGCCACGATCCTGTCCGGGCTCTATCCCGCCGCCCACGGCGTCCGCAACAACGGGCGCGAGCTCGATCCGAAGGTCGGGACGCTGGCGGAGATCCTGAAGGGGCACGGCTTCGCCACGGCGGCCTTCGTGTCGTCTTTCTCGGTCGACTCGCGGTTCGGCCTCGGCCGCGGCTTCGACGTCTACGAGGACACCTTCCAGGCCGCGGCGCCCCTGAAGGGGGCTAACTCCGAGCGCCGGGCGGAGGAGACGTTCGCCCTGTTCTCCCGCTGGTTCGACGGAGCTTCCCAAGGCCGGTTCTTCGCCTGGGTCCACTACTATGACCCGCACCTGCCCTACGATCCGCCCTCGCCCTATAAAGAAGAGTTCGGCGACCGGCCTTACGACGGAGAGATCGCCTACATGGACCGCTTCGTCGGCGCCGTGCTGGACCGGCTCGAGGAGAAGGGCGTCGCCGGCCGGACCCTCGTCGTCGTCGCCGGCGACCACGGCGAGGGGTTAGGGGACAAGGTCGAGACCGGCCACGGCATCTTCCTCTACGAAGAGACCGTGCGCGTGCCCTTCATCGTCCGGAACCCCGGCGCGTTCCCCCGGCCCCGGACCGTCGGAAGCGCCGTCCGGCTGGTCGACGTGGCCCCGACCGTCCTGGCGACGCTCGGCCTGGCCGGCGAAGCAAGCGCCATGCAGGGCCGGGACCTCACCCCCTGGATGATGGACAAGGCGGACGGGGACCTCGACGCCCTCGTCGAGACCTTCTACCCGCGGGAGAATTTCGGCTGGTCGGAGCTCGTCGGCCTGATCTCGGGTCCCTGGAAGTTCATCCAGGCGCCCCGGCCCGAGCTCTACGACCTCGTCCGCGACCCGGGCGAGCGCCGGGACCTGGCCGCGGCGTCGGCCGACAAGGCCGCCGAGATGGCCCGGAAGCTCGGGCAGGAGC
>JBGSUG010000342.1:0-3112 GCA_041736225.1 Candidatus Aminicenantales bacterium | reverse complement strand
CCGGACCTGGCCGCGGAATTCGGCCACCACGCGGCCGCGCTCGGCGAGGACCATGACACAAACGAAGCGGGCCCCCCGGTCCTTCGCCGGAACGGACCGGAGCAGGCGGAGGACCTTGCGGATGTTCTTCGCGTCGGTCGGCCCGGGGGCCGAGAACCGGGCCGAGCGGACGCCGGGGGCGCCGCCCAGGGCCCCGATCTCCAGCCCGGAGTCGTCGGCCAGGATCAGGCCCGGCCAGCTGCGGCAATAGAAAAGGCACTTGGCCCGGGCGTTCTCGGAGTATGTTTCGCCCCGCTCCGCGGGCGAGGGCCCCGGTGGGATCTGGTCGAGGCCGACGACCTCGAGGGAGAGGCCTTTCAGGGCGTGGCGGATCTCTCGGATCTTTCCGGGATTGCGGGTCGCCAGCAGCAGGCGCCGTTCAGTCAATCTTCAGCTCTTCGATGTCGGCCAGCTCGAGGAGCCCCTGGTTGAACTCCTGCTCCTTCTCCTCGGAGGCCGAAAAGGCGAAGGCCAGGAGGTAGGATGCGCCCTCCTGCTTCATGGTCAGCCGCTCGAGCCGGACGCCGTGGTGCAGGGACAGCTTGCGGAGGCTCGACAGGATGTAGGGCCGGGCCTTGGCCTTGAGGTGGTAGTGGAACTGCGACTTGTGGAGGTAGGAGGCCTCGATCTTCCCGAACAGGAGCAGGGTGACGATCGTCACAGCGGTGAAGATCAGGGCCGGCACGTAGTAGCCCGCCCCGATGACGAGGCCCAGGCCCGCGACCAGCCACAGCGTCGACGCCGTCGTCAGGCCGGCGATCGTCCCCCGCGCCTGCATGATGGTCCCGGCGCCGAGGAAGCCCATGCCCGTGATGACCCCGGCGGCCATGCGAACGAGCGTGTCCGCCGAGCCGGCCTTGGCCTGGGTCAGAAGCACGGCCAGGGCCATCATCATCGTCGAGCCGACGCAGACGAGGATGTTCGTCCGGAAACCGGCCGGCTTCTGGCTGGCCTCCCGCTCGAGCCCGATGATCCCGCCCAGGGCGATGGCCAGGACGAGCTTGAGAAGGATCGCGAGAATGTCCATGGCGCCTCTTTCCCCCCTTTTTAGCATCGGCCGGGGAGGTTGTCAATCGCGATCCCCTTCTGTTAGAATGTCCCGTCGGATCCGCCAGGAGGAACACCATGCCCGCACTCATCCGCAAAGTCCAGGCCCGGGAGATCCTCGATTCCCGCGGCAATCCCACCGTCGAGGTGGAAGCCTTTCTCTCGGACGGCTCTTTCGCCCGGGCGGCCGTTCCGTCCGGCGCCTCGACCGGCGTCTACGAAGCGCTCGAACTCCGGGACGGCGACAAGGGCCGCTACCTGGGCAAGGGCGTCCTCAAGGCCGTCGCACACGTCAATATCGACATCGCCGAGGCCGTCACGGGCCTCGACGCCTCGGACCAGGCCGGCGTCGACCGGGCCATGCTCGCGCTGGACGGGACCGAATACAAGAGCCGTCTCGGAGCCAACGCCGTGCTCGGCGTCAGCATGGCCGTGGCCAGGGCCGCGGCCGCGTCGGCCGGGATGCCGCTCTACCGCTATCTCGGCGGCGCCTCGGCCAACCTCCTGCCCGTGCCGATGTTCAACATCCTCAACGGCGGCGTCCACGCCAACTGGCAGAGCACGGACCTCCAGGAGTTCATGATCGCCCCCATCGGCGCCCCGAACTTCCGGGAAGCGCTGCGCTGGGGCGCCGAGACCTACCACGCCCTGAAGGGTGTCCTCAAGAGCGGCGGCTTCACGACGGGCGTCGGCGACGAGGGCGGCTTCGCCCCGGCCTTCAAGAAGAACGCCGATGCCGTGGAGACCATCCTCAAGGCCATCGAGAAAGCCGGGTACAAGCCGGGCGAGGACATCGTCCTCGCCATCGACGGCGCGGTGAGCGCTATCTACGAGGACGGCCTCTACAACCTGAGGACCGAGGGTAAAAAGGTCAAGGCGGACGAAATGGTCGGGATGTACGCGGAGTGGGTCCGGAAATACCCCATCCGCGTCATCGAGGACGGCCTGGCCGAGGACGACTGGGCGGGATGGAAGCTGCTGAACGGGACGATCGGCGGGACGACCGAGCTCGTCGGCGACGACATCTTCGTCACCAACGTCAAGCGCATCGCCCGCGGCATCGACGAGAACGCCGCCAACGCCGTGCTCATCAAGCTCAACCAGATCGGGACGCTGACGGAGACCGTCGCCGCGATCGAGATGGCCCGCAAGGCCGGCTGGGGGGCGATGGTCTCCCACCGGAGCGGGGAGACCGTCGACAGCTTCATTGCCGACCTGACCGTGGCCATGGGCACCGGCCACCTCAAGACCGGCGCCCCGTGCCGCGGCGAGCGGGTCGAGAAGTACAACCAACTCCTCCGGATCGAGGAAGAGCTGGGCATCAACGCCCTCTACGCCGGGCGGAAGGCCTTCGTCCGCTGACGCCCGGCCGGCGCCTCGCTTAGCCTACAAAATGCTTGACAGGTCCTCTGCGAAGATGTTAAATGACTAAGTCTATTGATTTAGTCAACTGATAGGGAGGCGGAATGAGACTCTCGACCAAGGGAGAGTACGCCAGCCGGGCCATGCTGGAGCTCTCCCGGCGCTATCTCGATGGGGCCATCCACAGCCGCGAGATCTCCCAGGCCCAGGAGATCCCCCCGCATTTCCTCCAGCAGATCCTCCTTCTTCTTAAGAGGGCAGGCTATCTCAAGAGCCGCAAGGGCCGGATGGGCGGATACGTCCTGGCCAAGCCGCCCGACGAGATCAATGTGGCCGAGATCATCCGGGTCATGGACGGCCCCCTCGCCCCCATCGACTGCGTCAGCGTCATGGCCCACGAGCCCTGCCCCATGGAGGGGACGTGCGGCCTGCGCTGGCTTTGGAAGGAGGTCCGGGACGCGGTCGCCGAGATCCTCGAAAAGACGACCTTCGCCGACCTGGTCGAAAAGAGCGCCTCCCCGACGGACGCGAAAGAAGTGCGGTAATGAAGGAACGGGCGTTCAGGGTCATCGTCTTATTGGCTGTCATGGCGGGGATAACTGCGCCTGCGGAGCCGGCCCCGGCCGCCGCCCGGGAGGCCGCTGTGCAGACCGCCGCACCGGCG
>JBGSUG010000341.1:0-6709 GCA_041736225.1 Candidatus Aminicenantales bacterium | reverse complement strand
GACGGCCGTTTCCGCGTCGACGAGGGACTCGCGATCGGCGGGCCGGGGGCCTCGACGAGCCGGTCGTTCAAGGCGGCGGCCCGGTTCATGTCCCGGCTGGCCGGCCGGACGGGGCTTTTTCTGAAGCAGGACTTCCTCGCCGCTCAGAATCCGGCCGGGGACGGCGGCATCCGCTACGCGTTCGAAAGGGAGGGGCGGGTCCTGCCCAACGAGGACGAGTCCTACACCCTGTCGGTGGCCGCGGACAGGATCGCCTTGAACGCGAAGACCGATCTCGGCGTGCTGCGGGGATTGGAGACTCTTCTGCAACTCCTGAGCGCCGACGAGGCCGGTCACTATTTCCCCGGCTGCGAGATCTCCGACAGGCCCCGCTTCACCTGGCGCGGCCTCCTCATCGACGTCGGCCGGCACTTCCATCCCGTCGACGTCATCAAGAGGAACCTCGACGCCATGGCCGCGGTCAAGATGAATGTTCTCCACTGGCACCTGACCGAGGACCAGGGCTTCCGCGTCGAATCCAAGGTCTTTCCCCGGCTCCACGAGCTCGGCTCGGACGGCCTGTTCTACACGCAAGCCCAGATCCGCGACGTCGTCGCCTACGCCTCCGACCGCGGCATCCGGGTCATGCCCGAGTTCGACGTCCCGGGCCACTCGACCAGCTGGTTCGTCGCCTACCCCGAATTCGCGAGCGCTCCCGGCCCTTATGCGATCGAGAGGAGATTCGGCGTCTTCGGACCGGCTTTCAATCCCGCCGACGAGCGTATCTATCCCTTCTTCGACGCTTTCTTCAAGGAGATGGCCGGGCTCTTCCCCGACCCCTATCTCCACATCGGCGGCGACGAGGTCGAGGGCCATCAGTGGGAGGCCAACCCGGATATCCAGGCCTTCAAGAAAAAGAACGGATTCGCCGATAACAGCGCCCTCCAAGCCTATTTCAACACGCGCCTGCTCCGCATCCTGACCAAGCACGGCAAGAAGATGGTCGGCTGGGACGAGATCTTCCAGCCGGGGCTGCCGACGGACATCGTCATCCATTCCTGGCGCGGTCAGAAGGCCCTCGTCGAGGCCGCGCAAAAGGGCTTCCAGGGGATCCTCTCCAACGGATGGTACATCGACCTTTGCCCGCCGGCCGGTGACCTTTACCTCAACGATCCTATCCCGGCCGGCTCGCCCCTCGACGAGGCTCAGAAAAAGCTGGTCCTGGGCGGGGAGGCGACGATGTGGTCCGAGCTCGTGACCGCGGAGACGATCGATTCGAGGATCTGGCCCCGGACGGCGGCCATCGCCGAGCGGCTCTGGTCCCCGGCCTCGGTCCGCGACGTCGAGGACATGTACAGGCGCCTCGGGCCCTTGAGCCTGGACCTCGAGGAGCTCGGCCTGCTCCACATCAAGAATCAGGACATGCTCCTGAGACGGCTCGGCGGCGACCAACACATCAAACCCTTGAAGGTCCTGGCCACAGCTGTCGAGCCGCTCGAAGGCTACAAGCGTCACGGCCAGGCGGCGTACACGAGCCTCTCGCCCTTCACCCGTTTCGTCGACGCCTGCGCCCCCGAGTCATTGCCCGCGTGGTTTTTCGGCGACAAGGTCGGCCGGTTCCTCGCTGGCAGGGACCGGCGGTCCGGCGCGGAGATCGAAGCCCAGCTGAAGGCCTGGAGAGACAATCACGCCCTTCTGCTCCCCATTCTGGCCGCGTCTCCCGCCCTCCGGGAGATCGAGCCCCTGTCGCTCGGCCTGAGACGGGCCTGTGAGATCGGCCTGGAAGCGTTGAGCGCTCTTGCGAAAGGGGAGGGCCGTACGACCGCCTGGGCCGAAGGATCGGCCAAGGTCCTGGCTGCGGCCGCGGAACCGGCCGCCCACGCCGAGCTTGTCGTGGTCCAGGCGATCGGCAAGCTCGTCCAAGCCGCGACCGGAGACGTCAAATGAAGGACCGCCCGGAGCGCCCCTCCTACACGGTCCGTCGGGTCGAGGATTTCGGCTACGACGAATCGGGCCCCGAGCCATGGGCTTCTTTGGCCCCGGTCGCGATCGACCGCTATCTCTGGCTCAATAACGGCTACCGGCCCCGCGTCGAGGCGCGGTTGTGCTGGTCGGCGAGGTTCCTCTACGTCAAGTTCCGCGTCGGCGAGGCGCCGGCCCCCGTTCGCTACACGAAGTTCCAGGACCCCGTCTACAAGGACAGCTGCGTCGAGTTCTTCGTCGATATGTTCCCCGAGACGCGGCTCGGGTACGTCAACTTCGAGATGAACGCGGCGGGAGTCCTGCTGGCCGCATTCGGTCCCGACCGGGACCGCCGGAAGCCTCTGTGGCCCGAGGACTTGGCCGGGATGAGCGTCATCAGCGGCGAAGAGTCTTGGCCCGAGGCAGGGGACAACTGGCATGTCGACTACAAGCTCCCCCTCGTTCTCTTCCGGAAGCTCTACGGCCGGGACGTCGGATCGGGCCATCGCGCGGCCGCCAATTTCTACAAGTGCGGCGACGAGACCCCGATCCCGCATTACGGGGCCTGGAGCCCCGTCGATACTCCGGCCCCCGACTTCCATCGGCCGGAATATTTCGGCGAGATCGTCTTCGAATGAACCCCGAGCGGACCGCGAGAACGGCCGGCCTTGTCGCTGTCATCGCTCTGGCCGTCCTTCGGTACCCCGCGCCCGCCGGTGCCGCAGGTCAGGTTCCGGGGCCGACGACGGTCGTCGACAGCCTGAACCGGAGCGTGTCGGTCCCCGGGCGGATCGGACGGATCATCTCCCTCGAGCCCGAGATCACCCGGATCATCGTCGCCCTCGGGGCGGGGGACAGGCTGGTGGGCATCGACTACTTTTTAAAGCACCACGATCATCTCTTTCCGCTCGTTTTCCCGGAAGGCTCGCGGCTCCCCGTCGTCTCGAACCAGGCCCAGGACATCTCGGTCGAGGAAGCCGTCAGGCTCCGTCCGGACGTCGTCTTCGCCTCGCCTTCGGAATTCCGCATGGCCGAGTCCATCGAGAGAAAGCTCAAGGTCCCGGCCGTGGCCCTGGCGTCGATGGGCCGGTTCGCCGGCCTCGTCGGCGAGATCGGAACGCTCGGCCGGATCCTCGGTCGCGAAGAGCGGGCGGCGGAGCTCGTCGCGTTTTTCCAGGAGCGGCTGCGCGCCTTGGACCGGGCTGCCGCGCCGGTTCCGCCCGGGAAACGGCCCTCCGTCTACCTCGCGTTCTGGAACTCCCTCGTCAGGACGCCGGTCTCCTACGAACCGGTCGATGCCGCAGGAGGCCGCAACGCCGCGTCGGGGGTCCTGCCCGATTACCTCGGCGCGGCCGGGGCGACGATCTCCATCGAAACGCTCATCGCCTGGGACCCGGACGTCATCCTCGTCCAGGGCAACTACCCTCCGGCGGAGAGGCGCGTATCGGTCGGGACGGTCCTCCGGGACCCGCGGCTGGCCTCGCTGCGCGCGGTCAGATCGGGCCGCGTCCATTACACCTTCGGGTTCTGGTACTGGTGGGACCCGGCCCTCGTCCTGGTCGAAACGGTCTATCTGTCCGGCCTGCTGCGGCCCGGCGCCCCGGCCGGCCCCGACCTCGTCGCGACGGGGGACTCCATCTTCAAGGAATTCTACGGCGTCGATGGCGCCTTCTCGGCGCTCTGCCGTATCCTGGCCTGCCATGAGTGGACGGCGAGATAGACGGACGACGATCCTCTCGGTCCTGGCCGTCGTGCTCCCTCTCGCGCTCTCGCTCGTCGCCCTCAACGTCGGCGCCTACCGCATCCCGCCGCAGGCCGTTTTCACGACGGTCGCCGGGGCCGTCTTCCCGGGCGGTGAAGGCTCCGGCCCGTCGCCGTATGCGGACATCCTCTTCCGCGTCCGGCTGCCCCGGCTCCTGCTGGCCCTTTTCGCCGGCGCGGCCCTGGCGGTGTCCGGAGCCTCGCTCCAGGCGCTGTTCCGGAATCCTCTCGTCTTCGAGTTCAGCCTGGGTATCTCCAACGGCGCGGCCTTCGGCGCCGCCCTTTCGCTCGTCTTCCTCGGGCGGGGCTTCCCGCCCCAGCCGGCCGCCTTCGTCTTCGCCCTGCTCGCCGTCCTCCTGGTCGTGGCGATCGTGGGCCGGTCGGCCTCGCAGGTGGTGACCGTCCTGCTCGCCGGCGTCATCGTCTCGGCCCTCTTCCAGGCCCTGCTTTCGCTCGTCGAGGTCTTCGCCAATCCCTACGCCCTGCAATCGCTCGTTTTCTGGCTCATGGGCAGCCTCGGCCAGGCCACATGGAGCGATCTCGCCGTGACGCTGCCCGTTATCGGCGCCGGCGTCGCCGTCCTCATCCTCATGCGCTGGCGGCTGAACGTCCTCTCGCTCGGGGAGGAGGAAGCGAGGTCGCTCGGCCTCGACACGACGCGGGACAAGATCGCCGTCATCGCCCTGGCCGCCCTGGTCACGGCCGCGGCCACGGCCGTCATGGGGGTGGTCAGCTGGGTCGGGCTCATCGTGCCCCATCTCGTGCGGATGGCCGTCGGCGCCGACAACCGCAAGGTCGTGCCCCTCTCGGCCGGATACGGCGCCGCCCTTCTCCTTTTCGCCGACACCGTCGCCCGCGGCGCCGCCTCGTTCGAGATCCCCGTCGGCATCCTGACGAGCGTCGTCGGCATCCCCTTCTTCATCGTGCTGCTGAAGAAGTCCGGGAGGATCTGGCTGTGACGGTCCGCGTCGAGGGCCTGGAATTCTCCTACGGCGCGTTCTCGCTCCGCGTCCCGAGCCTGGCTTTCGCCGGGGGTCGGGTGACGGCGCTCGTCGGGCCCAACGGGGCCGGAAAATCGACCTTCCTCAAATGCCTGGCCTCGGTCATCCCTCCCAAACGGGGGACCGTTTCCATCGACGGGCGCGATGTGGCCGGGCTGGCCGGGCGGGAGCGGGCCAGGCTCGTCGGCTACGTCCCCCAGGAACCGGCCTCGACCTTCAATTATTCCGTTTTGGATTTCGTGCTGACCGGCCGGGCCGCTTTCATCCCCGTGTTCTCTTCGCCGGCGCGTCCGGACGACGAGGCGGCCCGGGAAGCGCTGCGCTTCGTCGGCCTGGAGGAATTCGGGCCGCGGCCCGTCTTCGAGCTCAGCTCGGGCGAAAGGCGGCTCGTCCTGATCGCCCGGACCCTGGCCCAGCAGTCCGCCGTCCTGCTCCTCGACGAGCCGACGACCTTCCTCGACCCGCGCCACGAGACGGAGGTCATGGAGCTCGTGAGACGGCTGGCCGTCGAGAGGGGAAAAACCGTCGTCGTCTCCCTGCACGCCCTGGACACGGCCCTGAGGTTCGCCGACGAAATGGTCTTCATGAAGGGCGGCGCCGTCGTCGCCGCGGGCCGGCCCGACGACATCCTCGACGAAGCCCTGCTCCGTTCGGTCTACGACATCCCCATGGGACTCCGCAACGTGGACGGGAGGCGGATCGTCGTCCGCTGAGCGCCCGCGCTCGCACGGGTCCGGCCTGGGATTTGGCGGTTCGCCCGGCCATCGGGTATAATCCCTCTCCTTTGTGCGAGACAGGAGAGGCATGAGCGGACAACCTCACGGGCGGAAGATCGAGACCCGCGCCTGGGCGACGGCCGCCGCGGCGACCGCTTTCGGCTGCCTCTATTTTTACGTCCGTCAGTACTTCAAGGACGGGATCTGGCGGTTCGACCCGACGCTCGTCAACAAGGCCCTCGGCGTCGCGTCGCTGGTCCTGATCGCGCTGTCGATGTATCTCACGGGCCGGTCCTACTTCTCGCGCCGGACCGGCGATCCGCTCGCCCTGCGCAAGCCCTACGGCTTGGCGGGATTCTGGATCGGCCTCGCCCACGGCGCCGTCGATCACGTCCTGCTCCCGACTCTCGGGCTCGGTCCCGAAAAGAAGCCCGAGGGCCTTCTCGCCGAAGTTACGGGCTGGGTCGCGCTCGCCCTCTTCGCGGTCATGACCCTGGCCTCCAACGACAGGGCCCGGAAACTCCTCGGCACGGGAACATGGCGGAAGCTGCTGCGCTATGCGGGTTACACGGGCCTGGTCCTGGCGGCCGCCCACGCGACTTTGCTCAAGAACGCCAGCTGGTCGAGATACTTCCGGACCTTCGAATCCGTTCTGCCCTCGCTCAGCCTGGTCGCCGTCGCTTTCGCCGCCGTCACGGTCCTCCTGCGACTGGCCGTCTGGCAGGCCGGATCCCGGAAGAAGTGAACCCTACTTCAGCTTTTCCTGGCCCTTGAACTCGCGGTACGGACTGAGGTAGGACAGGGTCTCGCGATCGTCTTCCGTCTCCCCGCCGACGACCATGCGGGCGATGAGCTCGCCCAATCCGGGACCAAGCATGAATCCCTGACCGCACATGCCGACGGCCAGCATGTGGCCTTCGAGCCCGCGGGTCCAGCCGACGATGGGGAATCCGTCCGGGGTCATCGGGTAGAGGCCCCGCCAGGTCCGCCGGACGCGGAGGTTCCTGAGCCGGGGCATGAGGCCGACCATGCGGGCGGCGACCATCGGCAGGAACGAGCTCGTCTCGCGCGTGTCCGTGCCCCAGATGCTGGGGCTGGGCGTGATGCAGAAGACGATCTGACCGGTATCGTGCTGGTAGAAATAATAGTTGGCCGAACCGGCGACCGGCCGGATGTCGACGACCATGGGTCCGAGGAATCGGGCGACGGCTTCCGTCACCGCCGCCTCGTGCGAATCGGGCCGGACCGGCACGTCGATCCCGGCCAGGGCCGCCACTTCGGCGGCGGACG
>JBGSUG010000275.1:0-1581 GCA_041736225.1 Candidatus Aminicenantales bacterium | reverse complement strand
GCCGGCGAGACCGGCGGCCTTGGCCCGGGAGCCGGCGGCGCGGGACTCGGCCTCGG
The DNA here is from genome assembly GCA_041736225.1 of Candidatus Aminicenantales bacterium. Lineage (GTDB taxonomy): Bacteria > Acidobacteriota > Aminicenantia > Aminicenantales > Saccharicenantaceae > RBG-16-66-30. Next base: position 1,525 of record JBGSUG010000275.1, on the reverse strand, counting down.
TCCGGCCCGTCTCGGCCTGCGCGATCGAATCGCCGACGTCCGCAGTTCTCTTGACCAGCATGGCCTTGACCGGCTTGCGGAGGATGAAGAACAGGGCGCCGAAGAGAAGGACGAAATTGAAGACCTTGCCTAGGAAATCCATGGTCGCCGACGTGTGCCCGCCCTCTTCGGCGGCCGCGCCCAGGAGGAGCGGGACAGCCAGCACGACGGCCAGGACGGACAGGGGGATCCGGCGCATCAGTCCCCCAGGATCCGCTTCTCGATGGATTCGGCGATCTCCTCCGTCCGCTTGTCGAGGTCCTTCTTGAGGGCCTCCATCTCGCGGCGGAGCTCCTCTTTAGCCTTCTCGACCTCGGCCCGGCCTTCGGCCTGGACCTCCCGGACGAGCCGGCTCTTTTCCTTGAGGGCCTCGGTCTCGGCGCTCGCCCGGATGCCGTCGGCGGCGGCCCGGGCCTCCTTGAGGCCCTCTTCGATGCGGCGCAAGTCGCCTTCGTAGGCCTTCAGGGCCTCGTCGGCCGCCGTCTTGTCCTTGGAGATCCGCCCGGAACGCTCGTCGAGGATGCGCATGATGGGCTTGAAGAAGATCCGGGTCAGGATGAGCACGAGGATCCAGACGATGGCGAAGACGATCAAAGCCGTTGCGTCGATTTGAAGCATTAGGCGACTTTCCCAAAGGGAAAAGTAAAGGAAATTTTATCACGAAGACGGCCGAACTGCAATCGGCGTAAACGGATTCATGCGCTTCTCTTAAAGTGTTCCCTGAGAAAAAATCGTGACGGGTGGCAGGGGGCTAGTTCGCGTCCGCCTGGAGGCGGAAGGGGACCCCCACGGGGGGATGGGTGGAGCCGAAGCCGGACGCGAACGCCACCTGACAGGACCCGTCACGTTTCAAAGGGAACACTTTAAAAGAAGAGTGTGGGCAGAGGCGCTTCAGCCGAACAACTTGAGCCGTTTGACCTCGCCGATGAGGAAGAGCGAGCCGGCGATGACGACGGGAACGCGGCCGCCGGAGAGGGATAGGGCCAGCTCGACGGCTTTGCGGGTGTCGGGCTCGAGGAAGACCGGTTCCTTGAATGACGGCGGGGCGGCTGCGGCTATCTCCTCGGGGGAGGCCGAGCGCTTGTAGGGGACGCGGGTCAGGATGACCGTCGAGGCGCGCGGAAAGAGCGCCCGGGTCATGGCCCCGAGGTCCTTGTCCCTCATGGCCGCGAAGACGAGGACGACCGGCCGGCGGACGACGTCTTCGAGGTGCGCGGCCAAGGCTTCGGCTCCTTCGGGATTGTGGGCCCCGTCGAGGAGGACGAGCGGGCGGTGCCGGACGGTCTCAAGCCGGCCCTCCCAGCAGGTCTCGCGGATGGCCTCGAGGACCTTCTTCTTATCGAGGGGCTTCCAAACTCGGGAGAGCACCTCGGTCGTGGCGATGGCCACGGCGGCGTTGGCACCCTGGTGGCGGCCGGCGAGGCCGGGCGTGAAGGCGTAGCGCCCACGCTCGCCCGTGTAAACGAACCGGTAGCCGTCGCGGACG
>JBGSUG010000259.1:0-1930 GCA_041736225.1 Candidatus Aminicenantales bacterium | reverse complement strand
GCGGGCACGGGCACGACCTGCTTCGACTACAAGGGCGGGATCGGGACCGCCTCCCGCCGCCTGCCCGACGCCCGGGGCGGATACACGGTCGGCGTCCTCGTCCAGACGAATTTCGGCGGCGTCCTGACCATTCTCGGAGTGCCCTTCGACCGGAAGGACGCCGGCTCGGGCGCAGGCGCGACAGGCGGCACAGCCCCGAGCCCGGCCGGGGACGGCTCCTGCCTGATCGTCGTGGCCACCGACGCTCCCCTCGACGCCCGGAACCTCGAGCGCTTGGCCAAGCGGGCCCTGCTCGGCATCGCCCGGACCGGCGGTTACTATTCGAACGGCAGCGGCGATTACGCCGTCGCCTTCTCGACCGCCGCATGCGTCAGGGTCCCCCACCGCTCGGAGTCGCCGACGCGAACCGTGACGGTGCTGCGCGACGACGCGGTCTCCCCGCTCTTCCAGGCCGCGGCCGAGGCCGCCGAGGAGGCCATCCTCAATTCCCTGTTCAAGGCCGTCCGGACCGAGGGCAAGGACGGACACGTCGCAGAGGCCCTTCCGCTCGACCGGGTCAGGGAGCTTCTCAAGTGAGCCGGAAAAGGCTCAAAACGATCGGCGTCCTCGGCGGCATGGGCCCCGAAGCCGGCGCCGCCTTCTTAGAAAAGATCGTCCGCGAGACCGAGGCAGAGCGAGACCAGGATCATCCGCCGGTCATTCTCTACAGCCTGCCCCAGATCCCGGACCGTACGGAGGCCATCCTCCACGGCGGCCGGGACCCGGTGCCGGCCCTGCGGCACGGCCTGGCTGTCCTCGAGCACGCCGGGGCGGATTTCGCCGTCATGTCGTGCGTCTCCGCCCATTACTTCTTGCCCCGGCTCGTTCCCCGGTCGCCCCTGCCGCTCATCAGCCTGATCGACGAGACGGTCGCGGCCATTAAAATAATGAAGCCCGTCCCCCGATGCATTGGGCTCCTGGCCACGGACGGGACCGTCCGGTCCGGAGTCATCGCCCGGCCCTGCGAGGCCGCCGGGATCATCGTGCTCACGCCCTCTTCCCGTGATCAGGTCCGGCTGATGACGGCGATCTACGGCAAAAAGAGCATCAAGGCCGGTTTCACCCGGGGATCGGCCCAGGAGGCCGTCCTCGATGTCGCCCGGGGGCTGGTCCGTCGGGGCGCGGAGGCCGTGGTGGCCGGCTGCACCGAGGTTCCCCTGGTCCTCGCGCCCGCCGACCTCCCCGTCCCCCTGGTCGATCCCATGATCGCCGGGGCCCGGGCGTCGGTCCGGAGGTCGGGCGCCCGGCTTATTCCGGCTCGTTCTCCTTGACTTTACAGGGGGATTCCGGTATAAATCGGCGGTACTTTTCCCCAGTGAGGAGGTGAAAGTTCTTGGCTTTTGTACAGCTTGACGAAGGTGAAAACCTCGAATCCGCCCTGCGCCGGTTCAAGAGGAAGGTCCAGCAGGAAGCGATCATCAAGGAGATCAAGAAGCATTCGGTCTACTTCAAGCCCGGCGAGAAGAAGCGCATGAAGCAGGCCCAGGCGCGCAAGCGGATGAGGCGGCGCATCAAGAGAGAGCGCGACGTCGAATACTGAGAACTTTCCATACTCCTCGATATTCCAACGTCCCGATCCGACACGACAACCGAACCGAAGGGCGGGGCCCATCGCGAGAGAGGGGGAGCCACGGCGACTCAAAAACCCGCATGGCTGAAGGTCAGACTCCCGTCGCACGCGGACTACTTCCGCGTCGCGGAGATCGTCCGGACCCGACACCTGCACACCATCTGCGAAAGCGCCCGCTGTCCCAACATCGGCGAGTGCTGGGAGCACCGGACCGCCACGTTCCTCATCCTCGGCGACACCTGCACTCGCCATTGCGCCTTCTGCGCCGTGGCCAAGGGCACGCCGCTCCCGCCCGACCCCGATGAGCCGGCCCGCGTCGCC
>JBGSUG010000246.1:0-7305 GCA_041736225.1 Candidatus Aminicenantales bacterium | reverse complement strand
GTCGGCGGGGCCGTGGCCGCGCGCATGGCCGCCGCCTGCCTGGGTCAGGCGATCCTGCGGACCTCGGCCGTCTCGTTCGTCTGGACCGCCGTCGTCGAGCGGGCCCGCTGGAAGTATCAGCAGAGGGCCTACCGCTACATCTACCTCGACGCCGGCCACGCCTGCCAGAACCTCTACCTCGCCTGCGAAGCTCTGGACCTCGGCTGTTGCGCCGTGGCCGCCTTCGACGACGACGCCGTCAACGCGGTCCTGGGCGTCGACGGACGGGAGGAGTTCGTGGTCTACCTCGCGACGGCGGGCCGCCGGCGGACCGGCCGCGAGGCCTAGGTCAGGAGCGAGGCCAGGGCGATCGAGTAGAACTTGGTGTCCTCGGAATCGCCCCTCGACGTAAGAACGCACGGGCAGTTCGCGCCCACCACGACCGCGCCGAGCTCCGCGTTGGCCAGGTAGGTGCAGGCCTTGAAGAAGATGTTGCCGGCCTCGATGCTGGGGAAGACCAGGATGTCGGCGTCCCCGGCGACCGGCGAGACGAGGCCCTTGATCCGGGCGCTTTCCTCGCTGAAGGCCACGTCCAGGGCCAGCGGACCGTCGACGATGGCCCCCTTGATCTGGCCGCGATCGGCCATCTTGGCGATGATGGCGCTCTCCGTCGTCGAGGGCATCTTGGGGTTGACCTTCTCGACAGCCGAGAGCAGGACGGCCTTGGGCTTCTCGATCTCCAGCTTGTGGGCCACGTCGATGGCATAGTTCAGGATGGCGATCTTGGCCTCGAGGTCCGGGGCCGGGATGACGGCCACGTCGCCGCAGATGATGAGCTTCTTCCAGGCCGGAGCCTGGATGACCGTGACGTGCGACAGGAGCTTGCCCGGCGGGAGCAGGCCCTTTTCCTTGTCGATGATGCCGCGGATGTAGAGGGAGGAATCGAGCAGGCCCTTCATCAGGAAGTCGGCCTCGCCCGCGCGGACCTTGGCGATGGCCAGGGCCAGGGCCTTGGCCTTGTCGGGCTCGTGGACGATCTCGAAGATCTTCGGATCGACCTTGGCCGCGGCGGCCACTTTCTTGACGGCCTTCTCGTCTCCGGTCAGGGTGGCGTGGACGAGCTTCTCCTTGACGGCCCGGCCCACGGCCTCGATGGTATGGGGGTCTTCCGCGACGGCCACGGCCAGCCGCTTGGTGGCCTTGCCCTTCACTCGTTCGACGATCTGGTCCAGCGTGGTGATCATGATGGCTCCCTTCGGTTCAGCTCGTATTATGACGGATAAGTGCGGGCCGCGTCCTCGCCCCGGAGGACGCGCAGGCCGGCCTCGGCCAGCGCGACCATCTCGTTCTCCCCCGGGAAAACGAAGACGGGCCCGAGGGATCGGACGTGGTCCTTGATACGGTCGATGAATTCGGTGGCGAAGGCCAATCCGCCGGTCAGGACGATGCCGTCCACCCGGCCCTCGAGGACGGCCGCGCTAGCCCCGATCTGTTTGGCCACGGTCTTGACCATGGCCTCGAACACGAGGGCCGCCGGAGCGTCGCCCGCGGCGGTGCGTCTGAGCGTCTCCCGCATGTCGTTCGTCCCGAGGTGGGCGACCATGCCGCCCCGGCCCGTGATCATTTTTTTAAGGTCCTTCTCCGCGTATTTACCCGAGAAGGCCAGGGCAACGAGATCGCCCGCGGGCACCGTGCCGGCCCGTTCCGGGGTGATGGGGCCCTCGCCGTTCAGGCCGTTGTTGACGTCCACCACCCGGCCGTGTTTGTGGACGCCGACGGTGATGCCCCCTCCGAGATGGCAGACGACGAGGTCGAGCGATTCGTAGCTCTTGCCGAGCTTGAGGGCGGCCAGGCGGGCCGTGTATTTGTGGTTTAAGGCGTGGAAGATGCTGCGGCGCTTGATCTCGGGGATGCCGGAAAGGCGGGCCCAGTCGTCGAGCTCGTCTACGACGACGGGGTCGACGATGAAGGCCGGGATGCCGAGCGGCCGGGCGATCTCGTCGGCGATCAGTCCGCCCAGATTCGAGGCGTGCTCGCCCTGGACCCCCTGGTAAAGGTCCTCGAGCATGCGGTCGTTGACCCGGTAGACGCCGCTCGGGATGGGGACGAGGAGACCGCCCCGGCCGACGACGGCGGCCAGGTCCGTGGGCTCGACGCCCTTCTTCCGGATCGTCTCGAGCACGATGTCCTTGCGGAAGCCTTTCTGGTCTACGATCTTATTGAACGGCGCCAGCTCCTCGGCGGAATGGGAGATGTTCTCGGACAGGACCTCGCGCTCGTCCTCGTAGAGGGCGATCTTGGTCGAGGTCGAGCCGGGGTTGATGATCAAAAGCAGCATGGTCCACCTTTTATAGAACCCGGGAGTAAGGGGGAATACTACTTGCCCGGGCGGGGGCTGTCAAGGTTCTCCGTTCCGCCCCCGACCGCCCTTCGGGGCCCGTCGCCGGCATGGTATAATGGGCGGAAATGTCCGTACGAAAAGCCCGCCCCGAAGACCTCCGGCCTGCCGTCCATCTGGCCGAGAGCCTGGGTCTCGACTATCCCGGTCTCGAAGCCGATCCCCTCTGGATCGCCGAGGCTGAGGACGGCCGGATCGTTGGCCTCGTGGCCCTCAAGACGCACGCCGATTGCCTGGAGCTCTGTGCTCTGGGCGTCGACCCGGGAGAAAGGGGCCGGGGGACCGCCAAAGCGCTCGTTGAGGCCCTGATGGCCGAGGCGTCCGGCCCGGTTCACCTGGCGACGGTCATCCCCGGGTTCTTCGAAGCCTGCGACTTCCATGTCATTAACGAAGACATCCCGGCCACCTTCCCGGCCAAGCGTCTGACCGCCTGGTGCGAGGGCTGTCCCCGGGAGCGCTGTACGGTCATGCTGAGAGAGAAGTGAACGTGAATCTGCCCGTCTTTCCAGAACTCAAGCCCGTCGGCCTCGAGGACAAGGCCGTCTTCGACGCCTATCTCGAAGGAGATCCCTCCGAGGTCTGCGAGCTCGTTTTCGCCAACATCTATATGTGGAAGGACTCCGAGCACCCCCGCTGGACCACGCTCAACGGCAGCCTCTGTGTCCTCGTGGAGCCCGACTTCGAGCCGCCCTATTTCCTGCCGCCGGTCGGCGGGGAGCGCCTCCCCGAGACGGTCGCCGCCCTGCTCGCGCACACTCCGTGCCTGTCGCGGGTGCCGGAGGAGTTCGTCACGAGGCACGGCGCCGGCTTCAAGGCCGAGGAAGACCGGGGCAACTTCGACTACGTCTACTCCCGCCCGGAACTGGCCGAGCTCAAGGGCAAAAAGTACGACGGCAAGCGCAACCGCATCCGGAAGTTCGAGTTGACCTGCGCCCATGAATACCACCCCCTGACGAGGGCCGACGTCCCCGGCTGCGCCCGCCTGCTCGAGGACTGGTTCGAGGAGAAGAGGAACGGCGATCCCTACATGAAGGCCGAGAGAATCGCCATCGTCGAGGCCCTGGCCTCGTTCGAGAAGATCGGCCTCAAGGGCGGCGTGGTCAAGGTCGGCGGCCGCGTCGAGGCCTTCACCATGGGCGGGCGTCTCACCCCCGACACGGTCGTCATCCCCATCGAGATCGCCAACCCGGGCCTCGTCGGGCTGGCCCAGTGGATCAACCGCGAGTTCGTCCGGCGCGAGTGGGCGGACTACGCTTTCGTCAACCGGGAACAGGACATGAACGTCGAGGGCCTGCGCCAGGCGAAGCTGTCCTACCAGCCGGTGCGGCTGGTGAAGAAGTTCAACCTTACGCCATCAAGCTGCATATCGCGGCGACGTTGACCATGTCGTCGGCCGAGCAGCCGCGGCTGAGGTCGCAGAAGGGCTTGTTGAGGCCCTGGACAATGGGCCCGACGGCCTCCGCCCCGGCCAGCCGCTCCGTCAGCTTGTAGCCGATGTTGCCGGCGTCGAGGTCCGGGAAGACGAGGACGTTGGCCTTCCCGGCGACCGGACTGCCCTTGCACTTGCGCTCTCCGATCGAGGCGACGAGGGCGGCGTCTGCCTGCATCTCGCCGTCGAGGAGGAGCTGCGGCGCTTTGTTCTTAGCGATCTTCGTGGCGCTCACCACCTTGTCCACGTCGGCGTGCTGGGCCGAGCCCTTGGTCGAGAACGAGAGCATGGCCACGCGGGGCTCCTCGCCGGTCACGGCCTGGAAGTTCTTGGCCGAGGTGATAGCGATGTCGGCCAGCTGGGCGTCGGTCGGGTTGGGCACGACGGCGCAGTCGGCGTAGCAGAGGAGCTTCTCGGGGAAGACCATGATGAAGTAGCTGGAGACGGTGGCGATGCCGGGAGCCGTGCCGACCGTGTGGATGGCGGCCCGGATGACGTCGCCGGTCGAGGAAAGGTTGCCCCCGACGACCGCACCGACCTTGCCGGTCGCAAGGAGCAGCCCGGCGTAGTAGAGCGGGCTCTTGGCCGTCTCGGCGGCCTGCTCGGGGGTCATGCCCTTGGCCTTCCTCTTCTCGTACAGAACGCCGGCCAGATCGGCCTTGGCGGCGTCGGTCGCGGGATCGACGATGGGGACCGCACCGATGTCGAGGCCGTTGTCGGCGGCGATCTTCTTGATGGCGTCGGCCGGTCCCACCAGCAGGGGATCGGCGATCTTCTTGTCCTTCAGGATCAACGCGGCCTTGAGGGTCCGGACGTCCTCGGCATCGGGGAAGGCGACCTTGAGGAATTTCCTGGCGGCTTTGTCGCGGATGTCGGCGATGAATGTATTGCCCATGTTATTTCTCCTAAGGGGATTGTCGAGAAGGCTTTTTATACCCCAGGGTCACGGACCTGTCAACCCCGCCCCGGCCCGCGGCTCCGGGCCCGCCCAACGCCTTGACTTTTCAGCGCTTCCGCGCGAAAATGGACGCTCATTTTTCCTAAGGAGTCATCCATGATCGTCCTATCCCTCAACTGCGGCAGTTCGTCCGCCAAGTACCGCCTCTACGACTACGACAAGAAGGAAACGCTGGCCACCGGCATCGTCGAGCGGGTCGGCATCGGCAAGAGCTACATCAACCAGGCCGGCCTGGGCCGCGAGCCCATCAAGTTCGACCACGAGTGCGCCAACCACAAAGAGGCCATCAAGCTCATCATCGACACGCTCCTCGATCCCAAGATCGGGGTCCTCGACGACCTCAAGAACATCTCGGCCGTCGGCCATCGCGTCGTCCACGGCGGCGAGAAGTTCACCAAGTCGGTCAAGATCGGCCCGGAGACGCTCGAGACCTTCAAGAGCCTGTTCAGCCTGGCCCCTCTCCACAACCCGCCGAACGTCCTGGGCATCGAGGCGGCCATGGACGTGCTGCCGGGGATCCCGCATGTCGCCATCATGGATACGGCCTGGCACCAGACCATGCCGGCCAGCTCCTACATGTACGCCCTGCCCTACGAGTGGTACGAGAAGTACGGCGTCCGCCGCTACGGCTTCCACGGCACGTCGTTCCTCTACGTCGCCAAGCGGGCGGCCCTGCTCCTGGGCAAGGACCCCTTCGACTGCAACCTGGTCTGCCTTCACATCGGCAACGGTGTTTCGGCCAACGCCATCAAGAACGGCGTATCGTACGACACGAGCATGGGCCTGACCCCCCTCGAGGGGCTGGTCATGGGCACCCGGGCCGGCGACCACGACGCCGCCATCGACCTCATGGTCATGGAGAAGGAGGGTATCGCCCCGGGCAAGATGAACGACCTGCTCAACAAGAAGTCGGGCCTGCTCGGCATCACCGGCAAGTACACCGACCGCCGCGACGTCCAGAAGGCCGCCGAGGCCGGCGACGCCCGGGCCCGGCTGGCCATCGACGTCGAGTCCTACCGCATCAAGAAGTACATCGGGGCCTATTCGGCGGCCATCGGCGGCGCCGATGCCATCGTCTTCACGGCCGGCGTCGGCGAGATGTCAGACCTCATCCGCGAGAAGTCGCTCGAGGGCCTGGAGTTCCTGGGCATCAAGCTCGACAAGGAAAAGAACAGGCTGGCCAAGACCCGCAACGCCGAGACCGAGATCTCGACCGCGGATTCCAAGGTCAAGGTTTTCGTCATCCCGACCGACGAGGAACGGGTCAACATCGAGGACGTCATCGCCATCCTCGAGGGCAAGTACGACGAGCACACGCACTTCACCTACCGGTTCCAGTCGCCCGACTATGTCAATTCCCAACGCGAGCAGGATTTCGTCAAGGAGTGCGAGGCCAAGCCAGGACTCAAGGCCATCCAGGTCAAGCCGAAGAAGCTCTGACGGGGGTTCGGGCCTAAGCCGGTTCGGAGGGCTATCTCGCCCTCATGGGAAAAGTTTGAAGACGCCGTGCTTTGCGACGGACTTCGGCCGGCAGGGAGCGGACTCAGGGCAGCGACCATCAGAAGTGAGGCGGAGCGACTCGGAGCCGCACTTCTGAGAAATATCCGGAAAGAGCTCGTTTCAGATATTTCGCAGAATCGCGGCCTCGAGTGCTCGGCCACGATTCTGCAGGTCCGTTCCGAAGACTCCACTCCCCGCCGCAGGGAAACGGCCCTCGTCCGTCACGCATCCCGGCTAAACTTTTCCAAATCGGGCTCGACAGTCCTCCTCACCATTATTCCGGCCCTCTCCGAGGAGCCGACGCGGAGTGGCTACATCCAGCACTTCGCTGACGGGCTGGATCAACCGGGCTGAGCGCGATTGAAGGGGCTCGAGCCGGTGGTCACTTCCAATCAGAAACGAGGGCGAGGATGAGGTCCGTCAGGGCTTCGAGGTCGCGGCGGTCGATCTTCTCGATGAGCGAGTGGGCGTAGGCGCCCGGCCACGAAAGCGGGATGTCGACGGCGCCGCCGGCGAGGAAGACCGAGCCGTCGTTGCCGCCGCGCGAGTTGCCGATCTGGATCGGGATCGCCCGCCTTTTGGCGATGGCCGCGACCTTGAGGATCTCCGTCTTCGGCGTGATGTTGCTCGAATCGATGGCCCGCAGGACCGCGCCCTTGCCGACCGGCAGGTAGGCCAGGCGCCGGGATTCGAGCGGCGAGTCGGTCGAAACGAACGTGTCGATAGCGAAGACGTAATCCGGTTTGAGGGTCTTGGCCAGCTCGGCCGCCCCGAAGAGGCCCGTCTCCTCCTGGACGTCCCAGGCGAAGGTGACGGTCTTTCCCTTGACGAGCTCCGGTTTGAGGCGGAGCGCCGCGTCGAGCAGGGCCGCGCAGCCGGCCCGGTCGTCGACGGCCCGGGTGGCCATCAGACCGGGGCCGAAGTCGGTCAGCGTCTTTTTCGCCGTGACCGGGTCGCCTTCGGCGACGCCGAGCGCCCGGGCCTCGGCCTCGGTCCCGACGCCGAGATAGATCTCGAAGCTCTCGGCCGTGAACGGCGTGT
>JBGSUG010000374.1:0-3182 GCA_041736225.1 Candidatus Aminicenantales bacterium | reverse complement strand
CGACGGCGAGCTTGTCCTCCCAGGTGTCGGCCGCGTAGGCCGGCGAACGCAGCAGCGACAGCCGGAGCTCCTGCCCGTTCCAGTCCGAGCCGTAGACGCCGTCATTCACGACCGTCAGCGCGGCGCCGTCGGCCTCGGACGCGAGGGCCAGCCACTTCTGGGCGACGGCCTCGTCGCCGTTCGAAGGCAGCTCGTCGGCGCCGAAGGCGACCTGGCCCAGGAACCGGGGCGAGCGGAGCTTCGGCCGGAGCCCGAGCTTGAGCATGGCGTCGCGCTCGGCCCAGAAGACGCGCACGCCGACCTCGATCTCCGTCCCGCGCTTGGGGAGGCCGTAGCGGAGGATGAGGCGGGAAGCGCCGTAGGAAAAGACGGCCTCGACGACCGTCCGGACCTCGCCGTCCTCGATGACGCGCACCGGGGCGAGCGTACCCTCGCGGATCCCGGCGAAACGCGCCGCCTCTTCGGGCGTCGCGAGCGCGAACGCGCCTTCGAGGGCCCGGAAGCTCCGGACCTTCATGCCCCACGGATCGGCGTTGTCCCGGATGACCAGGGGCGCGAATCCGCCCGGCTCGAGAAGATCGAGGCCTCCGGCCCGGAAGACGTCGAGCAGGCCCGTCCGCATGCCGACCGCCGCCACGAGGTCGGGGTTGGCGACCGCGATCGCGCCGCGCTCCGCGACGACCTTCGCAGGCCCGCCCGGCTTTTCCTTCGCTTTTTCGAGGCGGCAGGAGAACCGGTTCAACCGTCCGGGCGCGAGCTCGGCCTCGAAGACGACCCGCTTACGCCACTCGACGCTGAGGTTGCTATCTTCCTTCTCCGCCTGCGCCGGGAGGGGCTTCCCATTCGCATAGATCCGGGGCTCCCAGCGCGTCTTCCCGAAGTTCGGCTCCCAGGGCTCGAACTCGCACTCGACCAGGGTCCTTACCGGATACGGGTGTGGGTTGAACACGAAGACGGGGATCTCGCCGGCCGCCGCCTTCGGCTCGCCCGCGGCCAGGGCGAAAAAGGCCCTGGCCTTGATCCGGGACAGGATCTCCAGGCCGTGGCCGATCATGCGCACGGCGCCCTCCTCGCCGGCCGGGATGGCCGAGCCGGGCAGGATGTCGTGGAACTGGACGAAGGCCAGGTCGCGCATGACCTCCCCGAACGCCTCCTGCGGATAGGGCATGAGGCCCTGGAGCCAGGCCGTCGCGGCCATCTTCTCGGCCGAGAAGAGCTCGTTCTCGAGCCGGCGGTGGCCTTCCTTCACCCGCCGCATCGAGGTGTAACAGCCCACGGCCCAGGGATTGAGGTCCTTCTCGCGCCGGGGGAGGGTTGCCCGCTTCCTCCCGAGCTCGCGAAAATAGTCGTCGGGGGTCGAGTGGACGAGCTCGAGGTCGGGCCGCTCCTTCTTCATCGCGTCGAGGTCGGCCAGGTCCTGGCGCGACGGACCGCCGCCGTGGTTGCCGATGCCCCAGAGGTGGATGACGGGATCGCCCGCGGGATTCTCCGCGAGCCACTTCTCCAACCGCTCGCGCTCCTTGCCGCCGACCGAACAGTAGTGGGCCGAGGCCCGTGTGGCCAGGACCTCGGAGCCGTCGTAGCCGACCCAGACGAACTCGTCGCGGGGCAGGGGGCACTCCCTGTTGCCGGGGCGGCAGCAGAGATAGGCCGTGTAGCCGCTCTTGGCCAGGATCTGGACGAGGCCGCGCGTATGGCCGAAGGGATCGAGGTTGACGGCCGTCCGCGGCGCGACGCCCAGCTTCTTGCCGAAATAGCTCCGGCCGAGAAGGACCTGACGGACGAACGATTCGCCGCTCGGCATGTTGCAGTCGGGCTGGACGTACCAGCCGCCCATGACGTGCCACTTCCCCTCCCTGACGAGCGTACGGATCCTCCTGAAGAGCGCCGGCTCGTGCTCCTCGACCCACTCGTAGAGCACCGCCTCGTTGTGGCAGAAGACGTAGCCCTTTTTCTTTTCGCAGAACTCTGCCGCCTGACGGAAGGTCGACAGCGCTTCGCCGGCCCCCTCCTGCCACTCCCAAAGCCAGACCGGGTCGAGGTGGGCGTTCGATACGAGGTGGATCTTGCGTTTGGCCATGCCGACGATTATATGAAGAGGATGGGACGTAAAGCAAACCGCCGCGGGCGGCGCGGGCTCAGGCCCTGGACGGGCCGCGCAGCAGGCGGGCCGGCAGCGTGATGACCGCCTTGAACAGATCGAAGACGGCGGAGACGGTGATGCCAAGCAGCTTGAAGGGGAGGAGCAGGAGCCAGACGAAGGGATAGAGTAAAAGGGCCAGCAGGGCGATCGGCCAGCAGAACACGAGAAGGATGAGCCACAGCAGGAATTTCGTCATCTTTTCTTCTCCTCGTCTAACTATACGGACGGCCGTCGCGGAAAGTTCACCCGCGCGGTTGGCTGAAGAGGCGGGGTCGGTTACAATAGGGCCGGCGCGCCCCCGTTTTGGCGCGATCTCGCGCGAGGAGTCGCCCGTGGTCCTCATCAGCGGCATCGCCGTCGTCGACCTGATCGCGAGCGGGCTCAAGCGGGTGGCCCGGCCGGGCGAGCTCCGCTTCGGCTCGGTCCGGACGTCGCTCGGCGGGCATGCCTGCAACGTCTCGGTCGACCTCGTCCGCCTCGGTTTCCCCCGATCCGGGATCCGGGTCGTCTTCCCCGCCGGCCGCGACCTCTTCGGCGACTTCCTCGTGCGCCGGCTCAGAGAGCAGGGCCTGCGGGCCGAGCCCGTCCTCGCCGCCGCGGCCCCGACCTCGCTCGATCTCATCCTGGTCGCCCGGGGCGAGGATAGGCGCTATCACGCCGATCCCGGGGCCAATGTCGCGATGCGGGCCGAGCCCGTCCTGGCGCTCCTCGAGAAGCTCAGGCCCCGCGTTTTTTACGCCGGAGGGGTGGGCCTCCTCGGGCGGTTCGACGCGGACCTCGGCGCGGTCCTCCGCCGGGCTAAGGGCCTGGGCGCGACGACTTTCGTCGACGTCGTCAGCCCCTATCGCAAGACCTGGGCTTTCCTCCGCCGGGCCCTGCCGGCGATCGACGTCTTCCACTGTAACGCCGACGAGGCGGCCTCGCTCGTCGGAGAGCGCGAGCCGTCCCGGGCCGCTCTCATACGTCCAACGCAGCCAGCGGTCGCCATAGATCTGCTCTTCCTCGACCGCTCCTGTATAGCGATTCACCACTTCGATGG
>JBGSUG010000178.1:0-3428 GCA_041736225.1 Candidatus Aminicenantales bacterium | reverse complement strand
CGTCGAGGAGATGACCGAGTTGGAGGGTGCTCGTCTCGACCTGGCCCTTGACCTGGGTCAGGCCGACCTCGGCCGTGGCATATTCGAGCTCGGCCCGGGTGACATCGTTGACCGAGGCGAGGCCGGCCGCGAAACGGGCCCGGGCGGCCTCGAGGTTCTGGCCGGCGAAGGTGAACCGCCTGGCCGAAGCCTCCCGGACCTGGGTGGTGCCGAGCGTGGCCAGGAAGGCCTGGCCGACCTCGAAAGCCAGCTGACGGCGGTTCTCGGCGGCCGTCGCCACATCGGCGTCCCGCCTGGCCCGGACGGCCGCGAGGCTGGTCAGGCTGCGGGCGTCGAACAGGGTCTGGTTGAGGGCGAGGGTCTCCGACAGGGCGTTGTACCGCTGAATGATGACTTCGGTTTCGCCGACGATCCTCCGGGTCTCATAGGCCCGGCGCGTATAAGTGCTCGTCGAGGTGATCGACGGCAGGAAGAACGACCTCGCCTGGGCGAGCCGGGCGTTGGCCGCGACGACCTCTTCCCAGGTGGACTTGGCCCGTTCGTTCCTCTCCAGGGCCAGCTTGACCGCTTCGTCGAGGGTCAGGGGATCGTCCTGGGCCGCCGCGAGGCCGGGCAGGAGCAGGGCCAAGGCGAGTAAAAACGTGCCGGTGAGCCTGGCCCGGCCGGATCGGATATTCTCTGGCATCGTCGCGTCTCCTGAAGCGCGGGGCCGTTCGGAAGGGGCCCCGGAGCCGGAATTAAGCATAGTAATATACCATAGAGATTTTAGACTCCCCTCGTGGTATTTTCTTCCCCCGGCCCCCCCGATGGAAGAGAGCCTGCGCCGGGCCGTCTAAACGGTATGAAAAAGAAGCCTTTTTTTCCCACGGCGCTCGGGATTCTCCTCGTCCTGACCGGCCTTGCGGCCGTCCCCGCTCCGCCCGACCCGGCCGGGCTCTCGGCGGGCCAACAGGGGGGACCGGTCCTCGACCGGAGGGTCCAGACCTTTCTCGAGGAGAACGCCGGCCGCTGGCGGAACATGAACGTCCCCGAGTCCGACGGCCGGATCCTCCACGACCTCATCGTCGAGAAGGGCTACACCCGGGCCCTCGAGATCGGGACCTCGACCGGCCATTCGGGCATCTGGATCGCCTGGGCCCTGAGCAAGACCGGCGGCAAGCTCGTCACCGTGGACATCGACGAGGGGCGCTATCGCGAAGCCGTGGCCAATTTCCGCAAGGCGGGGCTCGACGCCTTCATCGACGCCCGCCTGGCCGACGCCCACGAGCTCGTCCCCGCTCTCGCCGGCCCTTTCGATTTCGTCTTCTGCGACGCCGACAAAGACTGGTACAAGGCCTATTTCATCGCCGTCCTGCCCAAGCTCACGGTCGGCGGGGCGTTCGTCGCCCACAACGTCTCCACACGCATGAGGCGGGGCGGCTGGGGCAGCGCGGACTTCGTCGAGCACGTCCTCGCGCTCCCGTTCATGGAGACGACCTTCGTCGAGGAGAGCCGGTCGGGAATGTCGGTCAGCGTGAAGCGCGCGGAGAAATGATCACCACTTCTTGTATTTCCAAAAGATGAAGAAGCCGACCACGGAGATGCCGGCCAGACCCATGATGATCCAGAAGGCGGGAGATTCCCGAAGACCGAACGGCAGGGTCACGTTCATCGAGAAGATGGAGACGACCAGGGTCGGCACCATGATCGAGATGGTGATGATGTTCAGGGTCTTCATCAGGACGTTCAGGTTGTTGCTGACGATGGAGGCCCGGGCGTCCATCAGGCTGGCCAGGATGTTCGAGTAGACCTCGGCCTGCCGGTAGCACTGGTTGTTCTCGACGGCGATGTCGTCGAGAAGCTCCATCTCCTCCTGGGTGAACCCGAACTTGGCCGCGTTGTGCCGGATCTTGTCGATGAGGGCGCCGTTGGAGTTGACCGCGTTCTGGTAGTAGACCAGGCTCTTCTGCAGGGCGAACAGGTTGATGAGGAACCTGTTCTCCATGGCCCGGTTGATCTTCTGCTCGACGTCGTCGGCGATCTGGTTGATGATCCGGAGGTGCTCCATGAAGTGGTAGATGGCCCGGTAGATGAGGCGGATGACGAGCTCGCGGACGCTGCCGACCCGGGCCAGCTGCTTGCCCTCGAACAGGGTGGTGTCGTCGGCCACGACGAGGATGATCATCTCCCCGAAGAAGAAGACGCCCATCGTCGAGGCTTTGAACAGGAGCTGGTCGTCGCCCGAGTAGTTCTTCGGACGCTTGTAGATGAAGGCGATGTGCCCCGGTTCGCATTCGAGACGGGCCTGCTCGTCGGGGTCGAGGGCCGAAGCGAGCGTGTGCTCGTCGATCTGGTAGGTGTCGACGAGGAGGCGCTTCTCCGCCTCGTCGGGATTGACGTAGAGGAGGATCGGGGCTTTCTCGTCTACCGACGGGATGAGCTTCAGGTTCTCGATCTGGTAGCGTCGAAGCATCCCCGGCCTCCTTTCAACGGAACATCGTCCGCAGGCGATCCGACTCGGACGACCATTATGCGCCTGCCGCCGGGGAAATGGCAAGCCGCCCGTCTATTCGAGCTTGACCGTCTTCGCGAGCGTGCCGCCGTGCCGCGACCCGTACTCGATCTTGATCTCGCCCTTGCCCTCCACCAGGAACTGGTGCTCGACCTTGCCGAACCCGGGCACGACCGTGAACTGGAGCCCGGGCCTGTCCTTCTTGTAGGCGACCTGGTCGCGGTAGGGATCGAGCAGCAGGCCGCCGGCGACGACCTTGGCCCCCGTGACCTTCAGTATGTCCTGGGGATAGAGCTTCGTCTTCTGGGCGAGATAGCTCATCGTCGGCATGGCCTTGGGGTTCGAAAGACGCGTTCGCACTCGATAAAGGTTCCCGCCGAGGGCCTTGACCTCGAAAGCCTCGAGCGAGACCTCGGGCAGGTGCTTGGCCGTGAACAGGACGGCCATGGCGTTGCGGTGGACGAGGTCCTTGATCATGAACGGGGCGCCGAGCCGCGAGCTCATCTTGACCCAGCCGCCGATCTCGACGTCGCCGTAGTCGGGATGCTTGAAAGCTTTCCAGGGTTTGTAGAGCTCGCCCTGGGTGACGCTGTCGCTGAACTTGAGCCGCTCGCGCTCGGAGACGCCCTCCGAGAAGATGTCGCGGACGGCTTCCTCGCGGGGAGTCCCCGGCTCGGGCCTCTCCGAGACGCCCTTGAAGGCCTCGGACTCGCCCTGGAAGACCTCGGCGCAGTAGAAGTAGGCGCCCGCCGTCTGGGTGATCCACTCGCCGGAGTCGCCGTAGGTCGTGTAGAGGTCCTTCCAGGAGATCATGTAGCGGTAGCCGGGGATGATCCGCTCGCCCTGCTTGCCCAGGAAATCGTAGACCGCGACGTCCTGCGCGGGATACTCGCCGAGCCCCTTGCGGCTCGGCCCGCGCAGGAGCATGCCGCCGTTG
>JBGSUG010000143.1:0-2607 GCA_041736225.1 Candidatus Aminicenantales bacterium | reverse complement strand
GCCCGCGATGCCGCCATCGCCGACTTCCTCGACCGCTTCACCCCCGACTGCGCCGACCGCGACGTCCTGGCCGACCTGATGATCGCCATCACCCGCGTCGCCCGCGACGGCGCCCACCGCGGCGACCTCAAGCTCCTCACGAACTCCTTCAAGGAGCTGCGCTACGCCTTCAAGGTCTTCGCCCCCTATCGCGGCTTCCGCAAGCTCTCGGTCTTCGGCTCGGCCCGCACGCCCTCCGGCCACCCCGAGTTCGTCCAAGCCGTCGAGTTCGCCCGCCGCATGCGCGAGCACCGGTGGATGATCATCACCGGGGCGGGCGACGGCATCATGGGCGCCGCTCAACATGGCGCCGGCCGCTCCGGCTCGTTCGGCGTGGCCATCCGGCTCCCCCACGAGCAGAAGACCAACGATGTCATCGCCGACGACGCCAAGCTCATCAACTTCAAGTACTTCTTCACCCGCAAGATCCTCTTCATCAAGGAAGCTTCGGCCGTCGCCCTCTTCCCCGGCGGCTTCGGCACCCAGGACGAGGGCTTCGAAGCCATGACCATGATCCAGACGGGCAAGACCAACCTCCTGCCCATCGTCATGATCGACGCCCCGGGCGGCACCTACTGGCAGCACTGGCGCACCTACATCAAGGCCGAGCTCCTCCACAACGGGATGATCAACGAGCAGGACATGAACCTGTTCAAGCTGACCGACGACGTCGGCGAGGCCGTCGAGGAGATCGTCGGGTTCTATCGCCGCTATCACTCGATGCGCTACGTCGGGCCCCTGCTCGCCCTGCGCCTCTCATCGCCCCTCGCCCCCGAGGCCCTCGAGCGGCTCAACGACACCTACGCCGCGCGCCTCCTCGCCGAGGGCCGCATCGAGCAGCACCCCGGTCCGCTCGAAGGGGAGGGCGAGGACGCCGAGTTCCCCGAGCTGCCGCGCCTCGTCTTCGCCTATAACCGCACCAATGCCGGCATCCTGCGCCTGCTCGTCAACGACATCAACGCGGCCTAAATCGGCGTAATTCGGGGACACAATACTAATTTCCGATTTACTTTGCCGAAGTCTGCCCGGAGTACGGTTAAGAGAAATTCGGAAAATAGTATTGTGTCCCCGAATTAGGTGTTAACGCGGCGCAGGGACCGTCTCGTAGCCGAATTCCCCGAAGTGAGGGTCGAAGGCGAAAGCCGTCCGGACGCCCGTCCGCCTCATGATCTCGAAACTCGCGCAGTCGACGAGGCTCAAGGCGCGGCGCTCCGCCGCCAGGTGGGCCGCCACCGCCGCCTCGTGGACGTCCCCCGTGACCCAGACTATGCGCAGGGCCGGTACGACATCGTGTACGAACGTTCTCACAGCGTCCAGGCCGATCCGTCTCGTCAGCACGGCCGACGTCTCCGCGAGGACATAGTTGTGGCAGACGAGGGTATCGTTGCCCTTCAGCATATCTTCCCAGATCCGCTTGGCCGCAGAGTGCCTCTCGTCGCTCCGGTCCAGAACGGCCAGGAGAGCGCTCGTGTCGACGAGGATGTTCATCGATTCCCCCTCTTCTCTCTGTCGGCGCCGACCGCCTTCGGATCTTCGGCAACGTATCGGTCGTGGGTCACCGACAGGTCCGGGGTCCCGGACTCGAAGCACCCCGCCGCTTCGATCGCCCTTCGCCTCAATTCTCCGACGTCCGTGATGCCCGACGGAGCGGGCGATCCGTAAACACCCCGATCTTCCTTGACTTGCTCGCTGCCGGCATCGGAAGGCTCGTTGACCCGTCTGTATTCCCTGACCGCCTTCCTCACGACCTCGGCGGCCGAGATCTTGAGGCGCTTCCCATATCTATCGAGCCACTTCTTCTCTTCTTCCGGAATAGAAATGATCGTCCTGGTCATTCGGGCCATGTGCGCCTCCCTGATATATGACTATTATATGTCACAAAGTGATATCTTTTCAAGGTTTGATTTTCAATAAGTCGCGAATTTTCGCATTTTCTTGACTATTCCTTGACAACTATTCCTCCCAGGAAGCCGAACATTGGGGTGAAAGCAAGGTCGAGGAGGCTGCCATGACGACTGAATCCTCTTTCCGTGAGCTCCTCCGCGCCAGCGTCGAATCCCAATGGCAGAGGTTCGCCTACTACCGGCAGCTTTGCGCCCGCCGGAACATCTACCTCGCCGACCTCCTGGCCATCATCGCCGACGGCGCCTATCACCGGCTCCCGAGCGTCGCCTCTTCGGCCTTCAAGCTCTCGAAAGGGATGATCGAGGAGCTCAACGACCTCTCCGTGCCGGGCGTCTTTCAGATGTCGAGCAGCACGTCCGGCGATCCGAGCTACGTCTACACCGGCCCCGCCGAGCTCGCCCAGATCACCGAGCGCTACGGCGAAACATTCAGCTTCGCCGATGTCCCGGTCGGCCTGGCCTTCGCCCCGTCCCTCCGCATCCTACGCGCCCTCTCGAAAAAGGGCGCCCTGAAAGGCCGCAAGGCCGTCCTGCGCATGCAGCTGGGGCTCGAGGGGAGCACCGGCCGCTACGAGCGGAGCCGGACCACGGTCGACGTGGACATCCCGCGCACGCTGCTCAACCGCCTCGGCGGCCGCCCCGCCTGCATCCGCAAGATGCCCGC
>JBGSUG010000126.1:0-6118 GCA_041736225.1 Candidatus Aminicenantales bacterium | reverse complement strand
AACGACTCTGGGCCACGACGGTGGCATCAAGCTCCGGCTGCCCATTGTCATCCCCGGCCTGGGATCTACCAACGTCGCCCGGGACAACTGGGATGGCTTGGCCGTCGGTTCGGCCATTTCGGGGGTACCGCTTACCATAGGTGAGAACGTCTGTGCCATGGACGTGCAGTCGAAGATAGCCAAGGGCAGAATAGGCTTCTCGCCCGATCTCGAGAGAAGGGTCAAGCTCTACAAGCAGTGGCAGCGCGACGGCTACGGTGCCATCATTGTCCAGGCAAACGTTGAAGACGACCGCCTCGGAGTCTTGGAATATGCCATAGAGAAGCTCGGCGCCGATGGCGTAGAGCTGAAGTGGGGGCAGGGCGCCAAGGATATCGGCGGCGAGGTCAAGATAAATAACCTGGAGAAGGCCCAGTTGCTCCGGAGGCGGGGCTACATCGTGCTCCCCGACCCCCTGGATCCCTTCGTGGTGAAGGAGTTCCAGAACGGGGACTTCACTGAGTTCGAGAGGCACTCTCGAGTTGGCATGGTCACCAAGGAGGGCTTTCTCAAGCGGGTGAAGCAACTGCGCAATGCTGGCGCCAAGCACGTCTCTCTGAAGACCGGGGCCTACCGCCCGGCGGACCTGGCACGCGCAGTCAAGTTCTCATCTTTGGCCAAGATCGATTACCTCACGGTTGACGGTGCCGGGGGCGGCACCGGCATGAGCCCCTGGCGGATGATGAACGAGTGGGGCATCCCGACCGTCGAGATCTGGTCCCTGACCTGGAAGTTCGCCGACCAGCTGGCCAAGCAGGGCGAGTACGTGCCCGACCTGGCCTTCGCCGGCGGCATCACCTTCGAGGACCAGATCTTCAAGGCCCTGTCGCTCGGCGCGCCCTACGTCAAGCTCGTCGGCATGGCCCGCTCGCCCCTGGCGGCGGCCATGGTCGGCAAGACGATCGGCGGCCGCATCGCCGACAACCAGATCCCCGTCTACGTCGAAAGGTTCGGCGGCTCGCGCGAAGAGATCTTCGTCACCGCCCCCGAATTGAAGCATCGCCTCGGGGACCGGTTCAACGACCTCCCGGCCGGGGCCATCGGCGTCTACACCTACTTCGAGCGCCTGAACCAGGGGCTCCGCCAGATGATGGCCGGCGAGCGGAAATTCACGCTCGACTACATCACCCGCGACGACATCGCCTCCCTGACCAAGGAAGCGGCCGACATCAGCGGCATCCCGTTCATCACGGACGTGGACAAGGACGAGGTCCAGAAGATCCTCAAGGCCAAGTAAGCGTTCCGTCAGGCTGAGTTACCTCCGGCCGGCGGAGGAGGGGCCTCCTCCTCTCCTCCGCCGGCTTTGTTTTATTCCTCCTTCGCTATATAATGAGAGGACCGAGTTGACTCCGGCGCGGCGGGAGGTCCCGATGATCGTTCTCAAGGACGTGCTGGCCCTTCTCGACGGCGAGCTCCTGACCCCGACCACCTCCCCCGAGGCCGCCTTCCGCAAGGTCTTCGCCTCCGATCTCATGAGCGACGTCCTGACCTCCGCCGAGCCCGGCTGCCTCCTGCTGACGGGCCTGGCCAACGCCCACGTCGTCTGCACCTGCTCGGTCGCCGACCTCTCCGGCGTCGTCTTCGTCCAGGGCAAACGCCCGGTCCCGGCCGTCGTCGACGAGGCTCGGACGCGGGGGATCCCCCTCATGGCCACGAAGATGACCATGTTCGAAGCCTGCGCCCGGATCGCAGGCCTCGTCGAGGACGGGGGCCATGGCCGACGCTGAGTCCGTTTACCGGAAGGAGTTCCCGGTCAAGGGCGGGGATTTCGCCAAGGCCGGCGCCGTCGCCTGCGAGATCAAGGAGCTCCTCAAGGACCTGGGGATCGCCAGTGCGACGGTGCGCCGGGCGGCCATCGTCGCCTACGAGGCGGAGATGAACGTCATCATGTACGCCCGCGAGGCCCGGGTGGACCTGAGCGTCTCTCCCGAGGAAGTGCGCCTCACCGTCGACGACCGAGGACCGGGCATCCCCGACATCGAGCTGGCCCTGACGGAAGGCTATTCGACGGCGACGGCCGAGATGCGGGAGCTCGGGTTCGGCGCCGGCATGGGCCTGCCGAACATCAAGAGGAACGCCGACGTCTTCGCCATCGATTCGGAAGTGGGCCGGGGGACGCGCCTCGACATCACCATCAGGACGAACGGACACGTGACGCCATGAGCGACAGGAACTTCCACTCCATCCACATCACCAAGGACAAGTGCATCGGCTGCGTCCACTGCATGTCCGCGTGCCCGACCCGGGCCATCCGGGTCGAGAACGGCAAGGCCCGCATCATCGATCCGCTCTGCATCGACTGCGCCGAGTGTCTCCGGGTCTGCCCCCACGACGCCGTCCACTCCCACACGACGTCGTTCGCCTCGCTGGAGGCCTTCGACTACAAGGTCGCCATCCCCTCGACGATGCTCTACGGCCAGTTCGGCCCCACCGTCCTGCCCACCGAGATCCTCTCCGCGCTGCGCCGCGTCGGCTTCGACGAGGTCTACGATCTCAGCTCGATCTGCGAGCTCAACTGCGCGGCGACCGACGAGTACCTCAACGACCATCCCCGGCCCCGGCCTTTCATCACCGCGACCTGCCCCGTGGTCGTCCGGATCATCCAGCGGCGCTACCCTTCGCTCTGCGGCCAGATCCTGCCGATCGAGCCGCCGCGGGAGATCGCGGCCAAGATCCTGCGGACCATCCTGCCCAAGTCGCTCGGGATCCCGGCCGAGAGGATCGGCATCATCCACATCACGCCCTGCCCGGCCAAGATGGTATCCATCAACAGCCCGGCCACCCTGGCCAAGTCTTACCTCGACGGGGCCATCTCGATCCGGGACATCTTCCCCCAGATCCTCCAGGCCCTGCGCAAGAGCGATGAGGACTCCCTCATGCGCCACCTCTTCCCGGAGACGCTCTTCAGCGGTCTCGGCATGGGCTGGCCGCTCGCCGGCGGCGAGACGCGCGGCCTCAAAGGCCACCGGGCCGTGGCCGTCTCGGGCATGCGGGACACCATGCGGGTCCTCGACGAGGTCGAGGGCGGGCTCCTCCAGGACATCGATCTCCTCGAGTGCACGGTCTGTCCTGACGGGTGCGTCGGCGGTCCGCTCGGCGTCGAGAACCGCTTCCTGGCCAAGAGCCGGATCCTGGAGCTCGTGGCCGCGGCCGGCGAGCACGCCGTCGTCGACCAGAAGGACGTCAGCCGTTTGTATCACAGGAATTTCCTCTCGTTCGACCACCCGCTGGAGCCCGTGGAATCTCATCCCCTGGACGGCGATCCGGCCAAGGCCATCCGCATGGCCAAGCGCCGGGACAAGCTCTTCGCCGAACTCCCGAGGAAGGACTGCGGCATCTGCGGGGCGCCCGATTGCCGGACGCTGGCCGACGACATCGTCCGCGGCTTCGCCCGCCTCGAAGCCTGCCCGTTCGTCACGCCGACGAAGGGAAAGCCGGTCCAGGGCGGGAAGAAGAAGAAGGAGGAGAAGCGATGACACTCAGCGACCTGGCCGTCCGACTGGAGCTCAGGGTCTTCACCTCCGGCCTTTCTCTCGACCGGCCCGTCCTCGGCGGGTACGCGGGCGACCTCCTGTCGGACGTCATCGGCCATGGGCGCAAGAACGACCTCTGGCTGACCATGCAGGTCCACCCGAACATCGTCGCCGTGGCCGTGCTCAAGGACCTGGCCGGGATCGTCCTCGTCGGCGGCCGGGTGCCCGCGGCGGAGACCCTGGCCCAAGCGGAGCGGGAAAAGATCCCCGTCCTCGGGTCCGGCCTTCCGACCTTCGAGATCGCCGGACGGCTCTACGCCCTGGGCGTCAAGGGGAGTTGATGGCCCTCCGGCGTCTCCGGGCCGACCTCCACATCCACACCTGCCTCTCCCCGTGCGGCGAGCTGACGATGTCGCCGCGCGCCGTCGTCGACCGGGCCCGAGCGGCCCGACTCGACATCATCGCCGTCACCGACCACAACACCACCCGCAACGCCGCGGCCGTCGTCGCGGCGGCGGCCGGCTCGGGACTCGCCGTTCTGCCCGGCATCGAGATGACGACCGCCGAAGAGGTCCACCTCCTGGGGCTCTTCGAAGCCGGGCCTGACCTCGGGCCGTTCCAGGCGGAGATCGACCGGAACCTGCCCGACGTCCCCGCGAAGAGGAAGTTCGTCGAAGACCAGGTCGTCGTCGACGCGGAGGACTTCGTCACCGGCTTCGATCCCCGCTGCCTCTACGGGGCGACCCTCTTTTCCGTCGCCGAGGCCGTCGCGCTCGTCCACGCCCACGGCGGCCTGGCCGTCGCCTGCCACGTCGACCGGGAATCCTTCAGCATCCTGTCCCAGCTCGGCTTCATCCCGCCCGGGCTCGGGCTCGAGGCCGTCGAGGTCTCTCCCCGCCTGACCGCGGCCGAGGCCGAAGCCGCCTTCGGACCGTTCGCCCCGCTCGCCGTCGTCCGCTTCTCGGACGCCCACCGGCCGGAGGAGATCGGGACGACGACGACGGATTTTCTCGTCGCCTCGCCCGGCCTCGGGGAGATCCGCCTGGCCCTGGCCGGACGCGACGGCCGGAAGGTCTTCCCGTCATGATGGAAGACCTCTCGCTCCACATCCTCGACATCGTCGAGAACGCCGTCTCGGCCGGAGCCACGCGCGTCCTCGTCGCCGTCAACGAGAACGCGGCGCGCGACGTCCTGACCATCCGGGTCACCGACGACGGCCGCGGCATGTCGCGGGAGGAGCGGGCCCGGGCCTTCGATCCGTTCTTCACGACCGGACGGAAGAGGACGGGGCTCGGCTTGCCGCTTCTCGCCCACACGGCCGAGGCCTGCGGCGGCCGGGTGGTCCTCGAGGCGGCGCCGGGACGGGGGACGCGGGTCGTAGCGCGCTTCCGGCTCGGCCACGTCGACAGGCCGCCGCTGACGAGGATGGCCGGGACGCTGATGACCCTTTTCTTCGGGCATCCCGAGGTCGATTTCCGCTACACGCACACCCGTAACGGGAACCGTTTCAGGTATTTGCGGAGAGGCCGGAGGGGGCACGCAACGGTGGTCCCGGTCGAGCTCGCCGCTCTCCGCGAGGCCCTCCGGTCCGGCCTGGCGAGGATCGGGGCCGGCTGACCGTCCTCAGCGGGACGCGCCGCCGAGCTTCTTCTCCAGGTTCTCGAGCTCGGCCTGCGCCGCGCGTCTCTCGTTCTCCTTCTCGTTCGGGTATCGATCGAGGTAGATCCTGAACGTCGCCGCCGCGTTCTTGAGGTCCCCGCCCTTCTCGTAGGCCACGGCCAGGTTGAAGAGGCCCGTCGGCGTCGGGGCGATGTCCACGGCGCGGCGCAGAAAGCCGACGGCCCGATCGAATTCGCCGAGGTAGGAGCTGGCGATGCCGGCGTACTGGTAGAAACCCTGCTCCCCGGGAAAATCGGCGATGAGGCTCTCATAGATCCCGATCGCTTCCTTCAGCGAGCCGGTCGAAGCAAGGTTCGCGGCATAGCTCAGGCGCAGGTGCCGGCTCTCCGGCTCGACCTCCAGGGCCCGCTTGTAGAACTCGCGGGCCTCGGCCTTCCGGCCCGTCGCGTCCAGGATGCCCGCCGAAACGGTCAGAGCGTCGAGGCTGTCGGGGTAGAGGACCAGGGCCTTCTCCATGGTCTCCAGGGCTTCGAGCGGCTTCCCCCCGACGAGATAGGTGTGACCCAGGCGGACCAGGAGAACGTCGGAATCGGGGATCCGTTCGACGCCTTCCTTCAAGGTCTCGATGGCCCGGTCGAAGCCGTTCTGCCTCGCCTGGACGAGGGCCAGGTTGACGTAGCTCTCCGGGGAATCCGGGATCGCCCGGACGACCTCGCGGTAGGCCCGCTCGGCCTCCGCGAATTCCTCCCTGGCTTCGTGGATCTGGGCCTGCTGGATGTTCTTGAGGAGGCCGATCTTGTCCTTGGGGTCGGCGGGGGCCGCCTCCCCTTTGGCCGGGGCGAAGTTCACGTAACCCAGGGACCTGAGACGCTCCCGGACCTCGGCGATGTCCGCCGCGGGTCCGCCGGCGCCGGCCGGGGAGCTCAGACGGACGAGCTCCTGCCCGAGCTTCCGGGCCATCCCGGATTCCCCGGAGAGCTACGTCA
>JBGSUG010000106.1:0-8849 GCA_041736225.1 Candidatus Aminicenantales bacterium | reverse complement strand
GGGCCCGAGACCTCGGCCGCCGCTTTCGCCTCGGCCGCCCGGCCCCGGTCGCGGCGGGCCTCGACGATCAAGTAGGATGTATAAACGATGATGAGACCCGCCAACAGGAGGCTGTCTAAAAACCCGATGGACCCGTCGGCCGCGAGCACGTAGAGGAGGACGGACGCTCCGAACAAGACCGGCCCATCGAGCCGGATAAGCTGGCGATCGACGATAAGCGGGGCCACCAGGGCCGAGGCGCCGAGGATGAATAAAACGTTGAAGATGTTGCTGCCGACCACGTTGGCGACACTCAGGGCGGAAGAGCCGGAATAGGCCGCGGCCACGCTGACCGCGAGCTCGGGCGCGCTCGTCCCGAAGGCGACGACCGTCAGCCCGATGACGAGCGGCGTGATGCCGGCGGCCAGGGCGAGGCGAGAGGCCCCCTTGACCAGCCAGTTCGCACCCAGGACGAGAATGACCAAGCCACCCGCAAGGGCTGCCCAATGCACGATCATGCCGGTTTCTCCGCGGTCAGGAGACCGTACATCTCAAAGGCTGTCGCGGCGGCGGTCACCCGGACCGTCCGTACGGGGACAGCGAGCGCCGAGTAATAATCGAGAAGCGGCCGCGTCCGGGCCCGATAATCGGAAAGACGCTTCCGGACCGCCTCGAGCGTATCGTCGTTCCTCCCCGCCCGGTCGCCTCCCGTGTCGGACCGGATGCGTTCCAGGATGACCGGAGCCTCCGCTTCGAGCAGGACGATCCGCTCGACCGAAACGATCTCGGCCAAACCCGCGGCCTGCCCCACGTGTCGCGGCAGGCCGTTCAGGACGAGGAGCGTCCCGGGCCGGACCGCCCGCGCCTCGGCGAACGCGCGGAGGATCCTGACGATCATGGGCATGTCCCGGTCTTCGAACAGGGCCCCGGACGCCAGGGACAGGCGGATGGATTCCCTGTCATCCGCCGTCAGGAAGCCCTCGTCGCCCGGGGCCGCAGCAAGCCTTCTCAGGTTCGCCCCGAAGTCGAAGTGGAGGCACGGCCGCCCGCTCCAGCCCCGCCGTTCGATCTCCTCGCCGAGGGGGGTCTTGCCCGCTCCGGTGGGGCCGAGGAGGAGAAGGGAGGGCCAGGGTCCCGGGGCCATTCGCCCGGACCTCATCCGTTTCCCGCCGGATCGTTCCAGCCCCCGGTTGCGAGGTAATCGAAGGCCCGGTCGATATCGCGGTGGTTGGCGACGAGGACCAGCGTGTCCTGTTCATGGATCTCGAATTCCGCTCCCGGGCCGGCGAAAGATCCCTCCCCCCGGACGACAGCGATGACGGTCGCCCCGGTCCGGCCGCGGAGATCCAGCATCCCGAGCGTCTTTCCCGCGGGCCAGCCGCCCTTGCCGACGAAGTAGGTCTCAGCGGTCCCGGCCGCCAGCAGGTCGGCGATCCTCTCCGCCACAGGCCGGACGGCGCTGCAGGCCCCTCGGAGCATCCCGTAGCATTCCCCGCGCAGGACCTTGACCTCGGCGTCGACGACGTTGCGCGGCACATGGAACCTTTCGAGGACGCGGGTGAAGATCTCGATCGAGGTCTCGAACTCCTCGGGAATGACGTCATCGGCGCCGAGGCCGAGGAGATCGTCGGTCTCCGCGGCATAGCGCGTGCGGACGATGACGAAGATCTCCGGGTTGATCGCCTTGACCGCCTTGACCCCGCGGCGCGTCATAGCCGGATCGGAGATGGCGAAAACGATGCCCCTGGCCTTCCTGACACAAGCCTCTTCGAGAATGGTCGGGCTGGAGACGTCGCCGAAGATGATGGGCTCTCCCTCGGCCGCGGCGGCCCTCACCGTGACGGGATTGAGCTCGAGGATGACGTAGCCGATGCCGGACTCCTTCAGGACATGTGCCAAATTCCTGCCGTTGAGCCCGAAGCCGGCGATGATGACGTGGCCCGCCAGGTCGCGGCCCGGCCTCCCTCCGGGATCCTCTCCCCTCTTGTTCCAGCGGAGCTTCCGGGCGCCCCGTTCGGCCAGGGCCGGAGAGACCTGGATGAGGAGGGGCGTCGCCAGGATGGTCAGGATGGAGCTGGCGATGAAAGCCTGGAAGACGTCGCCCTGAAGGAATCCGTTGGCCCGGCCGACCCCGGCCAGGACGAATGAGAACTCTCCGACCTGGGCCAGGGCCAGCCCTGTCAGAACGGCGATCCGGGAGCCGTAGCCGAGCAGACCGATGGTCAGGACGACGACGCAGGCCTTGAGCACCAGGATCGCGGCGACGAGTCCGAGGACCGCCGGCAGGAAGGCGGCGACCGCACCGACGTCGAGGAGCATGCCGACCGAAATGAAGAAGAGGCTGTTGAACACGTCCTTGAAGGGCAGGATATCGGAAACGACCTGGTGGCTGTATTCGGACTCGGCCAGGAGCACTCCGGCCAGGAAAGCGCCGAGGGCCAAGGACAGGCCGAGCGACGACGTCAGCAGGGCCATCCCCAGACAGAGGAACAGCGTGGCGATGAGAAAGACCTCGCGGATGCGCGTCTTGACGACGAGGTGGAGGACGGAAGGCATCAGCCGGCGGGCCAGAAAGAAAGCCGCGGCGATGGCCGCCGCGCTCAGCCCGAAGCGCAGGGCGATCGAGCCCACCGACACCCCGCCCGCGTTGGCCAGGACAGGAACGAGCGCGATCATGGGCACGATCGCGACATCCTGGAAGATCAGGATGCCGAGCGAGATGCGGCCCTGCGGCGAGTCGGTCTCGCCGCGGTCTCCCAGGATCTTGAGGACGACGGCCGTGCTGCTCAGAGAGACGAGAAACCCGTAGAAGAGGGCCTCCCTCAAGGGCAACCGGAGCAGGAGCAGGATGACGACGGTCGCGGAGACGGTCAGGGAGATCTGGAGTCCGCCGCCGGCCCAGAAGTCCCTCTGGATGCGCTTCAGGCGCGCCGGTTCGAACTCGAGACCGATGGTGAAGAGAAGCATGACGACACCGATCTCGGCCATGACGTTGACCGTCGCCGTGTTCTTGACCAGGGACAGCCCGCCGGGGCCGATCAGGACCCCGGTCAGGAGGAAGCCGACGACGGAGGGCAGTCTCAGCTTGTGGGAGAGGAAGATGATGATCACCGAGGCGGCCAAAACGATGACGAACTCGGTCAGCACGTGGAGATCCATGTCACAACGCTCCGGCGGGCTGTCGCGGGCTCGGCCCCGCGGGATCATCGTCGCGGTAGAAGGTTCGCAGGCGCCGGAGCTCTGCTTCGAGCGAGCGGCGGACGCCGGCATAGGACGGATCTGCGAAAACGTTCCGGAGCTCCTGCGGGTCCTTCTCCAGGTCGTAGAGCTCCCAGGCATCGATATCGTCGTAGAAATGGATGAGCTTGTGCCGCTTGGTCCGGACGCCGTAATGGCGCTTGGCCATGTGCACGGCCGGGAACTCGTAATAGTGATAGTAGCAGGACTCGGGCCAGCCGGCGACGGTCCGCCCGAGGAGGACGGGCAGGAACGACCGGCCCTGCATATCGGCCGGCTTGCCCAGTCCCGCGACATCGAGGTAGGTCGGCGCGAAGTCGATGTTCGCGAGCATCTCCCCGGAGATCGAGCCGGGCCGGATGCGGCCCGGCCAGCGCATGAGGAGGGGCATGCGCAGGGCTTCCTCGTACATGAAACGCTTGTCGAACCAGCCGTGTTCCCCCAGGAAGAAACCCTGGTCGGAGGTGTAGACGACGAGCGTATCTCCGGCCAGGCCGGTCCGGTCGAGGGCCTCGAGGACGCGGCCGACGCCTTCGTCGACCGACGCGATGCACCCGAGGTAGTCCTGGAGGTAGCGCCGGTATTTCCAGCGGACGAGGGCGTCGCCCTCGGGTCGGGCGCGCTCGAACGCCGCGCGCTTGGGACCGTAGGCCCTCTCCCAGGCCTCGCGCTGGGCCGGGTCGAGCCGCCCGGGCGGCGGACCGAGCTTGAGGTCCGATTCGAGGGTCATGTGGTCGCGGATGGTCATCTCCTGTTCGAAAGCGGCCCGCGAGCGGGTCGCGTAATCGTCGAACAGGGTCGGCGGTTCGGGGAACGCGACGCCGTCGTAGAGGGAGAGATGGCGTTGCGCGGGCTGCCAGTTCCGGTGGGGCGCCTTGTGCTGGAGCATCAGGAGGAAAGGCTTGTCGCCGTCCTTGCGGGCATCCAGGAATTCGACGGCCAGGTCGGTCAGAATGTCCGTGACATAACCGGGGCGGCGCGTCCGGACGCCCCTCTCGATGAAGTCGGGATTGTAGTAGTCGCCCTGGTCGGGCAGGATCGTCCAACGGTCGAATCCGGTCGGATCGCTCTTGAGGTGCCATTTGCCCACGAGGGCGGTCTCGTAACCCGCGTCCCGGAGCAGCTTGGGGAAAGTGGGCTGACGGCCGTCGAAGGAGACGCTGTTGTCGAGGAGGCCGTTGATGTGGCTGTGCTTGCCCGTGAGGATCGCCGCCCGGCTCGGGGCGCAGATGCCGTTCGTACAGAAGCAGCGGTCGAGCCGGACGCCCTCCCGGGCGATCCGGTCGATCCCCGGCGTCCGGTTGAGGCCGCTCCCGTAGCACCCGACGGCGCGGGAGGCGTGATCGTCGGCCATGATGAAGAGGATGTTCGGTCGTCGGCCGGACGGCCGTGCCGGCCAGGCTCTGGCGACGAAGGGAAAGCCCAACGCGGCCAACCCGGCCGATCTGACGAAGGCGCGTCTTCTCATGACTCTCCGATTCGGCTTATAACACGGGGCTTCCGGGCCGGTCAATCCTTTCCTCCCCTTTGGGGGTTAGCCCCTCCGGGTTATTATCACCCAGGAATACACCGAAAGAGAGGATGGACGCCCTTCGCGGCCGGATTAGAATGCAGTCGTACCGATAATAGAGTACAGAAAGGAGATATCCATGAAAAAGCTGACTGTCGTTTTGCTGGCTGCGCTGTGCGTGATCGCTCTCGCTCCCCGGGACCTCGCCGCCGGGGTCGGGATCAAGGGCGGCTACTCCCTGGCCAAGTTCTCCTTGGTTCCCTCCGAACCGGAAATGGCCTGGCAGTACCTTCCGTCCTGGGTGGCCGGCGTCTATTTCGATTTCAAGCTGGGGTTCGTGTCCGTCCAGCCCGAGGTCCTCTATACCCGTATGGGCGCCAAGTACGCGGACGAAGTCGAGGATTTCAGGCTCGAGTACAGGTTCGATTACGTCCAGGTGCCCGTGCTCCTGAAGTTCAACATTGTCCCGGCCGGGCCCATCCGCCCGTTCCTCTACGGCGGCGGCTACGGCGCCTATCTGCTCAAGGCCGAGGGATTCATGCAAATGGGCGAGGAATCTGAAACGGCGGACATCATCGAGGACCTCCAGAGATATGACTATGGCGTTGTCGGCGGCGGCGGTCTGGCCTTCAAGCTGCCCGGCATCTCCCTCTCTGTCGAGGGCCGCTACAATTACGGCCTGGCGAACATCATCAAGGAACCCGGCGATGGCGAGTCGATGAAGAACCGGTCGATCATGGTCCTGGTCGGCGTCGGTTTCTGACGCCGGAACAACCCACACGCCTTACCTCCTGTTTAGCCCCACCCCACGCGGGGTGGGGCGTTTCTTTTTTGCGGGCCGGCGGATTACCCCGCCCTGGGGGACATGCCCGATCAGAGCTTGAGCCGGGTGATGAGGGCCTCGAGATAGCGCGACCTCATCTGCTTGGAGGCCATGGCCTGCTTGAGCGGGGGGAGCTTGAGGATGACGCCGAGGATCGCGGCCATAGCCCTGTGGCTCGCCAGCGCCTGATTGTCGCATATGAGGTTCTGGAGCTTGCCGCGCTCGATGGCCATCAGGACGGCCTTGTGCGTCGAATCGAGAGGCGTGATGACCCGTTCGGGCCTGGCGACGAGGGTGAGGCTCTTATTATTGCAGGCCCTGACGCAGACCGCGCATCCCAGACAGAGCCCTTCATCGACCTTGGCCCTTTTCTTTTTGGGGTGGATCGGATCGTTGGCCGAGACCATGGTCATCGCTTCGACGGGGCAGACGGAGGCGCACACGCCGCAGCCCGTGCAGGACGAGGCGTCGACGACCGGCAGGAAATTCGTCGTATGGACCGGGTGGAGAAGGCCGAAGCGGCGCTGGGCTATCATGGCCTCACAGCAACAGCCGCAGCAATTGCAGATGAAATTGACCCGGTTCCTGACGTTCTCCCCGAACTGGACGAGGTTGCGGCCGCGGGCCTCGTCGAGAAGGGCGAGCCCTTCGGCGGCGTCGACGGCCCGGGCGTAGCCGTGCCTGATGAGGGACGCGGCCGTGGTGTTGAAGGTCATGCAAATGTCGAGCGGGGCGTCGCAGGCATGGCCCGCGTGCTCCATCTTGTGCCGGCAGTAACAAAGGCCGATGCCGCGGTACGAAGCCGTCTTGATGACCTCGCTGGCGCGCTCGTAGTCGAGGACATGGAGCGCATTCTCGTTCGACAGGACCGATTCATTGACGAACACACGGCCCAGCTGGGTCTCTCCCCGGGTGAAGAGGGCCTTGATGAAATCCTCCTCGACGGTGACGTACTCGTAATAGAGCTTGGCCAGGACCTTTTGGTCGAGGTCGCCGCGCAGCCGCATCATGGAGAACTCGAAGAAGCCCGCCATCGGCGGCGGCAGGACATAATACGTGTCCTTGCGGCCTGCGACGTCGACGAGGAGGGCTCGCGAAGCCAAGGCGTCGAGGGCCTTCCGGGTTTCGGGCAGGCTCGCTTTCCAGGCCCGGGCGGCCGTCTTCGCGGTGAAGGGTTTCAAGGGCACGAGGGCCACGAGCGAAGCCTCTTTTTCGCTCATGAGCAATTTGAGGATTGAATAGAGAAGGTCGGAGGGTGGGGCTCCCTGCGGGGATTTGTTCAGCCTCTCGACGAGAGCCGGATAGCCTGACCTCGCGGCCAAGTGGGCCATGAGTCCCTTTTACCCGATTTCCGGCGCTTTCGCAACCGGGCCTCCTCTTTACCCCGGCCCGGACATTGGATTATGCTGTGCCAGGAACGGAGGGACACCGCATGAAGACGATCAAGGTCGGGCTCATAGGAACGGGTTACATCGGCGTCGTCCACCTGGAGATGCTGCGCCGGCTCGGCGGCGTCGAGGTCGCGGCCGTGGCCGATCCCAACCAGGACCTGGCGCAGCGGACGGCGGAACGATTCGGCGTCCCGAAGGTCTACGCCGACGCAGCGTCCCTCATCGACGACCGGGAGATCGAGGTCGTTCATGACTGCGCCCCGAACAACGTGCACTTCGACATCAACGCCGGGGCCATCCGGGCGGGAAAAGAGGTGCTGTCGGAGAAGCCGCTGGCCCTCGATTCCGCGGAATCCGGCGAGCTCGTCGCACTGGCCGAAAAGCACGGCACACTGACCGCCATCGACTTCTGCTACCGCTACTATCCGGTCGTCCAGGAGGCCGCGGCAAGGGCGAGGCGGGGCGACCTTGGGGTTGTCCGGGCTTTCGTCGGGCATTTCCTCCAGGACTGGCTTCTCTTCGAGACCGATTATTCCTGGAGGCTCGATCCCGCGGTCGCCGGCCGGGCCAACGTCGTGGCCGACCTGGGCAGCCACTGGTGCGACCTCGTCCAGTTCGTCACGGGGCAGAAGATCGTCGAGGTCATGGCCGAGCTTCACACCTGCGTGCCGAAGCGCCTGAAACCCAAGGGCGGCGTGCTGTCTTTCGACGCGGGGCGGGCGGGAGAGACCGAGGAGGTCGACATCACGCTCGACGATTACGCCGCCCTTTTCCTCAAGCTCGAGAACGGGGCCCGGGGGAACTTCACGACCTGCCAGGCCGCGGCCGGGCGCAAGGTCGACCTCGAGCTCCAGATCTTCGGCTCTAAGGAGTCTTACGCCTGGAGCCACGTCAACCCCAACGCGCTCTGGATCGGGCACCGCGAGAAGGCCAACGAGGTTTTCTACGAATCTTCCGCCCTGCAGGCGGAAGGGACGCGGAGATATGCGGCTCTGCCCACGGGCCACCCCATGGGCTACCACGACGCGGTCTTCAACCTCTTCCGCGATTTTTATGAGGCGGTCGCGGCGAAACGGGAGGGGAAACCCTTTAGGACGACCTTCCCCGACTTCCGGACCGGCCACGAGATGATGCGCATCATCGACGCGGCCGTCGCGTCGGACAGGCTGGGAAGGTGGGTCAAGGTGGGGGGCTGAGCCGCTTCGGGCAGCGAGGGGACAGCTTAAATGGAACGGGCGGGAAAGCCGTCATCCCTTCGAAAGGAATGACCGCCTCCCCGCCCGTGGCAGTCCGGAATTATGATCCTAGCGGACGTACTTCCACATGTCGTTGATGTAGTTTAAAAGCCCGTCCGAATCGTATCCGTCGCCGCCGAAGAGCCAGAGTTCGCCGCTCGCATTGATCCACCCGGCGGAATGCTCCCGGCCACCGGGATTATTGGACAGATACCGCTTGCCCAGGGGCCCGTAGGTACCCCGGCGGTTCGACGTCTTGCTGCCCGCGGTCCACGTCCACTGATTCGTCGCCGGATCGTACTTCCACAAGTCGTTGAGCATGCCCAACGCGCCGACGGCATCGTGTCCCCTCCCGCCGAAGAGCCAGAGCTTGCCTGTGGGATCGACCCAGCCGGTCGCGGCGCGAATGCCGCCGGGATTATTGGACGCGGACGCCGTGCCCTGGGTGCCGAAAACGCCCGCATGATCGACGGTATTGTCGCCGGAGACCCACGTCCACTGGTTCGTCGCCGGATCGTACATCCAGAGATCGTTCAGAAGCCCGATGACGGCCGCCGCGCCGTACCCTTCTCCGCCGAAGAGCCAGAACTTGCCGGTCGCGTCCAGCCAGGAGGTCGAGGCATCCCTGGCCCCGGGGACGTTGGCCGGAGCGGCCACGCCCTTGGTCCCGTAGG
>JBGSUG010000101.1:0-2202 GCA_041736225.1 Candidatus Aminicenantales bacterium | reverse complement strand
TTCCTGCCGGGCGTCATGCGCATCTCCAACCGCGCCCGCCTGCCCATCTCCCGTCTGCTCATGCCCCTGGGGTTCGCCGCCATCCTCGGCGGGACCCTGACCATGGTCGGGTCGGGCCCCCTCATCATCCTCAACGACCTGCTGAGGCAGAAGGACCTGGCGCCCTTCCGGCTGTTCAGCGTCACTCCGCTCGGGTTGGCCCTGTTGGCGTCGGGGATCCTGTTCTTCATCCTCCTGGGCCGGCGGGTCCTGCCGGACAGGGGCGAGGTCCGGGTCTCCCCTCAGCAGGAGATCATCGCCGGCTGGCAGCTCGCCTGTGCCCAGTTCTTCTGCCGCATCCCCGCGGGTTCGGCCCTCGAGGGAAAGAGCCGGGAAGACGCCCGGCTCTGGTCGCGCTACGGCCTCCACCTCCTGGCCTTGGAAGACCGCCAAGAGGTCGTCATCGCCCCCTGGCGCCAGTCCCGCTTCGAGGCCGGGCAGCTTCTGACCCTCATGGGCGGCCAGGAGTCCTTCGATGCCTTCGTCCGGGACTTCGGCCTTGATCCGGTCGAGGGCGGCGGCCTATTCGACGAGATGCAGGAAGCCGGTCTGACGGGATTCGCCGAGCTCGTCATCCCGCCCCGCTCCCCGCTCGCCGGCAAGTCGCTCCGCGACATCGCCCTGAGGAAGACCTGGGCCGTCGAGCCCGTCATGCTCCTTTCGGGCGCCGGCGCCGTCCACGAGGATTTCTCGGACCAGCCGCTCCGGGCCGGCGATACGCTGGTCGTCTACGGAAGCTGGGACAACATCGAGGCCATGAGCGACCAAAAGCATTTTTTCACTCTGACCAGCCTCGAGAACAGGGCCCGGGCCGGAGCCCGCCCCTGGACGGCCATGGCCTGCTTCCTGGGCGGGATCGGCCTGGCCCTGCTGGGCTTCCCGCTTGCGGTCAGCCTCTTCTCCGGCGCCCTGGCCATGGTCCTTCTTCGCGTCCTGACCATGGAGGAGGCCTACCGGTCCGTCGACTGGAGGACCGTGTTCCTCCTGGCCGGACTCATCCCCCTGGGCATCGCCATGGACCAGTCGGGGACCGCGGCGTTCGTCGCCGACGGCATCTTCCAGGTCCTGGAAGGAGCGCCGGCCTTGGTCCTATTGGCCGCGACGGCCCTGCTGGCCACGGTCTTCTCCCTGTTCATGTCGAACGTGGCCGCGACGGTCGTGCTGGTGCCCCTCATCGTCATCGTGGGCGCCAGGACGGGGATCGATCCCCGGCCTTTGGCCCTGCTCGTCGCCGTCTGCGCCTCCAACTCGTTCGTCCTGCCCACCCACCAGGTCAACGCCCTTCTCATGAGCCCGGGCGGATACCGGAACCGCGATTACATCAAGGCCGGAGGCATCATGACCCTGATTTTCATCATCGTCGCCGTGGCCGTCGTCGGCCTGTTCTATCTGTAAGCGTCACCGAAAGGAAACCGTCATGCTCTTGAAACAGTTCTTCGTCGAGAAGATCGCCCACAGCTCCTACCTGCTGGCCGGAGAATCGACCTGCGCCATCGTCGACCCCCGGCGCGACGTCGGGGTCTACCTCGAGGCCGCCGCGGCCTCGGGACATAAGATCACCCACATCCTCGAAACCCACCTCCACGCCGACTTCATCTCCGGGCACATGGACCTGGCCAAGGCCACCGGGGCCAAGATCTACGCCCCCAAGTCCGCCAAGTGCCAGTTCCCCCACGTCGCCCTGTCCGAGGGCGACAGCTTCCGCCTCGAGGACATGACGCTCCGGGTCCTGGAAACGCCGGGTCACACGCCCGAGCACATTGCCTACGTCGTCACCGACACGGCCCGGGCCCCGGAGCCGGTCAGCGTTTTCTGCGGCGACACGCTTTTCGTCGGCGACGTCGGGCGCCCGGACCTCTTCCCCAAGATCGCCCGGGAGCTGGCCTCCAAGCTCTACGACAGCCTTCATCAAAAGCTGATGAAGCTGCCCGACTTCTGCGAGGTCTATCCGGCCCACGGCGCCGGCTCGCTCTGCGGCCGGGCCATCGGCGCCAAGCGGCAGTCCACGATCGGATACGAACGCCGCTTCAACGCCGCCCTCCAGATCGCCGACCGCGAGGAGTTCATCCGCAGCCTGACGACGGACATGCCGCCGGCGCCCGACCACTTCGGCCGCTGCAGCGCCGTCAACGCCAAGGGCCCCGCTCTTCTATCCGACATGCC
>JBGSUG010000098.1:0-7159 GCA_041736225.1 Candidatus Aminicenantales bacterium | reverse complement strand
CGCCGGTGCCGCGGCCGACGCCGCGGGCTTCGCGGCCGGGGTTGCCGGCGCCGGAGCGGCCTCCTCTTCTTCTCCCGGCTTGATGAAGATCCGCTCGGGGGCCTTGAGAGTCGTTTTACGGACGAGTGCGACCGATCCCGCGAGATCGGGGCGGCCCCAGAACCTCATCCCCTTCAGGGGCCAGGTCCTGAGGACCATGCCCCGGACCCTGAGCTCGAGCTTCCGGCCGAGGACGTCGAACACGAAATAGAAATTCGAATCCTTGGCCAGGCTGTACTCGGACGCCAGCGAGCTCTGTTTCTTGGCCAGGGCCGCCCGGTCCGGGCCGGCCGCCGCTCCGGAGGACGCGAAGCCCACCGCCGCCAACGCCGCGATCGCAACGATCTTTCTCATGGTGCCCATTTCAATAGATGTAGATCTTCGCGCCCACAGGCACGGCTTTGAAAACCGCCTTGAGGTCCTCGTCCCCGACCCGGACGCAGCCGTGGGTGACGTTCCGGCCCAGAAGCCGGGTGTAGAGCGTCCCGTGGATGAAGAAGCCCTGCCCGAACCCGAGGGCGTAGTCGCCGAGGGTCCCGGCCTCGATCCGTTCCTCCATCCCCTTGGGGATCGTCTCCCCCTCCTCGATGAATGCCCAGTCCGGCTTGACCCAATACGGATTCGTGATCTTGGACTTGACGCTGAACTCGCCCCGCGGCGTGTCGAAGACCCAGCTCCGCTTTTTGCCGCCCGGCTCCTCGAGGACGACGCCGCTGCCGCAAGAGACGACCGCTTCGCGGACGACTTGGTTCCCGTTCTTGAGGAAGAGCCTGTTCTCGGCCGTGTCGATGATGATGTAGAGGCCCCGGGGCAGCAGACCGGTCATCTTCTTTTCCAGCTGTTGGACGTTCTTCTCGGTCTTGGCCGCGTCCTTCTCGGCGATGGGCTGGTCCCGGTCGCTTCCCGGCCACCCCGCGGCCTGTTTGAGGCCGATGAAATAGGCCGCGCCGACGACCGAGAGGAAACCGAGCCAGAGGAGGGCCGCCGCGGCGATGAGGATGCGCTTGATGGTCATGTCAGTTGTCCCTGATCGCTTTGATGACGTAGTTCTCGAGCTCCATCGTCCCGATGATCGTGACCGGCGTGCCGACCGCGGCCAGGGCGAAGAGCTCGTCCATCTTGCCGTTGTCGAGAGAGATACAGCCGCGGGTCAGGCTGTCCTGGCCCCCGCCGTGGATCTCGACGTCCCCCCCGATCGAAGCGGACCGCGGGATCGTGCCCCGGGCCTTCTCCCGGGCGAACCATTTCCGGTCCTCGTCGTTGGGGTAGTTGATGAGCAGGGCCTTGTAGTACAGGCTGGACGGGATCTTCCGGACGACGGTGTAACGGCCCTCGGGGGTGGCGTTATCCCCGGCATAGCGCTTGTCGGCCAGGCCGTTGAAGCCCAACCCGACCTCGTAGGTCCGGTAGAGGTTGCCGCCCTTGTAGACCGACAGACGCCGTTCGAGTTTGCTGACGATGATCGCCGTGCTGCCCCTGCGCCTCGACTCGGCGATCGTTTCCTCGGCCGCCTGCTTCCAGGACCTGACCTGATCGGGGTCGAGGTACCGGGAGATGTGAGAGACGACGACCCGCTCGGCTTCCGCGGCCAACGCCGATGCGGATCGGATCTTGGCGGAGGCGGCCTCGAAGTCCCTGCCGGCGACGAGCGCATCGGCCTCGGCCAGGGCCAGGGCGGCCCGGGACAGTTTCTTGCGCGCCTCTCCCCTCTCGACGATGGACAGGGTCAGGCCGTCGAGGGTCCGGAGCCGCCGCCGGACGGTTTCGGCCGCCTCGGCGACCGCCGCGGACCGGCGGGCGACGACCGATTGGACGGTCGATCTGAGCGTGTTCCCGGCCCGGATGACGGCGGCGAAATCCCGGCGCACGCGTTCGTAGTCCCTGAACCAGCCCAGCTTGAGGCTTTCGCTGCGAAGGGTTTCCCGGGCGGATTTCAGCCCATTGAGGTAGGCTGAGTGCTCCTGGGCGGCGAAAAGAGAAGCACCGGCCCCCCGGAGGTCCTGTTCCTGAAGATCGGCTTCGAGAACATCCGGCGGGACCGGCGCGGTTCGACAACCGAAGAGCAAAACAGCCAGTAAGATGACGGCTGTTCTGCGAAGGCTCAAGGTCCGGAGACTTAGCGTCCCTTGACCTTGGCGATGGCGGCGTTGATCTGTTCGACGATCGCGGCGGCCTTTTCCTTGATGACGACGGCCTTGTCCTTGGCGCCGAAGTAGTCCTCGGCGGCCATGGCGGCGTCGACGTCGGCCATGGCGGTCTCGATGCCGGCCAGGTCGGCCTTCATGGCCTCGATGTCGGCCTTGGTGCCCTTGCCCTTGGGAGCCTTCTCGAGGAGAGCCTTGGCCTCTTCGAACACGGTCTTGGCCTCGCCGATGGCGGTCTCGGCGCCGGCCTTGGCCTCAGCGATCCGTCCGGGGATGAGGGCCTTGACGGCGTCGGCGTCGGCGACGAGCTTGGTCAGCATTTCCTTGGCCGGGCCGTACTTCTTGAAGAATTTCTTGGACTGAGCCGTGATGGTGTCGAGGGCGGCCTGCAGGTCGCCTTGCAGCTTGTTCAGCTCGTCCTTCGCGTAGACGCCAGCCTTGGCGTCGATGACACCCTGGATGGCGGCCTTGGCGGCATCCATCATCTGGGTGGGTTGCTTGGCGCAGCTCGTGAACGCGAACACGACGATGAGCGCCAGGGTCAGGCCTTTCACGATGTTCTTCATGATCTTACCTCCTTTTAGGTATCGTTTTATGATGAACGTGAGATAGGCAACGACATTGAGGGGTTAGTTGTTCTTCTCGGGCTAGGCGATAGACAAATACCTTACGACCTATATTAATACCACAGGAAGAGTCCTGTTGTCAAATATAAATGAGGGGAGGACGAGCGGAAGCCTCATGGTCCCCTCGTCCTCCCCTCTCGTTCGATTTTCTCTCAGGACCCGGGATCACTTGTCCGGGTCGACGATGACGCCTTCCCTCATCTTCTTCTGGACATCCTCGCGGGAGGCGCGAATGATCTCCTCGGCCATCTTGAACCGTACGTCCGCCGGGAAATTGAACCGGGCGACGCCCTCCTCGATGGCCTTGGTGCCGACGGCCACGGCCTCCCGGGGGAAGACCTCCCACTCGTCCATGTTCGGAATGATGTACTCCTCGTGGATGCCCTTGTCCTCGGCCACCTTGGCCAGCTCCCGGGCGGCGGCGATGCACATGCCGTCTGTGATCGTCTTAGCCCGGACGTCCAGGGCGCCCCGGAAGATGCCGGGGAAGCCGAGGGAGTTGTTGACCTGGTTCGGGAAGTCGGACCGGCCCGTCGCGACGATCCGGGCGCCGGCTTCCTTGGCTTCCCAGGGCCAGATCTCGGGGATGGGGTTGGCCTCGGCGAAGACGATGGAGTCCTTGGCCATGGTCGCGACCCATTCCGGCTTGATGGTGCCGGGCCCGGGTGTCGACGCGCTGATGAGGACGTCGGCCCCCTGGAGGGCGTCAGCGATCGAACCCTGTCTGCCCTTGGGGTTGGTCCGCAGGCAGATGTCCCACTTTTCCTTGTAGTTCTTCTGGAGGTTGTCCCGGTCGGCCCGGTCGCGGGACAGGATGCCCTTCGAGTCGACGGAGAGCATGTTGTCACCGTTGGCCCCGGCCAACATGATCTGGTGGGCGATGTTGATGCCCGAAGCGCCGGCCCCGACGACCGTGATCTTGACCTCGGCGATGTCTTTCTTGACGATCTTGAGGGCGTTGAGCAGGCCGGCCACCGTGACGCAGGCCGTGCCCTGCTGGTCGTCGTGCCAGACCGGGATCTCGCACTTCACGCGCAGCTCGTCGAGGATCCTGAAGCACTTGGGCTGGCTGATATCCTCGAGGTTGAAGCCTCCGAACGAAGGCTGGAGCGCCCGGCCGATCTCGATGATCTTGTCCGGGTCCTTCTCGTCGAGACAGATGGGGAAGGCGTCGACGCCGCCCAGGTACTTGTAGAGGATCCCCTTGCCTTCCATGACCGGCAGGCCGGCCTCGGGGCCGATGTCGCCGAGCCCGAGGACGCGCGTGCCGTCGCTGATGACGGCCACGGAGTTCCACTTATTGGTGTACTCGTAGGCTTTCTGCTTGTCGGCGGCGATCTCCTTGCAGACCGCGGCGACGCCGGGCGTGTACCAGATGGCGAAATCGTTGAAATCGCGGACCCGGCACTTCAGGGCGGTGCCCATCTTGCCCTTGTAGAACTTGTGGAGCCTCGGGGCGTCCAGGGACGGCTGGTGGGCCTTGGCCAGCAGCTCTTCGACGGTGACCTTCTTCATGAACGAACCTCCTCGAAAATTGGAAGCCTCATCATAAAGACGCGAAGGGGAAAAGTCAACCGTTTTCGGGCCCGGACGAGGGGACGAAGACGACCGTCCGTCCGGACCGGCGGAGGGACCCGAACGGGTCCCGGAGCTCGTGGCTGAAGCCCAGCGTCCAGCCCTCCTCCGCGGCCCGTTCGAGGAGCGCTTTTTTGTTGTCGAAGGTCTCGACGGGATAGAGGTCGTAGCTCATGATGTAGGGCAGATCGATGTGGGCCGCCGTGGGGACCGCGTCGGCGAGGTAGAAGAAAGTCTTTCCGGCGGAGGTCACCTTGACCCCCATGTGACGGGCGGTGTGGCCGGCGACGAGGACCGCCTCGACGCCGGGCGCGACGGGCCCGTCTCCCTCGAGCAGAACGAGCCGGTCCGAACCCGCCAGCGGCATCAGGCGCGCCGGAATGTAGCTTGGCCTGTCCCGCTCGACCGGATGGAGGGCCTGTTCCCACTCCCCTCTCTGGACGACGTAACGGGCCTTCGGGAAAGCGAGGGTCCACTCCCCCTCGGGAGTTCGGACGGAGTTGCCGCCGCAGTGGTCGAAGTGGAGGTGGCTGTTGACGACGACGTCGATGTCGGCGGGCGAGAGGCCGAGCTCCGTGAGCCGGCCGAAGAGTCCCGGGCCACGCTCGACGGAGTAGAAATCGGCGTGGCGGCGAGAGACGTCCGGTCCGATCCCCGTGTCGAGCAGGACCGTCGCGGCCGGCGTCCGGACGAGATAACAATTGAGGGCCAGCGTGATCCGGTTCTCGGCGTCGGGGACCGCTCGCCTGGCCCAGAGCGTCCGGGGGACGACGCCGAACATGGCCCCGCCGTCGACGCGGAAGGTGCCGTCGAGCAGGCGGACGATCTCGACCTCGCCGAACCGGATGCGGTCCGCGGCGGCGATCATTCCGTATCCAGCTTCCTGACGAGCCCCGCCCGGGTCGTCGCAGCCAGGCGGATCTCGCCCGTGTCCATGCGGATGGCGTCGACGGGGCAGGCCTCGACACAGAAGCCGCAGAAGCAGCAGCGGTTGAGGTCGACGACGAAGCGGGCCGGGTGCTTCTGGACCTCGGGATCGTCCTCCCCGGCCGCCTCGACGGAAATGCACTCGGAGGGGCAGACGGTGACGCAGAGCATGCAGGCGACGCAGCTCGGCCGTCCGTCCGGGCGCGGCCGGAGGCGGTGGAGGCTGCGGTGGCGGGGCGAGAGCGCCTTGCGCTCCTCGGGATACTGGACCGTCACCGCTCCCCGCCTCTTCGTCCGGATCCCGAAAAGCCGCAGGGTATGGAACGTCATGTTGACGAAGAAATGGCGGGCGGTGATCCCGATCCCTCTCAGGATCTCCCTCAAGACGCGTGCGGCATGCGGCATGGTCATCCTACCTCACCGCCAGGATGAGCCCCGTGGCCAGGATGTTGACGACGCCGAGGGGGACGAGGACCTTCCAGCCGAAGTCCATGACCTGGTCGTAGCGGAAACGCGGATAGGTCCACCGGGCCAGGATCTGGAGCCAGCAGAAGAAGAAGACCTTGAGGTTGAAGGACAGGACCCGGAGGACCGTGACGGCCCAGGGCGCGAGGGACCATCGTCCGCCCCCGGGGAAGACGAACCCGCCGTCGCCGAGCCAGGGCACCTGCCAGCCGCCGAAGAACAGGGTCGTCGCGAGAGAGGCGAGGACGATGACCTCGAGGAAATCGGTGAACATGAACAGGCCGAACTTGAGGCCGCCGTACTCGGTGTAGAAGCCGATGATCTCGGATTCGCCCTCCGGCATGTCGAAGGGCACCCGCTTCGTCTCGGCCATGCCGGCCAGGAAGAAGGCGGCGAAGCCGAGGGGTTGGAGGAAGATGCCCCAGCGGGGCAGGAAGCCGAAGAGCAGCCCCCCCTGGTAATCGACGAGCGCCGAGAGGCGGAGCGAGGGGAAGACCATCACGAGCCCGACGAGCGAGAGGCCCAGCGCGACCTCGTAGGAGATGAGCTGGGCCGCACCGCGGAGGCTGCCGATCAGGGCGAACCGGTTGGCCGAAGCCCAACCGCCGATGAGGATGCCGTAGATGCCGAGGCTGAGCATGGCCAGGATGAAGAGCAGGGCGGCGTCGAGGTCGACGACCTGGAGGGGGATGGACCGCCCGAACAGGCGGACCGTGTCCCCGAAGGGCACCGCGACCATGGTCACGGCGACGCAGAAG
Organism: Candidatus Aminicenantales bacterium; assembly: GCA_041736225.1. Taxonomy (GTDB): domain Bacteria; phylum Acidobacteriota; class Aminicenantia; order Aminicenantales; family Saccharicenantaceae; genus RBG-16-66-30. Next base: position 625 of record JBGSUG010000098.1, on the reverse strand, counting down.
AAGGACACCGTCGGCGCAAGCCAGTGGAGGACCCGCTGGGAGAATTTCGGATCGAAATCCTCCTTGAAGAACATCTTGATGGCGTCGGCGAAGGGCTGGAAGAGCCCGAAGAGGCGCAGGCCGAAGACCGAGGCCCGGTTGGCCCCGATGCGGTCCTGCATGACGGCGCTCTCCTTCCGCTCGACCCAGGTCAGGAAGAGGGCCAGGAGCAGGGTCCAGGTCATGGTCAGGACGACCTTTACGAGGACGATGAGCGCGTCAGTCAGCATCGGGCTCTCCGACGCTCAAGCCGAGTCCGCGGGCCAGTCCGACGAGGACCTCGCGCTCCGAAGGGACACCCCCCGGCGGAGCGACGGCCCGCCGGAAGGGTTGGTGGAGGCCGTCGACGTTGATGTAGGTTCCCGACCGCTCGGCCGTAACGGAGACGGGGACGGCGACGTCGGCCGGCAGGCCGTCGGGCACGGCCCGGCTCGTGAAGAGGTATTTCACGGCGATCGGCGAGAGGGCCCGGGCGGCCGTCCCGGCGGGGAAATTCCCGGCCAGGTACGGACCGAAGACGATGAGGACCCCGGTCGATCGTGCGAGCGCCTCGAGGTCCGGGAGCCGCGGCGCGAAGCCGGCCTCC
>JBGSUG010000075.1:0-10848 GCA_041736225.1 Candidatus Aminicenantales bacterium | reverse complement strand
CGGCCGCAAGCCCTTCCACGCCCATGGGAGCCCGGCCCTGCGGCAGCTCGAGCGGCCCCTTGCGCCCGCAGGCCGCAGCGCAGACGAGGGCCAGTCCGACGAGGAGCGTCCCGAGCGGCTTGGTCATCACAGGATAAAGCGCCGCAGGTCCTGGCTGACGAGGATGTCCTTGAGATGGTCGTGCACGTAGTTCCGGTCGATGCGGAGGGATTTCTCGTCTACGTCCGGAGCGGCGAAAGAGATGTCCTCCATGACCTTCTCGACGACCGTGTGCAGGCGGCGGGCCCCGATGTTCTCGGCGTCGGCGTTGACCTTCTCGGCGATGTCGGCGATCTCGTCGACGGCGTCGGGGGTGAACTCGACGCGGACGCCCTCGGTGCCCAGGAGGGCCTCGTACTGGCGGATGAGGGCGTTCTCCGGCTCGGTCAGGATGCGCACGAAATCGTCCCGCGTGAGCGGGGTGAGCTCGACCCGGATGGGGAAGCGTCCCTGGAGCTCCGGGATGAGGTCGGACGGCTTGGAGACGTGGAAGGCGCCGGCCCCGATGAACAGGATGTGGTCGGTCCGGACGAGCCCGAAGCGCGTATTGACGGTCGTGCCCTCGATGATCGGAAGGAGGTCGCGCTGGACGCCCTCGCGGCTGACGTCCGGCCCGCGGCCGGACTCGCGGCCGGCGATCTTGTCGACCTCGTCGAGGAAGATGATGCCCGACTGCTCGACCCGCTCCACGGCCAGGCGCGAGACCTGGTCCATATCGACGAGGCGCTTCTCTTCCTCCTCGAGGATGAGCTCGCGGGCCTCCTTGAGCTTCATCTTCCGGCGCTTGGTCCGGCCGCCCAGGAACCCCGGCAGGAGGTCCTGGATCTGGAAGCCGATCTCCTCGATCCCGGCATTGGAGACGACCTCCACGGGCGGCGTCGTCTTCTCCTTGACCTCGATCTCGACCGTCCGCTCGTCGAGGGCCCCGCTGCGGAGCTGGGCCCGGAGCTTCTCGCGCGTGTCGCGGAAGCTCGTCTCCTCCTCCTCCCCCGCCGCGTCGTCGCGCTTCTTCGGGGCCGGCGGCAGCAGGATGTCGAGGAGCTTCTCCTCGACCGCGGCCCGGGCCTTCTCGACGATCTCGGCGACCTTCTCCTGCTTGACCATGTCGACCGAGATGCGGACGAGGTCGCGGATCATGGACTCGACGTCGCGGCCGACGTAGCCGACCTCGGTGAACTTGCTGGCCTCGATCTTGAGGAAGGGCGACGAGGTCAGCTTGGCCAGGCGCCGGGAGATCTCCGTCTTGCCGACGCCGGTCGGCCCGATCATCAGGATGTTCTTGGGCGCGATCTCGTCGGCCAGGTCGGGCGGGAGCCGGCGCCGCCGGTAGCGGTTGCGCAGGGCGATGGCCACGGCCTTCTTAGCCGCCTTCTGACCGATGATGTACTTGTCGAGCTCGGCCACGATCTCCCGAGGCGTGAGCTCGACCTGGGGGAGCTCGGCGGCCGGCCGCTCGAGGCTTTCTGGCAGGACGATCGGCATTCAGAGCTCCTCGACGGTGATCTCGGAATTCGTGTAGACGCAGATCCCCGCGGCGATCTTCAGGGCCTCCTCGGCGACGGCCCGCGCTCCGAAGTCGGTGTGCCTGAGGAGCGCCCGGGCCGCGGCCAGAGCGAAGGGGCCGCCGGAGCCGATGGCCAGGATGCCGTCGTCGGGCTCGACGACGTCGCCCGTGCCGGAGATGAGCAGGGCCGTTTCCGCGTTGGCCACGATAAGGAGGGCGTCGAGCTGGCGGAGCGATTTTTCCATGCGCCAGTCCTTGGCCAGCTCGATGGCCGCCCGGGCCAGGTTGCCGCGGTACTCGTCGAGCTTGGTCTCGAACCGGGCGAAGAGCGCGAAAGCGTCGGACGTGGACCCGGCGAAGCCGGCCAGGACGTCCCCCTTGCCCAGCCGCCGGATCTTCTGGGCGGTCTTCTTGAGAACGGTCTGGCCCAGGGTCACCTGGCCGTCGGCGGCCATGGCCGTTTTTCCCTTGTGGCGGACGCAGATGACGGTCGTCGAACGGATCATGGACGCACCTTCTCTCCGATAATCAATATTATAAGATAGGTCACCCGAAGTAAAGGAACCGAACTGGCGTGCCCCGGAGGGAAGTCCCTCTTCTCGGCTGTGCTCGGGTATCGATCCTTGCCCCCGCGCCCCGGGAACCTTGTAGCTGGTTCCCCCCGCCTTCCGGCGGGCCCCCCCTCCCTCACGGGGGCTTTGGATCGATAAACCTCACCGCCTCGCGAGGGACTTCCCCGGCAAACCACGCGCATAAGTCAGAGGGTTTGACCTGTTGAGAACTATTCAAATATGATATTGAGGAAAACCGCCTATATTAAGGAGGCAAGATGGCGTCTCTGACACTGGTGGTGATGGCAGCCGGGATCGGCAGCCGCTACGGCGGACTGAAGCAGACCGATCCGGTCGGCCCGAGCGGCGAGGTCGTCCTCGATTACTCCGTGTTCGACGCCCTCCGGGCCGGCTTCGACCGTGTCGTCTTCATCATCCGCGCCGACATCGAGGAGGCCTTCCGGGAAAGGATCGGGAGCCGCATCGAACGGGCGGTCGACACGGCCTACGTGCTCCAGTCGCTGGACCAGGTCCCGCCGGGCTTCCGGGTCCCGCCCGGGCGAAAGAAGCCGTGGGGCACGGCCCAGGCCATCCTGGCCTGCAAGGACGCCGTGACGACGCCCTTCGCTGCCATCAACGCCGACGACTACTACGGAGAGACGGCCTTCGGGGCCGTCGCCGGATATCTCGGCCGTCCGGAAGGCGCCGGGGCCCGCGGCGATTTCGCCATGGTCGGCTACCGGCTGGCCAACACGCTCTCGGAGCACGGCACGGTCGCCCGGGGCGTCTGCACGGCCACGGCCGAAGGCGAGCTCGTCGGTATCCGGGAGCTTCTCAAGATCAAGCGTTTCTCGGACGGCATCAAACACACCGAGAACGACGTCGACTGGGTCCCGCTCGAACCCGAAAGCTGGACGTCGATGAACCTGTGGGGCTTCACGCCCGATCTCTTCGGCGAGCTCGAAGGCCGTTTCCCCGAGTTCCTGGAGGCGAACGCCGCGCGGATCGAGAAGGCGGAATTCCTCATCCCCGAGGTCGTCGGAACGCTAATCCGCGAGAAGCGGGCCCGGGTCCGGATCCTGCCGACCCGGGAACGCTGGTTCGGCGTCACCTATCCCGCGGACCGGCCGATCTTCCAGGCGGCCATCCGCGGGCTCGTCGACGCGGGCGTCTATCCCCGCGACCTCTGGGCCGGCCGTTAGACGGCACGAAAGGACGAGCCATGAAGAAGTCGGTGATGACGTTCGTTTGCCTCGGCCTCCTGGCCGTCGCCGCGGCCCCTTCCCAAACCGGGCCCGAGGATTGGGAGAATCCCGCACTCCTGCACGCCGGCACGGAGCGCCCGCGGGCGACGTTCGTCCCTTTCCCGGACGCGGCGACGGCGCTGCGGCTCGGCCCCAAAGAATCGCCCCGCTATTTTTCGCTCAACGGCCCGTGGAAATTCCACTGGTCGCCGCGGCCGGCCGACAGGCCCCTCGATTTCTGGAAACCGGGAGCCGACGTCGGCGGCTGGAAAGAGACGCCCGTTCCGTCGAACTGGATGTTCCAGGGTTACGACTATCCGATCTATGTCAACATCCCTTATGAATTCGCCCGCAATCCCGAACCGCCGTTCGTTCCGCACGATCGCAATCCGGTCGGCTCCTACCGCCGGACCTTCGCGCTGCCCGAGGCATGGAAAGGCATGCAGGTCTGCCTCCACTTCGGCGCGGTCAAATCGTTCTTCTACGTCTGGGTCAACGGCGAAACGCTCGGCTTCAGCAAGGACTCGAAGACCCCGGCCGAGTTCGACATCACGCGCTTCCTCGTGCCCGGAGAGAACGTCCTGGCTGTCGAAGTCTACCGCTGGTCGGACGGCTCCTATCTCGAGTGCCAGGACTTCTGGCGGCTGGCCGGCATCGAGCGCGACGTCTATCTCACCGCCGCGCCGAAGGTCCGCATCCGCGATTTCGAGGTCCGGGCGGGGCTGGACGGGGCGTACAGGAACGGCCATTTCGAACTCGACGTCGAGATCGCCGCGGCCGGAGCCGAGGCGGCAAACCCCCCGTCCGTCGCGATGACCCTTCTCGACGCCGCGGGAAGAAAGGTCCTCTCCGCCGTGCGGCCGGCCCTGGCCGCGGAGAACGGCAGGGCCGTGGTCCGCTTCGACAGGACGGTCCCGGGCGTCAGGCGCTGGAGCGCCGAGACCCCCGAGCTGTACCGGCTCGTCCTCGAGCTCAAGGACGCTTCCGGCAGGACGCTCGAGGCGGTCACGTCGAAGATCGGCTTCAGGACCTCCGAGATCAAGGACGGGCAGCTCCTCGTCAACGGCGCGGTGGTCCTGCTCAAGGGCGTCAATCGCCACGAGCACGATCCCTACACGGGCCACGTCATCTCCGAAGAGTCCATGCGGCGCGACATCGAGCTCATGAAGCGGGCCAACGTCAACGCCGTCCGGACCTGCCACTACCCGAACGATCCACGCTGGTACGAGTTCTGCGACGAGTACGGACTCTACGTCGTCGACGAGGCCGATATCGAATCCCACGGCATGGGTTACGGCCCGGCCAGCCTGGCCAAGGACCCGGCTTGGGGCCCGGCCCACATCGACCGGGTCGCGCGCATGGTCGAGCGCGACAAGAACCACCCCTCGGTCATCATCTGGTCGCTCGGCAACGAGGCCGGCGATGGCGTCAACTTCGAGACGGCCTACGCCTGGCTCAAGAAGCGCGATCCCTCGCGCCCGGTCCAGTACGAGCGGGCCGAGCTGCGGTCCCACACGGACATCTTCTGCCCGATGTACGATTCGATCGAGAGCATGGTCAAGTACGCGTCGACGAAGCAGGCCCGGCCCCTCATCCAGTGCGAATACGCCCACTCCATGGGCAACTCGACCGGCAACCTCCGGGACTACTGGGATGCGATCGAGAGTCACGCCCAGCTCCAGGGCGGTTTCATCTGGGACTGGGTCGATCAGGGCTTCGCCGCCAAGACCGGCACGGGCCTGTTCTATTGGGCGTTCGGCGGGGATTACGGCCCCTCCGACGTCCTGTCGGACGGAAACTTCTGCTGCAACGGCATCGTCGGGCCCGACCGGACGCCCCACCCCGCCTACTACGAAGTGAAGAAGGTCTATCAGTACGTCAAGTTCCGGGCCGTCGACCCCGCGGCCGGGACGATCGAGGTCGAGAACCGCTACGACTTCATGGGCCTCGACCGCTTCGACCTCGATTGGCGGGTTCTGGCCGACGGAAAGCCCGTCGCCTCGGGGACAGTGGCGAAGCCGGCTGTCGGGCCGGGCGCCGCCGCCGTCTTCCGGCTGCCATTCCCCCGGTCCTCTCCCGAACCGGGCGTGGAGCGCTTCCTCGACATCTCGCTCCGAACCCGCGACGCCTCGCCCGGCTTGCCCGAGGGCCACATCGTCGCGGCCGAACAGATCGCTCTTCCCGTCGCCGCTCCGGCCTCCCCCGCGGCGGCCTCCGCATTGCCGCCGCTTTCGGTCGAGGACGGGCCGCGCTTCGTCCGCATCGCCGGCGAAGGTTTCGCCCTTCGCTTCGACCGCCTGACGGGGGCACTCGATTCTTTCGTCCACGGCGGACGCGAGCTTCTCGCCTCCGGGATCGAGCCCAATTTCTGGCGGGCGCCGACCGACAACGACTTCGGCAACCAGATGCCTCGCCGCCTGGCCTTCTGGAGACAGGCCAGCCTCACCCGAGATCTGAAGTCCCTCGAAGCCCGCGAGACCGGGGCCGGCCGCGTGACCGTCTCCGTGGCGTACGGCCTCGGAAGTAGCGTCACTCAAACGCTCGAGTACGCGGTCGGCGGCGACGGGCGGGTGGCGGTCAGCGGCAAGCTCACCGTGCCTGCCGGGTCCAAGCTGCCCGAATTGCCGCGCGTCGGATTGAAGTTGGCCGTGCCCGCGTCTTTCGAAAAGGTCCTCTGGTACGGCCGCGGGCCGTTCGAGAACTACCGGGACCGCAAGACCGCGGCCTTCGTCGGGATCCACGAAACGACGGCCCGCGAGCCCTTCCCCTACGTCAGCCCGCAGGAGTACGGCAACCGGACCGACACCCGCTGGGTGGCCGTCCGCGACGCCGAAGGCCGGGGCCTCCTCGTCTCCGGCGACCCGGTCCTCGAGTTCTCGGCCCACCCCCACTTCCCGGAGGACCTGACCCAGGAGAGCCGCGGCTCGATGCATCCGCCGGACGTCCGAGTGCGCGACCTCATCTGCCTGACCCTCGACCACGCCCAGATGGGGGTCGGCGGGGACGATTCCTGGGGGGCCCGCGTCCATCCCGAGTACACCCTGCCGGCGAAAGATTACGCGTTCACCTTCGTCCTCCGGCCGCTCGGCCCCGGCGAAGATCCCGCGGCCGCAGCCAAGGCGGCCCGCTGAGGCGCGGGGGGGGGAACCAATCCGGCCCGCCGGGAGTATATATTTATAGGTTTGAAATGGACGTTTCGAATTGGTATCCTCTATATAATCAAGGACCCGAGCCGCACCTATGAAATGCCCGCGCTGCGAGAACGAGAATCCCGAGGGGACCCGTTTCTGCGGCCGCTGCGGCCGTGAGCTCCCCGCCCCTGGCGACACCGTCGCCTCGGGAACGGCCACGTTCCAGACCCCGTCGCGGGGCCTCGAGCGGGGCACCACCTTCGCCCGCCGCTTCGAGATCATCGAGGAGATCGGCAAGGGCGGCATGGGCATGGTCTACAAAGCCTACGACAGCAAGATCCGCGAGGTCGTCGCCCTCAAGCTCCTCAAGCCCGAGATCGCCTCGGACCTCGAGATCGTCGAGCGCTTCCGCAACGAGATCAAGCTGGCCCGCCAGGTCTCCCACCGGCACGTCTGCCGGATGTACGACATCGGCGAGGAGTGGCTGTCCATCTACATCTCCATGGAGTACGTCGCCGGCGAGGACCTCAAGAGCTTCATCCGCCGGTCGGGCCACCTCAACGAGGCCAAGGCCGTCGGCCTGGCCCGGCAGATCGCCGAAGGGCTGGCCGAGGCCCACCGGCTGGGCGTCGTCCACCGCGACCTCAAGCCGCAGAACATCATGATCGACAAGGACGGCAACGCCAAGATCATGGATTTCGGCATCGCCCGCTCGCTCCACACCCGCGGCGTCACCGGCACCGGGGTCATCATCGGGACGCCGGAGTACATGGCCCCGGAGCAGGCGGACGGCCGCGACGTCGACAGCCGGGCCGACATCTACGCCCTGGGGACGGTGCTCTTCGAGATGGTCACGGGCCGGGTCCCCTTCGAGGGCGAGACGCCTCTCAGCATCGTCCTCAAGCACCGCAGCGAGCCTCCGGCCGACCCCCAGACTCTCAACACCCAGATCTCGACCGGCCTGAGCCGGGTCATCCTGAAGTGCCTGGAAAAGCCGCGGGAGCGCCGCTACCAGAGCGCGGCCGACGTGCTCGCCGACCTCGAAGCGGTCGAGAAGGGCCTGCCGGTCACCCGCCCGATGACCATCCGGACGAAGCCCGCGACACAGCGGGAGATCACAGTCAAGTTCAAGCTCCGGAAGATCCTCCTTCCGGCCCTGGCGGTGGGCATCCTGGTCATCGTCGGCCTCATCTCGCTTTTCGACGGCGGCCGGGACGCCGGGCCGCCCGGGCCGTCCCGCCAGGAAACCGTCCACCGATCCGTGCGGACCGACGAAACCGGTCCCGGCGAAGCGATGAAGGTCCTCGTGGAGCCGGCGCCGCCCAGCGGGGGGAAGACCTCGGCCATCATGGGCTATCTCGCCCCCTTCATGAATCCGACGAAGTTCATGAGCGACAAGGACGCCCTGGAGCTCGAGAAGACCCTTGCGGCGATCAGGGAAAAGTATCCCGACGAGGCCGCAGCCATGTCCCGGTTCCTCGACAACATCCAGATCAGGGTCAGCGAAGGGAAGAAGCAGCAGCAGGCCGGCGATCTCGAAGCGTCCCGGAAGAGCTTCGACCGGGGAGAGTCGGAGATGCGCAAGCTCCTGGCCCAGGTCAGCGAACGGGAACGGGCCGAGAAGGCCTTCGCGGAGCTCCAGGACACGAAGAGGAAGGTCGCGGCCCCGGGCCGCGGCGACCGGCCGAACCTTCTGACCTGGATCGCCCTCGAGAAGGAAAAGGACGCTTCGGACGCTTTCGCCAAGAACGATTTTTCCGGCGCCAGGATCCTGTGCGGACTCCTCGGCCGGGTCCATCTCCTGAGCCTCAAGGCCGCGGACGAGGATGAGGGCCTCGCCGCCTTGAGGAGCCTGACGGCCTCGATCCGCGCCGAGGCCGACGCCGCCCAGGCGCCGTCCAAGCAGACCTGGCTCTACGAACGGGCCAAGGCCGAAGAGGACGGGGCCCGCGAGAAGGGCAAGGACGGCCTCGTCCCCCAGGCCGCCGAGCAGTTCGTCCTGGCCGCGTTCCTCTACGAAAAGGCCAAGGAAGTCGCGGCCGAGAGCGCCGGGGCCGGGCGGAACTGACCTCCCGATCATGAAAAAGAAGAAAAAGCGTCTGCTCTTCGTCTGCTACGGGAACATCTGCCGCAGTCCGATGGCCGAGGGGATCGCCCGGAAGCGCCTGGGCCCCTCGGTGGAAGTCGCCAGCGCGGGCATCGGGGCGACGGGCGGGCCGGCTTCGGAAGAGGGCGTCCTGGTTATGAAGCTCGTCTACGGGGTCGATATCTCGTCCCACGTCGCCCGTCCTGTCGGGGCTTTCGACCTCGGCGCCTTCGATGCCGTCATCGCCATGGACGTCTCTATCTACAACAACCTCCGGGACTTCTGGGAGGTCCCCGAAGCGATCCTCTACGGCTGGGACATCGAAGACCCGCTGGGATCGGATTACGCCACGTACAAGGAGACGGCCCGCAAGATCGAGGACCGTCTGGAACAGTTCCTGGCCGCGGCCGGCCTCGACGCCTGAGCCTCTCCCCCGCCCTACTTGTCCATCATCGCCCCGAGGAAGCGGAGCGACGGCACGTTCTCGAAGGCGATCCTCAGCGCCGTCAGGATGGGCACGGCCAGGACGAGTCCCGGGATCCCCCACAGCCAGGCCCCGAAGAACAGCGAGAAGAGGACGAGGAGCGGGGACAGGTTGATCTCTTTGGCCATGAGCCGCCGCTCGAAGAAATGGTCGAAGACGTAGTGGATCGCGGCGAGAATCACCAGGATCACCCAGAACTTCCAGGTGAATCCCCCCTCCAGGAAGAGCGTCAGGAGTACGGGCAGAGCCACGGAGACGATTGCCCCGAGGGTCGGGACGTAGTTGAAGAGGAAGGCCAAAACGCCGAAAACGGCGGCGAAGCGGACCCCGAAAACGGCCAGGATCAACGCCGTGAGAAGGCCGATGAGGACGTTGGTCAGCGTCTTGACGGCGAGGTACTTCTGGATCTCCCGGTCGATCCCACACGCGGTCTTGGTCAGCGCCGAAGCCTGTCCGGGCGGAAAAGCCTCGTCGATCTTGCGGATCAGCCGGCCGCGGCCAGCCAGGATGAAGATCATGAAGATGAAGACGAGCAGGAGGTCGGACATGAAGTCCAGGAACGGGCCGAGGGCGGAGACGAGGAATGCCCCGAGACGGCCGATGTTGAGGTTCTGGATCCACTCGGTCAGACCGATCTTGAGGCGCGGGTCGGGCACGATCGCGTCGATCCTCTCTAGGAAAGACCGGACCATCTCCGTGTAGGACGGGAGCTCCGACGCGAGGGACTTGCCGCCGGAATAGAACACGGTGCCGATGAGATAGAGGACCAGGAAGGACAGCACGAGGACGAGGACCAGGGCCAGGGGCTTCGGAACCTTCCGGCGGACGAGGACGTCGAGGACCGGCGAGACGGCGAAGGCGAAGAGGAGCGCCATCGCCAGCGGGATGAGGATCGGCCGGGCCAGCCGCAGGAACACGCCGAGCAGGAAGAGGACGATGATGCCGGCGCCGATCTTGAGCCACCTGTTCTTGTCCATGCCAAGTCCAGTTGCCTCATTCTAGCGAATTCCCGAAATAAAAGGAATGGGGACACGTACTTCCTAATTCCCCTCTTTTTTAGATAATATGGATAGCGCGGAGGAACGGGGACATGTCCCTCGCGGCTCGGGGCTGTCCAAGAAAGCTGTGCCCCGGGTAAGTGTCCCCCATGTCTTGGACAAGGGACGGGAAGGAGAGATCATGACGCAACGCATCGTGAAGATTGCCGGGATCGTCGCCCTGACGACCGTCTTGATTTCCGCTGTCGCGGGGGCGGCCGACCTCAAGGGCCTGACGAAGGAGCTGTTCGCGGTCCCGTCGACGACGGGCAATGAGGACGCCCTCGCTGCGAAGATCCGCGGGCTCCTGCCGAAGGGGCTCGCCGTCGAAACGGACGGCCTCGGGACGGTCGCCGTGCGGCTCAGCGGAGCCGCCGGGCCGACGCTCCTCATCGCCGCGCTCGACGGCTACGGCCACATGGTCAGCGGCATCACGCCCGAAGGCTATCTGACCCTCGACCGGCCGGTCGCGGCACCGCACGTCCGCTTCGACGCCTTCCTGCTCGGACAGCCGGTGGTCGTCTCGACGGCCAAGGGACCCGTTGCGGGCGTCGTCGCCCAGCCCGCGCTCCACCTCCTGACGCCGGAGCGGCGGCGGACGCTCGTCGACGGGTTCTCGCTCGAGAACGCCTTCGTCGACATCGGCGTCCGGTCAGAGAAAGAAGCCCGGGCCAAGGGCGTGGAGATCCTCGACGCCGTCACCTACCCGGCCGTCCTGACGGAGCTCGCCGGCGACCAGTGGGCCGGCCCGGACCTGGGGCTCAAGGCCGTC
>JBGSUG010000026.1:0-3096 GCA_041736225.1 Candidatus Aminicenantales bacterium | reverse complement strand
GGTGGCCGCGCTCGGCCTGGCCTACGCCGTCGTCACCTCGGTGACCCGGGACGACCTCCCGGACGGAGGAGCCGCCCATTTCGCGGCGGTCATCCGGGGCATAAGGGCGGAGAGCCCGAACACCCGGGTCGAGGCGCTCATCCCCGATTTCGGCGGCGACGCCGAGGCTCTCGGGGCTGTGCTCGACGCCGCGCCGGAGGTCCTCAACCACAACCTGGAGACGACGGAGTCCCTTTACCCGGCCATCCGCCGGCCCCGGGAGAACTACCGCCGCTCGCTCTCGGTCCTCGCGGCCGCGAAAGCGCGGGGCGCCCGGACCAAATCGGGCCTGATGATCGGCCTGGGCGAGAGCGGGGCCGACGTCCTGCGGACGTTCGCCGACCTGCGCCGGGCCGGCTGCGATCTCCTGACCGTCGGGCAGTACCTCCGCCCGACGGCCGCCCATCCCCCGGTCGTGAAATACTACACCCCGGAAGAGTTCGAAGCCTTCGCGGCGGAGGCCCGCCGGGCCGGCTTCCTCGAGGTCGTCTCAGGGCCGCTCGTCCGCAGCTCCTACGGGGCCGGACGGCTCTACGACGCGGTCCGCGAAAAGGACGGAGTCCCATGCGCTACCTGATCTTCACCGACATCCACGGCAACCTCGAGGCCTTCCACGCGGTCCTGAAGGCCGTCCAGAAGAAAAAGATCGACCACTACCTCTTTCTCGGCGACCTCGTCGGCTACGGGGCCTCGCCGAACGAGGTCATCCAGAAGATCCTGACCCTCAAGCCCCTATCCATCATCCGGGGCAACCACGACAAGGCGGTCTCCGGGCTCGACTCCGTCCAGACCTTCAATCCCATCGCCGCGTCGGCCATTTTCTGGACCAAGAAGACGATCGCCCGGAAGAACCTCGACTTCCTGGTCCGGCTGAAGCAGAGCCCCGAGGTCGTCCACGAGACCATCACCATCTGCCACGGCGCGCCTTTCGACGAGGACTACTACATCTTCGGCGAGTTCGACGCCGCCGAGGCCTTCTCCTACATCCAGACGCCGGTCTGCTTCTTCGGCCACACCCACTTCCCCTTCGTCTACACCGACAAGGAAGGCAGCGTCGAGGGCACGTTCCTCGAGGGCAACGCCAACGAGGTCAAGCTAGAGAAGGGCGTCCGCTATCTCATCAATCCCGGCTCGGTCGGGCAGCCCCGGGACCGCAATCCCCGGGCCGCCTTCGCCGTCTACGATTCCGAGGCCCGGATAATAAAGTTCAGCCGGGTCGAGTACGACATCGAAGAGGCCAAGCGGAAGATCATCGACGAGCAGCTCCCGCCGGCCTTGGCCGAGCGCCTCAGCCTCGGGATCTAATTCGAATTCCTATTCCCGCGTGCGGAAAAGTCTGTCGCCGAGGGTCTCGCCGAGGAAGAACTTGAACAGGAAGAAGTAGAGGAAGACGAACACGGCGTAGAGCAGAAGCATGGATCCGGACATCGAGCCCAGGATCTCGAACAGGGTCATACCCATCGATCCCGCGGCAAGCCACAGGGCGACGAGCCAGAAGAGCCCGACGAATAGGATATCGAAGACCTTGGATTTGAAGAAAACGGAGAAGCTGAAGGGCGGGCGGGGCGCGGGCTCATGGCTTTCGTCGAGGGGTTCGATCCCGGGACGCGTCGATTCGCGCGGCTCCGGCTCGCGGATCGGGAAGATCGGCTGACGGGCCGGTCGGACGGGCCCGACGGGCGGAGCGACCGCTTCCGGGGTCACGCCCTCCGCCGCTTCGCCGGCATCCGCCGCACCGTCGTCGTCACCCTCTTCCCCCGGCGCTTCCCCGGTCGGCGTCCGGTCGAACGGCAGCGGGGACTGGCTGATCCGTTCCGGGAGTCCGATGGTCGAATCCGAGACCTTGTGCCTCGGGAAGATCTCGACCTCGTCCAGGGTCTCAGGGGTCCCGGGCTCGCCGCCCCGGATCTTCCTCGTTTCGACGGGCCCCGTGTCTTCCGGAAAGACGGGCGCGCCTTTCATGGTGCTGGCCCAGGGGGGCAGGGTCCCGGTCGGGGGCTCCCCGGTCGGCGCCTTTTCCGGCGCCTGCGCGGGGGCCGGCGGTTCGGGCCTCGGCTCGGCCCCGGCTTCGGCCGCCACGAAGCTGTCGATCTTTTCTTTGCCCAGCTCGACGGTCTCACCGATGCTCTCGAGCTCCCGGGTGTCGAAGGTGAGCGGCCTCAGGGCGGATTCGCCCGCGGTCGAGGCGATGTCCGTATCCGGGGTCTCGACGATGTATTCGACATCGGCGACTTCCCCGGAAGCCCCCAGCGGCTCGGGGATCTCGGTCGTCGTGTCGTCCTCTTCCTCGTCTTCCTCGTCCTTGTCCTTTTCCTCTTCCTTCTCTTCTTCCTCTTCTTCGTCGTCTTCTTCGGCTTCTTCTCCGGCTTTTTTCGGTTCCGCCGTCTCCTCTTCCGCAAGCTCGCGGGACCCGTCCCCGGCTTTCGCCTCGGACACCGCGATTTCGTCGACCAGGATGACCTCCTCGGTGACCTCGTCGCCGGCCTCCCCGTCGGTCACTTCTGCGACGAGCTCGTCGAGGGCCATCTCTTCGGTCTCCTCGCGGAGCTCCCGCTCGAGGTCCTCGTCGATCTCGGTATCGAGATCCTTGGCGGCGACCGGGCGCTTCTCGTCCCCGGGCTCGTCGACCGTGTAGTCCTTCTCCTCGACATCGGCGTCGATGATCTTTTCGCCCGGGATCTCCTCTTCGACCGCCTCGTCCTCGGTAAAGAGGAGTTGCGTGCCGCAGTTGTTGCAGTACTTGTCGTTTTCGTCGATGATGGCGTGGCAGTAGGGACAGCGGATGATGGCCATTGGCTTTATTATCATAGGGAAAACGGCCCGTGTCAATTGAAATGCGGGGCCCGTTCCCGTAGACTAGCGGCCGGAGGAAACCCATGGTCCTGAAGACATACAAGCACGCTTTGATCACCGGAGCATCGGCCGGTCTGGGGGCGGAATACGCCCGGCAGCTGGCCGCCGCCGGGACCAACCTCGTCCTGACCGCCCGGCGCCTGGACCGGCTGGAGGAGCTGGCCCGGGAGCTCCGCGCGAAGCACGGCGTCGCGGTCGACGTCG
>JBGSUG010000366.1:0-2482 GCA_041736225.1 Candidatus Aminicenantales bacterium | reverse complement strand
CGGTCGCGGCCTCGCCGGCGACGACGGAGCCTGGCATCGGATTCAACCGGCCCTGGGCCTCGCGGGCGGCGTCTGCGGCCGTGTCGACGGTTAGGCTCCCAGCCCCGGTGTTGAGATACGTCCGGAGCTGGCCCAGGGAATCCCGGTCGATCATCGGGAACCGGGACCGGATCCTGGGATTCAGCGCTTCGAGCGGGAGAACAAAATCTTGACGGCTCATGGTGTCGGCCTTTCTCGAGGTGACCACTTTAAACGATGGGCCGGCGCTTTTCAACGATTTTCGGAACGCCCCCCCGGCTGTTGACACGGCGTGTCCCGATGAATTACTAATGCCCGTGAGGAGTGCCGCCATGAAGAGAACCTTCGCCTCGTTCGGTCTCGCCGTCGTATTCGGGAGCCTGGTCCTCGCCGCGTGTCGCCCGGAAGCGGCCCCGGACTGGAAGCCGGCCGGAGACAGGATCATGACCCGTTGGGCGGCGGAGGTCGATCCCGCCGCCCCGCTCGCCGAATATCCCCGGCCGCAGATGGTCCGGGGCAATTGGGCGAACCTCAACGGCCTCTGGGACTACGCCATCGCGGCCAGAGAGGCCGGGCGGCCGGAGTCCTGGGACGGCCGGATCCTCGTGCCCTTCGCCGCCGAGTCGGCCCTGTCCGGCGTCGGTAAGCCCATCGGCGCGGACAAGGCCCTCTGGTACAGGAGGACCTTCGTCGTCCCCAGGAAATGGCGCCGCGGCCGCGTCCTCCTGCATTTCGGGGCCGTGGACTGGGAGAGCACCGTCTGGATCAACGGCCATGAAGTCGGGACCCATCGCGGCGGCTACGATCCATTCACATACGATATAAAGGGGGCCCTCAAGCGGGGCGCGAAACAGGAGGTCCTCCTCCGAGTCTACGATCCGACGGACGAAGTGAACAGCGGCATCGCCCGCGGGAAGCAGGTCATGAAGCCGCACGGCATTTTCTACACAGCCGTCACGGGCATCTGGCAGACGGTCTGGCTCGAACCCGTCCCCGAAACCCATATCTCGGGGCTGACGGTCACGCCCGATATCGATCGCGGGACGCTCACGGTCCTCCCTTCGGTCGCCGGCGACCCCGGAGGAGCGACGCTGGCGATGACCGTCAAGCTCAAGGGCACGACGGTCGCCTCGGCCCAGGGCCCCGCTTCGCAGGCGGTCGCCGTCGCGATCGACCGTCCCGAGCTCTGGTCCCCGGACAACCCGGTGCTCTACGACCTCGAGATCGCGTTGCAGAAGAAGGGACGGCCGGTGGACGCCGTGGCGGTCTACGCGGGGATGCGCAAGATCGCCCTGGGCAAGGACCGGCAGGGCTACAACCGTCTCTTCCTCAACGGCGAACCGCTCTTTCAAATTGGGCCGCTCGACCAGGGCTGGTGGCCGGACGGCCTGTATACCGCGCCGACCGACGCCGCCCTCCGGTACGATCTCGAAACCATCAAGTCCCTGGGCCTGAACATGCTTCGCAAGCACGTCAAGGTCGAGCCCGACCGGCTCTACTACTGGTGTGACAAGCTGGGCCTCCTCGTTTGGCAGGACATGCCGAGCGCCCTGTTCAAAAGGGAAACCCAGACCCCCGAGTCTCTGGCCGGGAGGGATAGCCAGTTCGAAAGCGAGTGGAAGGCCATCGTGGACGCGCTCCGCAACCATCCGTCGATCGTCATGTGGGTGCCGTTCAACGAAGGCTGGGGCCAGTACGACACCGAGCGCATCGCGGCTTGGACGAAGCAGTACGATCCCACCCGCCTGGTCAATAACGCCAGCGGCTGGACGGATAAAGGCGTCGGGGACACGGTCGACATCCACAGCTACCCCGGCCCCGACATGCCGCCCCTCGAGGAGAGGCGGGCGGCCGTGTTAGGCGAGTTCGGCGGGCTCGGCCTGCCCCTCACCGGGCACCTCTGGCAGCCCGAGGGGAACTGGGGCTACCGCAATTTCGACGACTCCGGCGCCTACGAGGCGCGTTACGCCGACCTCATCAAAAACCTCTATCCGCTCGTGGACAGAGGCCTGGCTGCGGCGGTCTACACCCAGACGTCCGACTGCGAGATCGAGGTCAACGGTCTCCTGACTTACGACCGGGCCGTGCTTAAGCTCGATCCGGGACGGTACGCCGGCCTCAACCGGGGCTTCACGCCGCCCCGCTTCCTGACCGACCAAACGCGGTTCGCCGGGGACTACTTCATCGTCGAGCTGGCGGCCCGGCCCGGGGCAACCATCCGCTACACGGTCGACGGGGCCGAACCCGTCCCGGAGTCCTCCCTCTACGACAAGCCCATCGAGATCACGGGCCCCACGACGGTCAAAGCCCGGGCCTTCTGGCCCGACGGAACGGCCAGCCTGGTCGAGAGCCGGACGTTCGAGAGGGCGGAGCCGATCGCCGCGGCGCCGGCCGCTCCGGCGGGCAGGGGACTCGACTACGAGTTCTTCGAGGGGACCTTCGAGAAGCTGCCCGACTTCGCCGC
>JBGSUG010000330.1:0-2340 GCA_041736225.1 Candidatus Aminicenantales bacterium | reverse complement strand
AGGCCCTGCCCCGCTCGGCCTGGCCGGTCCTGCCGCCGCAGCTGGCTTCGTTCGGCAACGGGGGCGGGCCTTACGGCTCCGACTGCGGCGCCCTGCTCGGGCCGCTCCTCGTCATGACGCTGGTCGGCGCTCCCCAGACGCTCAAGCAGGAATTCTACAAGTGGTATTGCGGCTTCGAATTCCCGAGCCCCGAGTGGGACGACCTCTACTCCTTCAAGAACACGGTCCGGACAACGTCGAACTCGCCGCTCTGCCACGAGTCGCGCGCGGTCTGGGAGGGCGTCTACATTCGGGAAGCCTACGACGGCAAGAGCTACGACGGGACGCGTTGCGCCAAGCTGCCGCGGGATTGCGTCAAGCGAGCCGTCGAGCTCGTCAACGCCTTCAAGGCGACCAAGTACGAGGGGGTTTGGACGCCCGACGATCGCTTCAAGGCCTGTTACGAATGCCACACGCAGCTCTACAAGGACAAGGCGCCGGGCGGCATCCATTCCGGAAAGGAAGACTGCATCCCCTGCCACCGGGCGGTCCCCGAACACGGCGGGGCAGACCCCTCCGGCGGGTAGCGGAGAAAGAGGCGGGAGCCATGGACATCGCCCCGTGCGTGTGGAAGGCCCACCCAACGGACGGCGAGAAGGATCCGGGTTCGGACCGCGCCGGTCCGGGCCGGGCTATTCGGCGGGGCCGGAGATCCCCGGGTAATACTTGCGGACGAACCGCTCCTGGACCTTGAACGACCAGTGGACGTCGCGGATTTGGTTGGCCGCGGCCTGGCTCCGCCCCGTGCGGATGAGTTCGATGAGCGCCTGGTGTTCGAGGATCGAGGATTCCTCCCACTCTTTGACGAATCCCGAGACCCGGGGGAAGTCGTACAGCCTCTTCTTCAGGTTGTTGACCGTCTTGACCAAGCTCTCGTTGCCGCAGAGCTTGAGGAAGGTGTTGTGGAAGGCCAGGTTCTTTTCGTAATAGGCGTCGAAGTCGTTCGCCTCGATCGCCCGCCTCATGCCCTCATTGAGCGCCTGCATGGCGTCGACGTCCGCGGCCCTGAGCCTGTCGAAAGCCTTGAGGAGGGCCGTGCTCTCCAGGGCGCCGATGATCTCGTAGTAGTTCCGGACATCGTTCTCGCCGAGGGAGTTGACGACGACCATGCGCCGCGGCAGGATGGTGACGAAATCCTCCATCTCGAGCTGGAGCAGGGCGTCGCGCAGGGGCGTCTTGCTGACGCCCAGCTTCGCGGACGTCTCCTCCATGTCGATGGCCGAGCCCGGCAGGATCTCCCCCCGTCTCATCTGCTCGCGGAGGTATTCGTAGACCTGTTCTTTGAGCGACTTGAAGTTGAGGAGGGGCTTCGGGTTCATGGCCAGATGTCCTTTCTTTCCCGCGGCGCGCGCGCCCGCCCGCCAAGGATAATAAACAAGCGCTTACCAAGTCAACTTTGGTAGAATGGGGCCATGAGACGGATCTCGACGGAGGAGATCCGGCGAGCGCTTACCCTGGCCGTGGCCGGCCTGGCCGTCGGCTGAGAGGCGGCGATGGAGTTCATCAGTATCCTCAACGATGTTTTGGGTCCGGTCATGCGGGGCCCTTCGAGCTCCCACACAGCCGGGTCCTACCACATCTCCCGGCTCATCCGCTCGCTCCTCGGAGACGAGCCGGCCGCGGCCGTGTTCACCTTCGACCCGAACGGATCCTACGCCGCGACCTTCAGGCAGCAGGGCGTCGACCTGGCCCTCGGAGCGGGTCTCCTCGGCTGGCCGATCACCGACAGGCGTTTCGCGCGGGCCCTGGCTCTGGCGCCGCGACTCGGCCTCGATCTCCGCTTCCGCGTCGCCCACCTCGAAGGCGCGGATCACCCGAACACCGTGCACGTGAAGGTCCTCTCGAAAGGCGGGAAAAAGCTCGCAGCCGTGGCCAAGTCCGTCGGCGGAGGCATGATCGTCGTGACGGAGATCGACGGGAGGCCGGTCCTTCTCGACGGCAAGAGCGCCGTGTCCCTGAAGATCGGGGGCGTGACCCGGACGGCCCCACCCCTGTTCTTCGTCCGGAAAGGCGAACCCCTGTTCCTCACCGGCGCGGAGATGATCCGCCTGGCCGGTCGGAGGCGCGTCTCGTTGGGCCGGATCGCCCTGGACTACGAGGCCCGCCTCCTGGGGCTCACGGAAGCCGAGGTCGTCGCCGAGATCGGGCGGAGATCCGAGATCATGGCGGATTCTGTCCGCCGGGGCCTCGCCGGCCGCGGTCTCGCCATGAAGCTCCTCAGGCCTTCGGCCGGCCGGATCCTCCGCGCCGATGCCGCCAAGACTCTCGCCGGCGGCGGACTCCACGCCCGGGCGGCGGCCC
>JBGSUG010000312.1:0-12651 GCA_041736225.1 Candidatus Aminicenantales bacterium | reverse complement strand
CGCCGGCATGGAGGGCGCCCTGCCGAGCGTCGTGGCCGGCCTCGTCCGGGTCCCCGTCGTGGCCGTGCCGACCAGCGTCGGCTACGGGGCCTCGTTCAAGGGGATCGCGGCCCTGCTGGCCATGCTCAACTCCTGCCCGGGCGGAGTGGCCGTGGTCAACATCGACAACGGCTTCGGGGCGGCCTTCCTGGCCAGCCAGATCAACCATCTCTAGCGCATAGGAACGGGCGGAAAACGTCCGAAAGAATAATAGATAGAACACCTTGACAAGGTGCTGTCCCGTCCCTATATTCTATGAGAACGCGCGGGTCCGAAAGCATTCATGGAGATCATTGACCAGGTCAGGCAAGCCTCGTCGATAGTCGAGATCGCCTCCCAGTACACGACCCTGAAGCGGCGCGGCCGCAAGTGGGTCGGCCTCTGCCCGTTCCACACCGAAAAGACGCCCTCGTTCACCGTCGACGAGGAAAAGCAGCTCTATCACTGTTTCGGCTGCGGCGTCGGCGGCGACGTCTTCTCCCTGCTCATGGAGCGCGAGAACCTGACCTTCCCCGAAGCGCTCAAGAGCCTGGCCGAGAAATACCGCATACCCCTGCCGGCCCAGCAACGGGTGCGCCCCGAGGTCCTCAAGCTCGAGGAGAAGCTGTTCAAGACGAACGAGCTCGCGGTCGGCTATTTCAAGAAGAACCTCTACAACACGCAGGAGGGCAAAAAGGCCCTCGAGTACCTGCGGAACCGGGGCCTCTCGGACGAGACCATCCAGACGCTCAAGATCGGCTACGCGCTGAACGCCTGGACCGCCCTCCTGGACGCCTTCCGCTCGAAGGACGTCCCGGTGTCGCTGCTCGAGAAGGGCGGGCTCGTCCTGCCCGGGTCGCGGCCCGGCGAGTACCGCGACCGTTTCCGGGGCCGGGTCATCTTCCCCATCTTCAGCCTGACCGGCCGGGTCGTCGGCTTCGGCGGGCGGACGATCGTCGACGCCGAGCCGAAATACCTCAATTCGCCGGAGACGCCCCTCTACTCCAAGGGCAAGCTCCTCTACGGACTGAACTTCACCAAGGACGCCGTCCGCCGGGAGGGCACGGCCATCCTGGTCGAGGGATACACGGATTTCTCGTCGCTTTACCAGGCGGGTTTCACCAACGTCGTCGCCTCGCTGGGCACGGCCCTGACGGCCTGGCAGGTCGGCCAGGTCATGCGCTTCGCCCAGCGCCTCATCATCAATTACGACGGCGACACGGCCGGACGCACGGCCATGGCCCGGGCGGTGCCGATCGGCTTCGAGAAGGGCCTCAACGTCGAGGTCCTGGTCCTTCCCGACGGCCTCGACCCCGACGCCTACATTAAAAATCACGGCCGGGACAAGTACCAGGCCCTGCTGAAGAAGACCGTGAGCGGGCTGGACTTCCTCATCGACGCCATGACGGCCGGCGCCCGTATGAGCGTCCCCGAGGAGAAGGGCAAGGTCGCCCACGCCGTCGTCAGGGAGATCGAGAAGGTCCCCGATCCCGTCGCCCGGAGCGAATACCTCCGGCGGGCCAGCTCGAAGCTCGGCGTCGGCGAGGAGCTCCTGCGGAGCCTCGTCGGCCGCAAAGGCCCGGACAAGGCCGCGGACGAGCCGGGCCTCTTCTGCCCGGCGGAGAAGCGCCTCTTCCAGATCCTGATGACCGACCGCGCGATCGCCCACGAGATCTTCGCCGAATGCGGCGGGGAGATCTTCCAGGGCCTGCGGGGCGAGCAGGTCTTCCAGCACATCATGGCCGGCTTCAAGAACGACGAGGACTGGAGCTTCCCCAGCCTCCAGGGCAAGGTCCCGCCCGCCCTGCTGTCCCAGCTGGCCACGGCCCTGTTCGAGAAGGCCTCGGCGGGCACGGTCGAGGAGGCCCAGGAATGCCTGAGGTCCCTGCGTCGGGTCCACCTCCAGAACCGCCTCAAAACCATCCAGCGGGATATCGCCCGGTCGGAGAAGGCCGGCGAGAAGGAGGAGCTCCTGGCCCTCCTCTACCAGAAACAGGACGTCACCAAGCAGATCCTGTCGCTCCAGTGAACGGAAGAAAACGTCATGCGATGCCGTCATAGAACAGGAAACGGGAAAAGAGGTGCGCGCCGTGGCTTTGGACAATAAATTCCACAAGGACGAGATCTCCCAGCTCATCTCGAAGGGCCGCAAGCAGGGCTACCTGCTGTTCGAGGAGATCGACAAGACCTTCACCGAGGACCTCGACTCCGAGGAGGACTTCGACGATTTCCTGTCGTCGATGGGCGACTACGGGATCAAGATCCTCGACTCGCGGCAGAAGGAGATGCTCCCCCAGCGCCGCAAGAGCGACCTCGTGTCGACCCACGGGCTGGAGCGGACGACCGACCCGGTCAAGCTCTACCTGCGGGAGATGGGCAACATCTCGCTCCTGACCCGCGAGGGCGAGATCGCCATCGCCCGAGAGATCGAGCGCGGCGAGAAGAGCATCATCAAGGCCCTCAGCCGGACGCGCCTGGTCCTCAACGAGGTCCTGGCCCTCGAGGACCGCATCAAGGAGAACCCGTTCATCATCCAGGAGATGTTCGACGTCTCCGAGGAGGACATCGCCGAGGGCAAGCTCGAGGAGAAGAAGAAGCAGATCCTGGGCAAGGTCAAGAAGATCCGGGACCTGAGCCGCCGGCTCGACCGCATCCCGGAGAAGAGGAAGACCCTGGTCGGCCGCGGCCGGATCATCGTCAAGATCAGCCGCACCATCCGCGACCTCAACCTCCGCTCGGCCCACCGGGAGCAGATCATCGACGAGCTGCGAACCCGGCTGAAATCCATCAACGACCTCGAGGACGCCCGCGACGACTGGGCCGCCGCCCTGGCCAAGAAGCGGAAGAAGGACGATCCCGTCCTCAAGCAGAAGATCCGCGACTCCAGCCGGGAGCTGCGGCGGCAGACGACCGAGATCGGCCTCGACCCGGAGTCCCTGCGGAAGGCCGTCCGGGCCATCACGGCCGGCAAGAAGGTCAGCGACCAGGCCAAGAAGGAGCTCGTCGCGGCCAACCTGCGCCTCGTCGTCAGCATCGCCAAGAAGTACAGCAACCGCGGCCTCCAGTTCCTCGACCTCATCCAGGAAGGCAACATGGGGCTGATGAAGGCCGTCGAGAAGTTCGAGTACCGGCGGGGCTACAAGTTCTCGACCTACGCCACGTGGTGGATCCGGCAGGCCATCACCCGGGCCATCGCCGACCAGGCCCGGACGATCCGCATCCCCGTCCACATGATCGAGACGATCAACAAGCTCATCCGCGTGTCGCGGGCCCTCGTCCAGGAGATCGGCCGTGAGCCGTCGAGCGAGGAGATCGCCAAGAAGATGGACATGCCGGTCAGCAAGGTCCGCAAGATCATCAAGATCGCCCAGGAACCCATCTCCCTCGAGACGCCCATCGGCGAGGAGGAGGACAGCCACCTCGGCGACTTCATCGAGGACAAGCTCATCCCCTCGCCGCCCGACACGGTCATCCACATCAACCTCAAGGAGCAGATCGAGGAGGCCCTGAAATCGCTGACCGACCGCGAGGGCCGGGTCCTCAAAATGCGCTTCGGGCTCGGGGACGGCAACGAGCACACGCTCGAGGAGGTCGGCCAGCAGTTCAAGGTGACCCGCGAGCGCATCCGCCAGATCGAGGCCAAGGCCCTGCGCAAGCTCAAGCACCCGAGCCGCAGCCGCAAGCTGAAATCGTTCACCAACAACCATTGACGAAAGGGGGACATGTCCCTTCGGTACGTGTCCTCCTTTCGGACCCATTTCGTAATTGACGGCTGGTCAATATTTTGTTATAAAGAGGGGCCGAGGGCCTATAGCTCAGCGGTAGAGCCACCGGCTCATAACCGGTTGGTCCCAGGTTCGAATCCTGGTAGGCCCATGTGACCGAGGGCCCGGAGAAAGGCGGAGAGTGGAAATCGATTTCGAACTCATCATCCAGCTCCAGCAGCTGGATTCCGACATCCGGAACGCCGCCCTCGTCATCGAAGGCATCCCCCGCCTCGTCCAGGACGTCGACAAGCGCATCCAGGCCACGACGAAGCTCGTCGCCGACGCCAAGGACAAGTTGGCCCAGAACCAGAAGAAGCGCCGCGACCTCGAGAACGAGGTCAAGGACATGAAGGTCCAGGTCGGAAAATACAAGCGCCAGCTGAACGAGGTCAAGACCAACAAGGAATATACCTCTCTCCTCCACGAGCTCGAGGAGACCCAGCGCAAGATCGACGCCCTCGAGGAGTCCATCATCGCCGAGATGCTGGCCGCCGACGACGTCGAGGAGGAGATCAAGGCCGCCCTCCACAGGCAGAGCCAGGAGAAGGACGTCCTCGAGAAGGAGAAGCTCGTCCTCGACGAGAAGCTGAAGGAGACCGAGTCCCGCTTCGCGGTCCTGAACAAGGAGCGGGAGGCCCTCGTCCCCCGCATCCCCCGCGAACAGCTCAAGCTCTACGAGGCCCTGTCCCAGAAGAAGGGCGGCGCCGCCCTCTCCCCCGTCACCGGGGAATTCTGCGCCATGTGCCACATGCGCGTCCGCCCGCAGATGCTCAACGAGATCCGCGACAAGGCCAAGGTCGTCCTCTGCGAGAATTGCGGCCGCATCCTCTACCTGACGGTCAAGCCCGAGCCGGTCAAGCCCGGGCCCGCGGCCGCCGAATAGGCCCCGCGGCCGCGTCAGCCGCCGATCGCCCCGTCGTCCCGCCCCTCCTCCGCGTCCTCCCGGTACAGCGCGTCGATCGCGCTCTGGTACTCGGCCGTGACGTTGGCCCGGCGGACCTTGAGGGACGGCGTGATCTCCCCGCGTTCGATGTCGAAATCGCGGGGCAGGACGGCGATCTTCTTGATCCTCTCGTAAGAGGCGAGGAGCGGCGTCGCCCGGTCGACCTCCGACTTGAGGAAGTCGACGATGCGGCGGTCCCGGCACAGCTCCTCCACGGTCGCGAAGGCGATGCCCTGGGCTTTGGCGTAGGCCTCGAGCTTCTCGAACTCGGGCACGACCAGGGCCGCGACGAAGCGCCGGCGGTCGCCGATGACCACGGCGTTGGAGATATAGGGGCTCGCCTTGATCAGGTTCTCGATCGGCTGGGGGGCGATGTTCTTGCCGCCCGACGTGACGAGCAGGTCCTTCTTGCGGTCGGTGATGACCAGGAAGCCGTCGGCGTCGAACTGGCCGATGTCCCCGGTGTGGAACCAGCCGCCTTCGAGGACCTCGCGGGTCTCCGCCTCCTTCTTGTAGTAGCCCTTCATGATGTTGGGCCCGCGGGCCAGGATCTCGCCGTCCGGCGCGATCCGGATATCGATGCCGGTCGCGGGCTTGCCGACCGTGCCCATGCGGATGGCCTCGAACGTGTTGATCGAGAGAAGCGGCGATGTTTCGGTCAGGCCGTAGCCTTCGAGGATGACGAGGCCGATGGCGTAGAAGAATTCGGCGATGTCCTTCGACAGCGGCGCCCCGCCCGAGACGAAGAAGCGGACCCGGCCGCCCGTCTTGGCGGTGATCTTCGAGAAGACGAGCTTCGCCGCGATCGCATGGCGCAGGCTCAGCCCGGCCGGGACGGGCTTCCCTACGATCTTCAGCGCCCCGTACGCCTGGCCGACCTTGAGGGCCCAGAAGAAGATCTTCCGCCGCAGCGCGGGGCTGGTCAGGACCTGGTCCATGACCTTGGTGTAGATCTTCTCAAAGACCCGCGGGACGCTAACCATGATGTGCGGCCGGACCTCGAGGAGATTCTGGGCCACCGCCTCGACGCTCTCGGCGAAGGCGACGGTGCAGCCCTTGTAGATGTAGGTGAACATGACCATCCGCTCGAGGACGTGGGAGAGCGGCAGGAACGACAGCGCGGTGTCCTTGTCCGTGAACTCGACGAGCGAGGCCGCCGTCCGGATGTTGCTGACGAGGTTGTCGTGCGTCAGGATGACGCCTTTGGGGACGCCCGTCGTCCCCGACGTGTAGATCAGGGTCGCCTCGTCCTCCGGCTTGACCCGGGCGACGAGCTCGCCGTAGAGGCCGGGCTCGGCCGCGGCCAGGGCCTTCCCCTTTTCGAGGACCTCGTTCAGCGTCAGGACGCCGGCCGGGGCCGCGGCGGCGAAGGTGATGTAGTGCCGGACCTTGGTCAAGCCGGAGCGCAGGATCTCGATCTTCTTCCAGTGGTCGGCGTTGGAGACGACGACGATCGCGGCGTCCGAATCGTCGACGATGTAGCGGACCTGGTCAGGGACGAGGGTCGTGTAGATCGGCACGGTCAGTCCGCCGGCCGTGAGCGTCGCGAAGTCGGTCATGCTCCACTCCGGCCTGTTCTCCGAGAGGAGACAGAGCTTCTGCCCGGCCTCGAAGCCCAGGGCCCTGAGCCCGAGCGCGAAGTTCCTGACGCTCTCCCCGAACTCCCCGGTGGAAATGGGCCTGAAGGCCCCGTCCTTCTTGAAGAGCATCAGATCGGGTTTCGGATAAGACGCGACGGTGTTGGCCAAGAGTCCGGCCAAGGTTGTGACCATTTTCCCTCTCTATCTTTACGAAAGTGGCCCGATGGTATATTTCCCCGGAGACCCTGTCAAGCCGAACGGATCTTGCCGTCCTGGAGATCGATCGTCCGGTGGCCGGGGCCCCCGGGTCAGACGCTGAAAGCGATGCGGCCCCGGAAGATGACGATGCCGTTGCGGGAGAAGGTCAGCAGGACCTCCCAGTCGCCCGGCATGACGACGTTGACGGGCAGCAGGTGATCGCCGGACCTGTTCGTCTTAAAAGCGACCTCGCCAGTGTCATGGGCGCCGCGCATCGACGGCATGTCGCAGCGTCCCGCGATCGTCAGGTCGGAGACGCGCCGGCCGTCCTTGTCGTAGAGCTTGACGATGAGGACGGACATCCCCATCTTCGGCGTCTTGTCGAATTCCCAGGTGAAGTAATTGACCTCGCCGATCCAGCACTTCTTGCCGGACCTTAGAAGGTCCTGAAAGACAGGCTCCCCCTGTTTGCCGCTCGGGGTGACGCCCGGCGAGTTGCAGCAGGAGCCAGCGGGCTGGGCTTGGGCCGCGCCGGCGAGAACGGCAATCGCCGCCGCGGCGGCGAGGAGGATCCCGGTCGCTCTTCTCATGGCGTATGCTCCTTTCGGCCTAAAGGCCGAAATTCCTATGTATTATATAGGAATTAAGGCCGCATTGTCGCCCCTACGGGTCCCCGGTCAAGTTTCCTTACAACCCGGAGGACCGTCCCCCCAAGAGAAAACTGGCCCGAATATTGCTGCTGTGGGTCGAAAGCATTATTATCGAAGGGAGGGGCGATGAGCGTTCCCATGAATAATGCCGCTGGATACGCGGTTATCGGCATCCTGCTGTTGCTTGGCCATGGACGGGCTCCGGCATGCCCGTCGCCCCCCCCCTCCGCCCGTCCCCTGAGTGTCCTCGTTCTCCTCGGCGAGTGGTTCGGCGACGCCTATTTCCCGCTGGCGAAGGAGATCGAGGCCCGGGGCTGGACGATGAAGCGGGTCGGCGTCGACGCCGAATACCGGGGCTGCTTCAACAAGAAGAGGGATGTCGTGCTCAGGAGCGATATCCTCATCCCCGACCTGAAGGACTTCTCCGGCTACGAAGCCCTCATCATCCCGAGCGGCCCGCAGTGGAGGAAGTTCAACGAAAACCGGACGGTCCTGAAATTCGTTCAAGACGCCCATGCCGCGGGATTGATCGTCGCCTCCTTCTGCGTTGGGAACACGACGGTGAAGGCCGCCGGTCTCGTCGACCTCCCCGCCGGTCCCGAGCTGTACCCGGACAAAGTGACGTTAGTCAAGGAACGCGTCCTCATCGGTCCCAGGGGCGGAGGGCCTCCGCCCGGCGACGGCTTCGAGAGCGCTCCCATCAAGGAGCTCTGCGACGCCATCGCCCGTGAAGGGATCCGGAAGAACGCCCCCGCGGCCCCGGCGCCGGCCGGCCGTGCGGAGGTCTGGTACCTGGGCCATTGCGGCTTCGCGGTCCGCACCTCGGATCACCTCCTCGTCTTCGACTACCAGGAGAGACGGGACGGGCAGCAGCCGAAGTCCCGGCCGGACCGGCCCTCGCTCGCGGCCGGCTGGATCGCCCCGGAGGAGATCAGGGGGTTGAAGGTCCGGGTCTTCGTGTCCCACGCACACGACGACCATTACGATCCTGTCATCCTGACCTGGAAAGAGGCCGTTCCGGACATCGCCTACTATTTCGGCTGGAAGGCGACGGACGATCCCTCCCATCATGTCCTCGCCGGGCCGAGGGCCGGGCTCGCGGCCGACGGGCT
Source organism: Candidatus Aminicenantales bacterium (assembly GCA_041736225.1). GTDB lineage: Bacteria > Acidobacteriota > Aminicenantia > Aminicenantales > Saccharicenantaceae > RBG-16-66-30. The sequence goes on along the minus strand of JBGSUG010000312.1, from coordinate 4,383 downwards.
CGAGATCGCGACCATAAACTCCCACCATTCCGGCGTCCCCGAGGTGGCCTGGCTCGTCAAGGTCGACGGCCTCGTTATCTACCACAACGGCGACTGCCAGCCCGCCGACGCGGCCGCCGAACACGATCATCTGAAGACCAAGGCCGACGCGATCGACCTGGCCTTCGTCTTCCCGGTGACGGCCCCCGGCGAAAAATACACCGTTCAAGAAGAGGACTTCTTCCGGAAATTCCGGGTCCGGGCCGCATTCCCCATGCACGCCCGGGCGGGCGATGCGATGTACCTGGACTTTCAAAAAACGTTCGAGGCCAAGTTCCCCGGCCTGACGATCCAAGTCCCGATGCGGATGGGGCAGAGGTTCGTCTACGCGAACGGCCGGATCGGGGAATGATCCCCGCAAGGAGAACGCGATGAAGAAATCCACCGTGATCCTCTGCCTCTCATGGCTCCTATTGGCGCTGGCCGTCCCGGCCCGGCCCCAGGAGGTCTTCGACCTGCTCCGCAAGAGCGATATCCCGGCCGTCAAGGCGATGGTCGAGAAATCGCCCCGGCTCGTCGAAGCCCGTGACGATCAGGGCCTGACGCTTCTCCACTACACCGCCTACGGCCAGAGCCCCGAGCTGGTCGATTTCCTCATCGACAAGGGCGCTAAGCCCGACGCCGCGGATCCCCAGGCCGCTACGCCGCTCCATATCGCCGCGATGAGCGACCGGACGGAGGTCGCCGCGGCGCTCATCCGGCGGGGGGCGTCGACCGAGGCGCGAAACGATTATCGACGGACGCCGCTCCTGCTCTGCGCCCGGGAACGCGGCCAGACGGCGACGGCCCGCGTCCTCATCGAAGCCGGGGCGGACGTCAACGCCGAGGACAAGTTCGGTTCCACCGCCCTCGAGCTCGCAACCTGGCGGGGCAAAGCCGACCTCGTCGACCTGCTCCTCGAGAAAGGGGCCAAGGTGCCGATGTCCGGCGATAAATGGACAGGCGCTCTGTCCGAGGCAGCGGCCAACGGCTTGACGAAGCTCTTCCGCCGGCTGACCGACGGTGGCCAGGATCTCGCGGCGCTCGGCCCTTCGGGCGAGTCACTCATCTATTCCGCCGCGGCCGGAGGGTCGGCCGAGATCGTCGGGCTTCTCATCGAAAAGGGCTTTTCGCCGTCCAAGGCCGACCGCTTCGGTTGGACCCCGCTCCATTACGCCGCCCGCGACGGTCGGACCGACACCGCCCGGGCCCTGATCGAACGGGGCGCACCCGCGAACGCCCGCAATCTCATGGGCCAGACCGCCTACAATGTCGCCGTGGAGCGGAAGATGGACGCCGTAGCGGGGCTGCTGGCCGAAAAAGGCGTCGACCGTTCGGACATCCGGTTCCCGGTCCTCGAGGGCGAGTATCTTGGGCAGAAGCCCCCCGGGGACAAGCCCGAGCTCTTCGCCCCGGGCGTCGTTTCGTCGATCTGGGGCCTCCACAGCACGGCCGTCTTCTCCCCCGACGCAAACGAGGTCTATTGGGCGCCGATGATGACCTTCCCCGGCGAGATCTATTCGCGCGGCGGCCTGCTGACGATGAAACGCGTCCAGGACCGCTGGACGCCCCCGGCCTGGGCGCCTTTTTCGGGCCCGAACGGCAACGACGACGTGCCCTTCTTCTCGGCCGACGGGAAGAGACTCTATTTCATCTCGCGCCGGCCGCTCCCCGGGGAAACGGAAAGAGGGCGCGAGAGGATCTGGTTCACGGACAGGACGCCTTCCGGCTGGGGCGAGCCCAAGCCCCTCGATCCCAACGTCAACTCCGTCGACAAGCACTGGCAGTTTTCGCTCGACCGGAAGGGAAACCTCTATTTCGCGGGACGCCCCCCGGACAGCCGCGGCCTGAGCGACATCTACGTGGCCCGTCCCTCCGGCGGCGCCTACGAAAAGCCCGTCAACATGGGCGATCCCATCAACACGCCCGAGATCGACGACACTCCGTTCGTCGCCCCGGACGGGAGCTACCTCCTGTTCTCGCGCCAATACGACCTCTGGGTGAGCTTCCGGGGCCCGGACGGCGGTTGGACCGCGCCCGTGAATCTGGGACCCGGAGTGAACAGCCCGTCGATAGAGCTGTGCCCCGTCGTCACGGCCGACGGCCGGTACCTTTTCTTCCTGAGTCAGCGCGGCGGCGAGAGCCACGCCTACTGGGTCCGCGCCAAGGTCATCGAGGATCTGAGGGCCCAACGAAAGATCGAGACCCCACGGTGACCAGGAGGGCGCCATGAGGATCCTGAAGACGCGCGCCGTCGCGCTCATCGGACTGTCCCTGTTTTCCGCCTGTCTCGCCGCGTCCTGCTCTTCTCCGGCCGACGAAACAGCCTTGATCGAGAAGGTCATCCGCGACAACATCGCCTGGGCCTTGACGAAGGACCGGCCGCTCGCGGAGAGCACGATGGTCCGCGACGAGAGCCTGTTCATCATCAATCCCACCTCCGAATCCACCGTCGGCTGGAGCCAGCTGGTCAAGAACTTCGACTTATGGATGGACCCTCGCTTCAAGGCCACGAAGTGCGAGATCTGGGATATGCGCATCGGCGTCTCGCGGTCGGGCGACGCCGCCTGGTGGTCGTGCATGCTCAACGACCTCGCCGAATGGGACGGGAAGCCGACCGGTTGGAAGGACACGCGCTGGACGGGGGTCCTGGAGAAGCGAGGCGGGAAATGGCTCATCGTCCAGATGCACTTCTCCTTCGCCGCGGACAAGGTCGCGGCCCAGGTCAAGGCCAAGCTCGAGGCGGAGAAGCCCGACCCGGAAAGGCAGGACCCTTAGCCCAAGACTGAAGGGGTAGAGCCATGAAGAAGAATGTTCTGATCGTATCCATCCTGGGTTTGTGCGCCGCGGCGGCCGCGGGTTCCTTCACGGCCGGCCGAGCCGCCGGGAAAGAACCCATCGAGCTGACCTACGTGGCCAACATGGGCGTTTTGGTGAGCGCGGGCGACACCAAGGTCCTCATCGACGCCCTGTTCGACAAACCGAACCCGGACTACCGCGCTCCGGCGCCCGAGACGCTCGACAAGATCATGAAGGGCGAGGCGCCGTTCGACGGCGTCGACCTCGTCCTCGTCACCCACGACCATCCCGACCATTTTAGCGCCGGCCTGGCCGTCCGCTTCCTGGAGGCCGTTCCCGAAGCCGCGCTCCTGGCCCCGACGGACGCCGTGGAGGCCATGCGCCGGACGGCCCCGGACTGGGCGCGGATCGGGCCGCGCGTCACCGCGGTCGGCCTCAAAGTCGGAGAACAACGGAGACAGGACGTCAAGGGCATTCCCGTCACGGCTTGCCGCACGCTCCACAGCGGCGACGGCGACTCCCCGATGAACCTCATGTACGATCTCGATATCGACGGCCGGCGCGTCTGGCACGAAGGCGACCCGAACGGGAGGTGCGATGTCTTCCAGGCCTTCGGGCTCAAGGACGCCCGGCTCGACCTGGCCATCGTTCACTATTGGTACCCCCTCGAGCCCAACTGCGCCCGCTTCCTCCAAGAGGACCTCAAAGTCGGCCACATCGCGCTTGGCCATCTGCCCATTCGGCTCGAGGGCGACGCGCCCGGCAAGATCGATCTGGTCCGGCGTCATTACGGAGACATCTTCCTGCTGCTCCCCGGGATGCCGGCCCGGACCTTCGGACAGTGATCTCCCCGCAGGCCGGCCCCTTCAAGAACGCTTGTCGCCCCGGACGACCCGGATGCCGAAAACCGTCGCGGTCTCGCAACCTTCGATCCCCTCGAACCGGACCGTGACCTTGGTCTTGTCGGCGACGACCTCGGCCGGGAGGGCATAGACGACGTCGAAGAACCCCTCTTCCTCCTGGGGGCTGCGCCGGGCGATGCGCTCCTCCCCCACCTTCCGGCCTTCGACGAGGACGGCGAAGGCCCGGTCGGCCCGCTCGTCGCGATTGTAGGTGACGACCAGGCGCAGAGGCGCCGCGGTAACTACGGGGAGCTCGAACGAGAACCAGTCCGCCGCCCGCCGGCCGTAACGGCCGCGGAGCTGGACGGGCGTCGTCTTGCCGCCCTGCATGTTGAGGTCCCGTTCGGCCTGCATCTGGCCGGGCTGGGCGAAGGCCACCGTGGCCGCCTCGAGGGCGCGTCGGGCCTCCTCGGCCGCTTTCATCGCCGCCGCCCGCTCCGTCCATTCCGCCGGTGTCAGGATGTCCCAATAGGCGGCGTAGACGCGCCGGTGCAGGCGATAGAAGGGGACGAGCTCGACGTCCCGGTCCCAGCCCGCGCCCGCGGTCCGGAAGACGCCGGGCCGGCCTTCGGCCGGCTTTATCCATCCGTCCAGGGAGGTTTCGGCCGTCACGAGGACCGGGGTCGTGGGCCACAGGGACGCCGTCTCGGCCGTCGCGACGGCC
>JBGSUG010000286.1:0-6580 GCA_041736225.1 Candidatus Aminicenantales bacterium | reverse complement strand
AGTACACACCGCCTCCGACCCATCCTTGGAAGGTTTATCATGGCCCGGCCGAGCGCGGGGCGGCTGGGAGACCCTAGGTGACGATAAAAGCGGAAAGATTCATGTTGCCCAGGACCGGAAAGATTCACGTTGCCTTGACACCCGCTTCCAAGGCGTTGACCCGGGCGCGATTCCTTTGTTATAATCGGACCAGGAACATTCTCGTTCGGGAGGAACACACATGGGTAAATTCATCGCCGTCATCGGGGGCCTCATGGCCATGGCCGGAGGCCTGGCCCTGATCATCTTCTCGCCCCTGTTCAGGTCCGCCCTCTATCACCTCTTCCTGGGCTTCATCCCGCCGATCCTGTTCTTCGGCGGCTTCATCGGGCTCATCGCCGGCATCAGCAGCATCAAGGATGCCAAGCGGACCAAGAAGCTCGAGCAGGAAGCCGAGCCCAAGAAGGCCGCGTAAGGCCGTCGCCGGCCGCCCCCGCGGGGCGTCATTCCTTGCCTGTCCGGAAACGGCTGTGTTAAGATGGTGACGCCAACGTGGTCAACATCCATATCTTCTCGCTGTCCCTGCTCCTGTCCCTGCCCCTGCCGCTGGCCCAGAGGATCGAGACGGCGTTCCTTCAGAACTCCCCGGCCCTGCTCGGCGAGCTCTTGACGGACGAGGGCGCGATCCCCGTTTCCCTGCCCGAACCGCTGGGCCTCGCCGACCAGCTCTCCCCGGACCAGGCGACCCTGGTCTTCAGCCGTATCTTTTCGGTCTTCCGGACGACCGAATTTACGACCGAGCCGCGGCTCTCGGCCCTGCCCGGCGTCGCGGGCGGCATCCTCAAGGCCCGCTGGTCGTTCCGGAACGACCGGACGGGCAACCGCTATCCCTTCCGCGTCTACTTCTTCATCGCCCCGATGCGCCGGGGATCCGGCCCGGGCGGGCCCGGCCCCGGAATGGCCTTGCGGATCGTCGAGATCCGTGCGGAGAGGCTGTGAAGACCGCGGGCCGCATCCGGTCGCGCCGGGCTCTGCTCATCGCGAGCGTCGCGGCGGCCGCCCTCGCCCTCGTCGTCGGGGCCCTGTCCGTCACGTTGCCGGGATTCCTCTCCCGGGACTACGACGCGAAGAGCCTGGCCTCGCTCCGCAGGGAGGCTGCGCGGACCCGCGATTCCTACGCTTCTGTAGCGGCCGGCCTCGAAGCCCGGGCGGCCCGCTTCGCCGGCACGGCGCTTCCCGCCGAGCCCGCGGATTTCTTCCCCCTCTTCCGCGACGCCGGGCTCGACGCCGGGACCGAGGGCATCGCCCTCGCCAACGGCGACGGCTTCGTCGAAGTCTGGTACGGCGACGTCCTCAGCCTTTCGGACCAGATCGCGGACCGGCCCGACCTCGAACGGGTGAAAGCCGAGGGAGGCGCGTTCCTGATCCGGAACGAGGCCGGGACCACTCATTATCTAACCCTCCTCCAGCCCCTGGGGGACGGCAGCCGCATGCTGGCCCACTTCGCCCGCCTGGCGTTCGTGCCCCAGGTCCGATCGTCGTACATCCGGGAGTACCACGCCATAAGACCGGTCCTCCGCTCCGAGTCCGACATCAGCTACTACGATTTCCGGGAATCCGTCGAGGGGTTCGACAAATTCTTCGCCCTGCACGAGGATGAGTTCGTCGGCGAACCGCGGCCCAAGAACGGGATCCAAACGCTCTTCTTCCCGATCCGGAACGAGAGCGGCCGGATCGTCGCCACCATCACGCTTGCCTCGCCCTCCCTGACCTCCCGCCTGACGTCGTGGCGCGAGGATCTCCGCCTCGTCCTCCTCCTCCTTCTCCTCGCTGCGGGACTCGCAGCCCTGGCCTACTTCTGGTCGTCGCCCGGGTTCCGCCTCGGCCGGGACGCCCTCTCCGGGGCCGCGGGGGCCGCCGTTCTCGTCGGGCTCCGGCTCGCCGCCCTGCCCCTGGGTCAGCTGGAGAGGATCCAGGCCATCCACCTCTTCGATCCGGCGGTGGCCGGCTTCGTCTCGTGGCAGGGACTGACCGGGTCTCCGGCCGACATTTTCCTGACGGCCCTGACGGCCCTCGGACTGGCCGTGTGCCTGGCCGTCTGTTCGTCGGGCCGGCGGAAGGGCGTCGGACGGACACGCCTGTCCGTTCCGGGCGGGATCCTCGTCTCCGTCGCCGCCGCCGCTCTCGCCACGGGCGCCCTCCTCGCCCTGCGCGAGATCGTCCACCGGATCGTCCTCAACTCCAACCTCTCCCTCCTCCGCTGGGACTTCGACTTCTCGCGGCTGGCCCTCCAGCTCGCGCTATTCATGTTGCTGGTCGCCGTCCTCCTCGGCCTGGCCGTCGCTTTTCGGCTGGCTTTCCGGGGTTTCGGGACGGTTCTCCACGCCGTCCTGGCCGGCGTCCTGGGAGCGGCGGCCAGCGTCCTCGCCGGCCGGAGCCCTTCGCTCCCGCTCCTGGGCCTGAGCGCGGCCCTGATCGCCGGACTCGTCGCCGTCGCGATCGTCCCCGGCCTCTCGCGCCGCCGGGAAGCCTGGTTCGCCGGTCTCGTCCTGGCCTCGCTCTGGATGTCCCTCAATGTCGACGGCCTCTCGACCGCTCGGACCCGCCGCCTGCTCGAAACGACCGTCGCCCACGCCGTCCAGACCCAGGAGACCTGGGGCAACTTCCTCATCGAGGAATCGCTGCCCGGACTCGACCGCAGCCGGGAACAGATCGTCGCCTTCTTCAAGGATCCCCGGGACCGCGAGCTCGCGCGCACGCTCTGGCAGAGGACCCCCGTCGCGAAATCGAACTGGAACTCGAGCCTCGAGATCCGCGACGCCGAAGGGGGCACGCTCAGCCGTTTCTCGCTCAACGTCCCCCGGGGGTTGGGCCGTCCTCCCGACCTCGGGCCGGCGGCGGACTGGACCATAGTGCCCTATCCCCTGACGTTCATCGGCATGGAAAAGGAATTCCTCATCGGCTACAGGGACTACTCCGAGAACGGCGTGCCGCTCGGGCGCGTCGTCCTCTACGTCTCCATCGACCCGGAGATGCTCCCGTTTCTGTACTCCGCGAATCCCTACTTCGAGGTCCTCCGGACGGACTCCCTGCCCTCGCTCGGCGAGGTGGATTTCGGCTGCGAGATCTTCGACCTCGACGGCCGCTCGCTCTTCAATCCCCGCCGTCTGACCGCCGGCCTCGCGGACGTCGACCGCGAGCGGTTGGCCGGCGGCTCGCCCCCGTTCTGGTCGGAGTTCCGGGACAAGGACACGGTCCACGACGCCTACCTCTTCCGCTCCGGCGAACGCTGTTACAGCCTCTTCACGCCGAGAAAGCACCTTCGGACCAGGGCCGTCGATTTCCTGAGGTTCTTCTTCCTCGGCCTGGCCGCCGTCCTGCTCGTCCTGCTCGTCGTCACCATCGCCTCCGGAAAGGCTTCGCTCCGCAATCCCCTCTGGTCCTTCTCCAATCGCGTCTACGCGTCCTTCCTGGCCGTGACCCTGGTCCCGCTCCTGCTCTACACGGTCTTCACCCGGAACCTGTTCGACAGCCTGTTCACGGAGCGCTTCGTCGAGGAGTCGGCCGTGCATTCGAGCTACGCCCAGGGCCTCATGGAGGCCTTTCTCTTCATCAAGGGCGAGGCCTCGCCGTACCTCGCGCCCGGAGAGGACCTGGCCCTCTGGATCAGCGAGACACTGTCGAACGACGTCATCATCTACAAGGACGCCGTGCTCCTCGCCTCGAGCCGGCGCGAGTTCTTCGACAGCGGGCTGCTGCCCGAGATCCTCGACGGGGAGGCCTTCCAGGCGCTCTTCTACGACCGCAAGCCCTTCTTCATCCAGCGGACGCGGCTCGGGGATTACTCCTTCCAGACCCTGACCGTGCCCTACGACTACGAGAACATGACACTCTTCATCTCCCTGCCCTTCCCCTTCGAGAAGCAGCAGCTCGTCGCCGCCACGCGGGGCATCGTCGAGTTCCTCGTCCTCCTCTCGGCCTTCTTCGTCGCCCTGGTCGTCCTCTTCTCCCGGAGCATCAGGAGCATGATCATCGTGCCCGTCCGGAAGCTCCTGGCCGGGACCCGCGAGGTCGGCCTGGGCAACCTCGAGGTCACGATCGAGCACAGATCGCACGACGAGATGATGACCCTCATCGACGGCTTCAACACGATGATCCGGAACCTCAAGGCGCACGAGCAGGAGCTGGCCGAGATGAGCAAGAAGGTGGCCTGGACGGAGATGGCCCGCAAGGTCGCCCACGAGATCAAGAACCCGCTGACGCCCATCCAGCTTTCGGCCGAGCACATCCTCAAGGTCTACGAGGACAGGCGCGGCGACTTCGGCACGGCCCTCAAGGAATCGATGTCCTACATCGTCAGCGAGGTCGAGAACCTCCGCAGGATCGCCCAGGAGTTCATGGAGATCGCCCGCGACACGACGGTCCGCAAGGAGCCCCTCGACCTCCGGGAGATCGTCGAGGAGATCCTCCAACCCTACCGGCGCCTGCTGGCCGAGCGCATCCGCTTCAAGGTCGTCGCCGAGGGGACGGACTTCCGGATCAACGGCGACCCGTCCAAGCTCCGGACGGCCTTCCGCAACATCGTCGCCAACGCCGTCGAGGCCATCGGCCCCCGCGGCGAGGTGGCCGTGACGATCGGGCGCGCGAACGGCGTCACGACCGTCACCGTCCGGGACGACGGGCCGGGCATGAACCCCGAGACGGTCCGGCGGATCTTCGAGCTCTATTTCTCGACCAAGGACGCCGGCACCGGGCTCGGCCTGCCGATCACCAAGAAGATCGTCGAAGAGCACGGCGGGACGATCCGCGTCGCCAGCGCGCCGGGGCAGGGAACGACGGTGACGATCGAGCTCCCGGCCGGCGGGTGACCGTTGGCATTTCGGCCGGAATTCTGGCAGAATACCCGGAGCGCTCCGCTTTCGAAAGGATGACCGCGATGGCCAAGACGCTCGTCACCTACTTCTCCCGGACGGGGAACACCAAGCTCGTCGCCGAAGCCGTTTTCGGCGCCCTGTCCGGCGATAAGGACCTGAAGCCGATGGCCGTAGCCGGCGACCTCGCCCCCTACCGGCTCATTCTCGCGGGCTTTCCCGTCCAGACCCACAGCGTTCCCTATCCGGCCGAGGTGTTCCTCAAGACCCTCCCCGAGGGCCGGAACGTCGCCCTCTTCTCCACGCACGGCTCGGTGACGGGCAGCCGGTTGTCCCGCGAGGCCCTCGAGTACGCCTCGGTCCTCGTGGCCAAGGCCCGGCTCGTCGGCACGTTCTCCTGCCGGGGCAAGGTCTCGATGAAGGCGCTCGAGGTCCTGATGCAGTCGCCCGAGCACGAGGCCTGGGCCGACATGGCCGCCACTGCGGCCACCCATCCCGACGAGAGCGACCTCGAGGACGCCCGGTCCTTCGCCCGCTGGATCCAGACCCTCGGCGCCCAGGGCCACTACCGCGGCCTCTGAGGCCGGGGCCTAGCGTTCCGCGGCCCGCGTCCTGACGAATCCCGAAACGCCGACGAACTCCAGGCGCTCCTCCTTCTCCACTTCGTCGAGGAGCAGGTTCAGCCCGAGCGTGTCGCTCGAGATATGGCCGGCCAGGACGACGTTGAGGTGGGCCTTCTTGGCGTTCTCGAGCGCCTCCTCGCTGATGTGCATGCCGACGATCGTGCTCACCCCGGACGAGGCGTACTGCTCGTAGATCGTCCGGGCTCCCTCGGTCCCCCCCGTCATCTCCAGGGAGATCCGGCCGCAGTGGCCGTTCTCCGAGCCGCTGACGATCCGGGGCCCGGCCATCCGCCTGACCGCGGCCCGGTATTCCGGGATCGTCTTCAACAGGGCGATAAGGTCCTTGAGCCGGGACGGCTTCTCCCTCTCGAAGAGCGCCGCGAGGTAGGTGTTGACGCAGTTGTCGGCGGGCGTGTGGACGCACATCATCGGCAGGCCGAGCAGGCGGGCCGCGTCCACGGCCCGGTTGTGGTTCCCGGGCAGGACGCGCCGGCCGACCTCGTCGATGCGCTTTTCCAGGAGCTGTTCGGCGACGGCGATATTGACGCCGAGGGCGACCAGCATGTCGGACTGGAGGCGCATGACGTCGGAGAGCTGGGCCAGAGCCACGCCCTGGGGATGGTGGGCGAGGACGAGATCGATCCCCGCGGCCCGGTCCCGGTTGAGGGTGTGGGCGAGGAGGACCTCGGCGACGTCCATGTCGATGCCGACGAGGGCTTTGCGGACCTCCGTCGCCGGGTCGCCGGCGAGGAGCCGGGAGTCGGCGTAGGGATTGAACAGGCGGTCCTCCTCCCAGCCGTCCCGCTCGTCGTCCTTGAGCTTCTTCGAGTCCGTCCGAGCGTCGTCGAGGACCCGGCGAACTTCCTCCGGCCCGCGGGGGTCGTTGGCGATGCCGACGGCGACGGCTTTCCTGTAGAGCTGTTCGAGCTTCATGGTCGTTTCCTTTCTTCGGTCGGTGACGGTTCTTCCCCGGCGGGACGGGACTCGGCCCGAACGTCTCCGAGCAACGCGAGAGCGACGGAGCGGGTGTCGCGGGCGAGGGCCGCGGCCCGGTCGAGGAGGCGGGCCGATTCCGCCTCGGCGCGGTCCGTCTCGTCCCGGTCGAGG
>JBGSUG010000273.1:0-7168 GCA_041736225.1 Candidatus Aminicenantales bacterium | reverse complement strand
GGGCCGCGAAGGCCCTCGACGGGCGCAGGATCCTGACCTTCAATTCGGTGGTCCGCGTCAACCAGATCGAGGTCACCCGGACGCAGAACGAGGGCTTCGACGAAGCCGACCGCCACACTCCCGAGAACGTCCGGGCGCTCCGCGACGCCCTGGCCGCCGGCTGGCCCGGCGCCCCGATGACCTGGGCTTTCAGCTGGCGGGCCCTGTTCGACGAGCGCGAGAACTACCGCCGCATCCGGGCCCTGATGCCCGAGTTCCGCGACCGGTTCGGCGACGATGTGACGTTCATCCCCGGGGCCTACTTCGCCAACGCCTACAACTCGCGGGACCAGGTCGACCGCGATCTCCATGACGGCCTGGCCCGCGTTTCGGAGATCATGGGCGGCGGCTTCCGGCCCAAGAGCGTGATCGCCGGCTTCCTGGCCGCGGCCAACCAGAAGTATCTGGCCGACAAGGAAGGGATCCGCGTTTGCCAGGGGAACATCTGGAGCCAGTACGCCATCGACAACCAGGACGGCGAGGGTTCGATCTCCTATCCTTATTATCCGTCGACCGAACACTTCTGCAAGCCGGCCCAGAGCCGCGAGGATTTCATCGACTGCGTCAACCTGGACGGCTGGACCTGCGATTTCCTGGCCGCCCGGCGCCAGGGCCAGAGCTGGGCCGCCTCCCAGCGCAGCCGCATGGGGGTCGGGCCCATCGAGACGATCGAGTGGTTCGGGCCCGAGGTCGGGCTGGCCCAGATGGTCCAGACCACGGCGGCCCACTTCGATACGGGCTTCGCCCTCAACGGCTGGGCCTGGGTCACGAACTGCTGGGAGATCTCGCTCGTCCCGCAGATCGGGCACCTGGAGGTCCTGACGCGGTGGACGAAGCGTATCCGCGAGCGCTGGCCCTCGGCCGAATGCCTGACCTTGGGCGATTTCGGGACCGCCTACCGGGCCCAATACCCGGACAACGAGAACCTGCGGTACCGGTTCGTCCAGAGGGGGACAGGGATCGGCGGCTCCGAAGTCCCGCTGGAGATCCGCTGGTTCATGTGCCGGGAGTTCCGCCTGGCCCTGCTGCGGAGCTGGAGGGACAAGGGGCCGGAGCGGGTCATCGACTTCACCCGCTATGACCTTCCCGCCCGCGAGCCCCAGGACATGACGAGGAGCTGGAGCTTGATGGGCCGCATCAACCAGAAGCGGACGCGCCCCCAGGACGAGCCCGTCCCCTTCGGATTCCTCGCCCCGGACGAGAAGGCGTTGATCTTGAAATGGTTCCCCGAGCTGAAGATCTGAAGGAGTCGTCATGAAGAGCCGGACCATCGTCGTGATCCTGTGCCTGCTCGCCGCGATGCTCATGTCTTGCGGCCCTCGCGTCAATGAGGGCACCGTCCCCTATGCGCCCCAGCCCTGGCCGGCCCGCGTCTGGGCGTCCGAAGTGCCGCCCGATTGTCCCTTCGAGCGCTCGAAGGACATCGTGGCCGCGGCCTTCACCCGCAACACGGTCGCCTATACCGACGCCGACACGTGGTATCCGTCCTGGGCCCCGGACGGGAACATGTACAGCGGCTGGACAGACGGCGAGATCGGCGAGGAGAGCGTCCACTCGAACGGCCCCAAGGCCCGTACGGGCAACGCCCGGATCGAAGGCGACGATCCCTTGCGCCTGACCGTCACATCCCTCGGTTCCGAGGCCGCCTCGCCGGACCCCTACGGCGGCCGCTACCCGAGCGCCAACCTCGTCCACAACGGGGTCTGGTATTACGGGACCTACGCCGTCGATTTCGATCTCTCCGAGCCCGAATACCGGGACCTGTACAGCTGGGCCATCTGCGGCCCCTTGCCGGGCTTCCGCATCTCGGAGGATTATGGGATGACCTGGATCCCCAGCCCTCTCACGCCCGAGAAACCGCTTTTCCCGGAGTCCGGGAAAGACGGCCGGCAAGTGAAGATGGGTACGCCCCATTTCGTCGACTTCGGACAAAACATGGAACATTCCCCCGACGGGAAGGCCTACCTAGTCGGACACGGCGCCCTCGACGACGACCCGGCGCCGCGGATCGCCGGCAACAGCTGGATCGCGGGCGACGCCGTCTATCTGGCCCGGGTGACGCCGAGCCCCGGGACGATCAATGACATCGCCAGCTACGAATTCTATGCCGGGCCCGGACCGGACGGCCGCCCCGTCTGGTCGAAGGACTTCGCGGCCATCCGGCCCCTGGTGTCCTGGAACAACCGGATGGGGTGCACGACCATCACCTACGACGCGCCCCTCCGCAAGTATCTGATGTGCGTCACGGACGGCTGGCCGGGCGTCGAGGACATGAATTCCTACATCCTCGAGGCCGACGAGATCACCGGCCCGTACCGGCTGATCACGTTCATGGCCAAGTTCGGGCGCCAGGCCTATTTCCTGACCTTCCCGTCGAAATTCATCGGCGCCGACGGGCGGAGCGCCTGGCTCAGCTATTCGGCCAACTTTCACAAGAGCTATTTCGGCAACCGGACCGTGGCCGATCCCATGGGCAGCCGCTACGCCTGGACGCTCCAGGAGCTCCGGCTGCTCGACGCGGCGGGGCTCGCCGCCCTGTCGGAGGCCGCGGCCAAGGCGCCGGAGGACAGGCTCAAGAGCGAGGCCAACCTGGCTCTTCGGGCCCGGGTCACCGTCTCGTCGGTCCACAAGAAGAACAGACCCTTCACCGAGCTTATCGAATATTTCGGGGAAGGGGCCGTCGACGGCGTCGTCGATCCCGAGGAGGCCGTCAACCGGCGCGAGTGGGTGAGCCTGGGAGAGCGGGAGACGGCCATGATCCGTCTGAGCTGGGATTCCCCTCAGACGGCGCGCCGGATCTGGCTCTTCGACCGGCCGAACCCGAAAGACCACATCCGCTCGGGAGCGCTGCTGTTCAGCGACGGGACCGCGATCAGGGTCGGCGAACTGCCGAACGACTCGCGGTCGGCACGGGAGATCGTCTTTCCGGCCAAGACCGTCTCCTGGATCGTCTTTGCGGTCGATACCGTCTCCCCGGAGACCTCGAACGCGGGTCTCGCGGAGATGGCCGTGTTCAAGGACTGACGACCCGCGGGAGGGGCCTTCCGTGTCCCTCGCGCGCCGGGCGCGGATTTGATATCCTGAAGCCAACAAGGAGAATGAGACCGTGACCAACAAACACCCTCTCGGCTTGATCGTCGTCGCGATCGCCGTCCTCGGCGCTTTCGCCGGTCTGGCGGGCCAGGACACGGCCGCCGATCCCGGCCGTCTGACCCTGGAGCGGATCTTCGACTCCCGGGAGTTCTCTCCCGAGCGCTTCGGACCGGCGCGATGGATGAGCGACGGGGCCTCTTACACGACGCTCGAACCCAGCGCCGAAGCCAAGGGCGGGCGCGACCTCGTCCTCTACAGGGCCGAGACCGGCCGGCGGGAGGTCCTGGTCTCGGCGGTCAAGCTCGTTCCGCCCGGAGGGAAGGAGCCGCTGGCCATCGAGAACTACGCCTGGTCGCCGGACGGCAAGGTCCTGATCGTGTTCACGAACACCCAGCGCGTTTGGCGCCAGAATACGCGGGGCGATTTCTATACCTATGAGCTCGCTTCCGGCCGCTTGCGTCAGCTCGGGACGGGCTTCGGGCCGTCGAGCCTGATGTTCGCCAAGCTCTCGCCGGACGGGCTCAAAGCCGCCTATGTCGTTAAAAACAATATCTATGTGGAGGACTTGGCCTCGGGCAGGACGGTCCAGCTGACGTTCGACGGGGCCGAGGACATCATCAACGGGACGTCTGACTGGGTCAACGAGGAGGAGTTCTCCATCCGGGATGGGTTCCGCTGGTCCCCCGACAGCCGGTCCATCGCCTTCTGGCAGTTCGACACCCACGACGTGCCGGTCTTCACGATGATCAACAACACCGACACGCTCTATCCCAAGGTCACGGCTTTCAAACACCCCAAACCGGGACAGGTCAACAGCGCCGTCCGGGTCGGCGTCGTCCCGGCGGCGGGCGGCTCTCCGGTCTGGATCAGGACCCCCGGAGACCCGCGCGACACCTATATCGCCCGCCTTGAATGGGCCGGCAACTCCCGCGAAGTCGTCCTCCAGCACCTCAACCGGCTGCAGAACACGCTGACCGTGTTCTTCGGCGACGCGGCGACGGGGGAGGCCCGAAGCGTCTTCACCGACTCGGACGAGACCTGGGTGGAGATCATGGAGGATTTCGTCTGGCTCGACGGCGGCCGGAGCCTGCTCTGGCTGAGCGAACGGGACGGCTGGCAGCACGCCTATCGCTTGTCCCGCGACGGCCGCGACATCAAGCTGCTGACCCCCGGCGAGTACGACGTCCTCCACGTCGACGCCGTGGACGAGCGCGGCGGCTGGCTCTACGTCACCGCCTCTCCGGCGGACGCCACGAAGCGCTTCCTCTTCCGGGTCCGTTTGGACGGCAAGAGCGCTCCCGTGCTCGTCGGCCCGGCCGGTCAGACGGGCGTCCACCGGTACGATATCTCACCTTCGGCCCGCTGGGCCTTTCACACTTTCGGGGGGCTCGACACGCCTCCCGTGACCGAGCTCGTCCGGTTGCCCGACGGCCGGCCCGTCCGCACGATGGCCGCCAATGAAGCGCTCAAGGCCAAGGTGGACGCTCTGCAGCGGAAACGGGTCGAATTCTTCAAGCTCGATATCGGCGGGGGCGTCCAGGTCGACGGCTGGCGCATCCTGCCCCCCGATTTCGACCCGGCCAGGAAATACCCCCTCCTCGTCTATGTCTACGGCGAGCCGGCTGGCCAGACCGTCCAGGACAACTGGGGCGGCAGCCGCTATCTCTGGCATCTCATGCTGGCCCAGCAGGGCTACGTCGTCGCCAGTTTCGACAACCGCGGCACGCCGGCGCCGCGCGGCCGGGCCTGGCGTAAGAGCATCTATCGCCAGATCGGCATTCTGGCTTCGCGCGACCAGGCCGCGGCCGTCAAGGCGGCCCTGGCCGCGTGGCCGCATATCGACGCCGAGCGCGTCGGCGTCTGGGGCTGGAGCGGCGGAGGCTCGATGACCCTCAACGCCATGTTCCGGTATCCCGACCTCTACACGACGGGCATCTCCGTGGCTTCGGTGCCGGACCAGCGCCTCTACGACACGATCTACCAGGAGCGCTACATGGGCCTGCCGGACGACAACGTCGAAGGGTACGCCCAGGGCTCGCCCATCACCTTCACCAAGGACCTGAAGGGCCGATTGCTCATCGTCCACGGCACGGGCGACGACAACGTCCACTACCAGGGTTTCGAGAAGCTCGTCAACGAGCTCGTCGCCCACAACAAGGCCTTCGCCATGCTGGCCTACCCGAACCGGTCGCACGGCATCTCCGAAGGACGCGGCACGACGCTCCACCTCTATACGATGTTCACCCGGTTCCTCAACGAGAACCTGCCGCCGGGAGGCCGCGCGCGCTGAGGACGCGGGGGAGGGGATCCACCGAGAACTCGTAGCGGCCCGAGCCGACGGCGTACACGCAGCTCCCGGCCTCCAGGCCACGGAAGGATACGCCCTCGGCTGAGGCGGCGGGCCCGCCTCCCTCCAGGACCGCGCCGGGGTCGGTGCCGGGGATGTACACGGTCGCCGACGCGTTGGCCGGGACCGTCACGTCCAGGACGAAGCGGCTTCCATCGAGGCGCCATTCGCTCCGGACCTCGCCCCGGACCGTGCGGATCCGGGCCTTGGCCCAGGTCAGGTCGCCCACCGGCTGGGGCCGGAAGACGATCCTGTCGAATCCGAAGGCGGCCGGGTCCGGCTGGATCCCCGCGACCCAGGCGAAGAGCCATTCGCTCACGGAGCCGAACATCGGATGGTTGTGCGAATAGGTGTCGTCGCTGAATTCCCAGTGTTCCCACAGCGTGGTCGCGCCGCGTTCGAGCATGTGTCCCCAGCCGGGAAAGTCCTTCCGGTCGATCAGCGCCCAGGCCAGGTCGGCCCGGCCCCGGCGGGACAGGACGTCGAGGATATACTTCGTACCGAAGATCCCGGTCGCCAGCCTCGGGCCCCCCTCCGTCGAGACCTTGGCCACGAGCGCGTCGAAGGCGGCCGCCGCTTCGTCGAACGGGACGAGGTCCAGGCCGAGAGCGACGGCCAGCCCGGCCTGGGTCATGGCCTCATAACGGACGGCGGCCGACCCGATGACCTTCGATCGATAAGCGGCGGCGATAAAGGCCGCGAGATCCCTGTAGCGGGCCTCGTCCGCGCGCCGTCCCAAGAGGCCGGCCAGGCGGGAGGCCATCATGGCCGTCTCATGGTAGAACGGCGTCACGAGCGCCGGAACGGGCGTCGGCTCCAGGCTCTCGTGGTCGGCCAAGCCCTCCCGGATGAAGCCGTCCGGATTCTTCCAGGCTACGAGATCGAGCCATCGGCTCGTCGTCTCGTATTGGTCCTTGGCGAGGCGGCGGTCGCCGTAATGCTGAATGAGCTTGGTCTGGAGGAGCGGATGGGCCATGGCCCAGGCCAGTCCGCAGTACTGGATGCCCACGAAGGGGGCCGTGTCCGTGAGCATGCCGTCCTCGCGGGCGGCATCCGCCCAGTCGGCCGCCGCCTTGCTGTAGAAGCCGGCCATGTCGAAGTTGGCCAGGAAAGCGTCGGACGTGGCGACGAGGTCGCCGCCGTAGCCGAATTTCTCCCGATGGGGGCAGTCCGATTGAACGCTGAAAATGTTGCTCAGGAAGGTCCACCGGACCATGTCCTGGATCCGGTTGAAGAGGTCGTTCGAGCAGGAGAACTCGCCGCTCTCGGCGACGTCCGTGTTCAACCGCAGGCCTTCGAGGTCGTCGAGGTCCGGTGGGCCCGCGAGGCCGGTGACTTCGGCGTAGCGGAAGCCGTGGAACGTGAACCGGGGGGTATAGACTTCCTCTCCGCCGCCGCGGGCGATATAGATATCGGCTTGCTCGGCGATCTCGGGCGCTCCGGGACCGCCGATGGGCCGGCCGTCCTTGCCCCGGCCCTTGATCTGACCGCAGACGGAGGTCAGCGGATTCAAGGTCCCGTCGTCGTTGAGGAGCTCGCCGAAGCGGATCCTGACCCGCGTCCCCGCGGGCGCGCTCAGCCGGAGACGGGCCCAGCCGGCGAAATTGCGACCGAGATCAAAGAGAGCCACGCCCGGACGGGGCTCGGTGACGCGGACCGGACGGAGCCGGGCCGTGACCCGGATGGGCG
>JBGSUG010000271.1:0-2059 GCA_041736225.1 Candidatus Aminicenantales bacterium | reverse complement strand
GGCCGTCGGCGTCGGCCGCTACGACGAGCCCCGGGCGATGTACACGACCGGCGCTTTCGCCGCCGGCGGAAGCCCGACCGCGGAGAGGCGGACCGTGCACCTTGGGATCGACCTGAGCGTGCCGTCGGGAAGCACCGTACGCACCCCTCTCGACGGAACAGTCCATATCGTCGCCGACAACGCCTCGCCCAAGGACTACGGTCCGCTGGTCATCCTCCGCCACGCCATCCCCTCCGGAGAGGAATTCTTCACGCTCTACGGACACCTCGACCGGGATTCGGTCGCCGGTCTCGCGCCCGGAACGGCCCTCCGGGCCGGCCAAGCCTTCGCGGCCGTCGGCGCGCCGCCCGCGAACGGCGATTGGTGGCCGCACGTCCACGTCCAGATCATCCTGGACCTTCTCGGTCTCAATGAGGATTTCCCCGGCGTCGCTGCCCCCGCCCGGCGCTCGCTCTGGACCGGCCTCTCGCCGGACCCCAACCTGATCCTGGGCATCCCCTCCGACCGCTTTGCCGCCCGGGAACCAAATAAATTGGAAACCCTGGCCGCGCGGCGCTCGCTCCTCGGCCGCAACCTCAGTGTCTCCTACCGCGATCCCTTGAAGATCGTGCGCGGCTGGATGCAATATCTCTACGACGAGACCGGGCGGGCCTATCTCGACGCCTACAACAACGTCCCCCTCGTCGGCCACGGCCATCCCCGCGTCGTCCGCGCGGTTCAGGAACAGATGGCCCTCCTGAACACGAACACCCGCTATCTCCACGACAATCTGGTCCGCTACGCCGAGAGGCTTGCGGCGCTGATGCCGTCCCCGCTCCGCGTCTGCTACGTTCTCAACTCCGCGAGCGAAGCCAACGAACTGGCTCTCCGCCTGGCCCGGGCGCACACCGGCCGTGAGGACACCATAGTCCTCGAGTCGGCCTACCACGGCCACACGACCGGGCTCATCGACATCAGCCCCTATAAGTTCGACGGACCCGGCGGCAAAGGACGCAAGCCTTGGGTCCATGTCGCGCCGATCCCCGACGTTTACCGCGGCCCGTACAAGCGCGACGACCCCGAAGCCGGGAAGAAGTACGCCGCGGCCGTGGAACGCCTGGCCGGGGAGGCGAAGGCCGGCGGAGGCCTGGCCGCGTTCATCGCCGAGACCCTGCCCAGCGTCGCCGGGCAGATCGTCCTCCCCCCCGGTTACCTCGCCGAGGCCTATCGCCACGTCCGGGCAGCCGGCGGCGTTTGCATCGCCGACGAGGTCCAGGTCGGTTTCGGCCGGCTCGGCACGCATTTCTGGGGCTTCGAGACCCAGGGCGTCGTCCCCGACATCGTCGTCCTAGGGAAGCCCATCGGCAACGGTTTCCCGCTGGCCGCCGTCGTGACGACCGAAGCGATCGCCGCCTCCTTCGCCAACGGCATGGAGTTCTTCAGCACCTTCGGCGGCAATCCCGTCGCCTGCGCCGCGGGGCTGGCCGTGCTCGACGTCATGAGGGACGAGAGGCTCCAAGAGCGCGCCCTCCGGGTCGGTGGTCACTTCATCGCCGGCTTGAAGCGGCTGTCCGAGAGCCATCCTATCGTCGGCGACGTCCGCGGCTCGGGCCTCTTCCTGGGCGTCGAGCTCGTGCGCGACCGCCGGACGCTCGAACCCGCGGCCGCCGAGGCCTCCTACGTCGTCGACCGCCTGCGCTCGCTCGGCATCCTCACCGGTACGGACGGCCCTCTCCACAACGTCATCAAGATCCGCCCGCCCCTGTGCTTCTCGGAAACCGACGCCGACCTCTTCGTGACCGCCCTCGACGGGGTCCTCGACGAAGATCCCGTCCAGATTGCCTGATATTCAAATTACTATCTGGGAATGAGCTATATCCCGGCTCCCGGCTTCCCTCTCGAGGCGGCAAGGGAATTATCCTCGCAGATCCCCGTGGTGGAGGGGGGACCCGCGCAGCGGGGGGAACCGACCGAACTGGTTCCCGGGGGGCCGGGGAGCTAGAGGATATTCCCGAGCAAAGCCGGAGAGAGGGATCTCCCAGAGTCGGAATAGTAATCCGATATCGCTTGTCAATCTGGG
>JBGSUG010000249.1:0-2355 GCA_041736225.1 Candidatus Aminicenantales bacterium | reverse complement strand
CGCCGTCGTCAACCTCTGCCCGGCGTACAACCGGCCGATCGCCGCGCCGGCCCCACCCCCACCCCCCCCCGCGCGCGCTGCGCTCCCGCTGCCGGCGGACCTCGGCGAAGCCTTTTTAAGGATCCTCGCTTCGCCGACGGTCGCCGACAAGGAGTGGGTCTTCCGGCAGTACGACCACATGGTCCAGGTGAACACCGCGTTCCTGCCCGGCGCGGACGCGGCTCTGCTGAGAATCAAGGGCTCGAAGCGGGCGCTGGCCATGACCCTCGACGGCAACGCCCTCTACACCCGCCTCGATCCCAGGACAGGCGCCCGGATCGCGGTCGCCGAAGCCTGCCGCAACCTCGCCTGCGTCGGGGCCCGGCCGATCGGCGTCACCAACTGCCTCAATTTCGGCAACCCCGAGAAGCCCGAGGTCATGGGCCAGTTCGAACAGGCGGTCACGGGCCTTTCCGAGGCCTGCCGGACCTTCGGCATCCCGGTCACGGGCGGTAACGTCAGCTTCTACAACGACACCGAGGGCCTGTCGATCCATCCGACGCCCGTGCTCGGCATCGTCGGTCTCATGGAGGACATCGGCAAGGCCGTATCTCCCGGATTCAAGGCCGCCGGGGACGCCGTCGTCCTCGTCGGGGATAGCTACGGCGAGATCGGCGGGACGGAGTACCTCAAGACAGTCCACGGGCTCGAGGCCGGGGCGCCGCCCGCGATCGATCTCGAACAGGAGAAGCGCAACCAGGATTTCCTGCTCGAGTCGATCGAGTCCGGGCTCGTCCGCTCCGCCCACGACCTCTCGGAGGGCGGTCTGGCGGTGGCCCTGGCCGAGAGCGCCTTCGCCGGCGGCCGGAAGCTCGGTTGCGAGGTCGATTGCGACACGGACCTCCGCGCCGACGCCCTGCTCTTCGGGGAATCGCAATCGCGCATCCTCGTCACCTGCCGCCGCAAAGACCTCGACGGGCTCATGAAGTCGGCCGGCGCCCGGGGCGTGCCCGTCCGGGCGATCGGCCGCGTGGGCGGGACCGACATCGCCGTGAAAAACGCGGGCCGGGAGATCCTGAGGGTCCCGGTCGAAACGGCGCTCCGGGCCTGGAAGAACGGGCTGCCGGACTATTTCAAGTCCCGGTCCTGAGGAGGAACATGGACGAGGCCATCTTCCGCAGCCCGAAAAAGAGGGGCCGCGTCGCCGTCCTGCTGTCCGGGCGCGGCTCGAACTTCACGGCGATCGGCGAGGCGGTCCGGGCCGGCCGCATCGACGCGGACATCGCCCTCGTCCTCAGCAACAAGGCCGACGCGCCCGGCCTGCTGAAAGCGCGGGACGAAGGGCTCGAGGCACTCTTCCTCGACCCCAAGCTCCACGCCACGCGCGAGGATTACGACCTGGCCCTCGTCGCCGAGATCGAGCGGCGGCGGATCGACCTCATCTGCCTGGCGGGATACATGAGGATCGTGACCCCCGGCCTCTGCGACGCCTACCGGCACCGCATCGTCAACATCCACCCGGCCCTCCTCCCCTCGTTCCCCGGCCTCCACGTCCAGCAGAAGGCCATCGATTGGGGCGTCCGTTTCTCCGGCTGCACGGTCCACTTCGTCGCCGCAGAGGTCGACATGGGCCCGATCATCCTCCAGGCCGCCGTCCCGGTGCTTCAGGACGACACCGAGGACACCCTCGCCGCACGCATCCTGGTCGAAGAGCACCGCATCTACCCCGAGGCGGTCGGCCTTTATTTCCAGGGACGGCTCGAGGTCCGGGGCCGGCGCGTCTTCATCCTCGAAGCCGGGGCCTGAGAAGGCCGGCCGGGCCTGAGATGCGGATGGCCGCCAACAGAACCGGTAGGCCGGGACGCGCCGTCGCGATCGCCGCCCTCCTCGCCGTCTTCGCCGGGACGTGGATCGCGCTCGACCGCACCGAGCACCGGCCCGGCTGGCTCACTGTCGAAGCGCCGGCCGTCGCGGTCGTCGGCCAACGCCTCGAGATCCGCGTTACGCTCGCGAGATCCGTCGAAGCCGCCTGGATCGACTGCACCCTGCACCGCGCCAACGCCGAACGCCGGGGCTGGGGATTTCTCGCATCCTCCGGCCCGGCGTACGAGGCGGTCGGAGGGCGGACGTACTCGTTCGTCTTCACGGTCCCGGAGCGCGAGGGGACCGCGGTCGCTTTCGCCCTCGTCTATCTGAGCCCGACGGGCCGATGGCAGGACGGGACACGCGCCGTGACCACGAGGTACATGCCCGTGTCCAGGGCGGGCGCGGCGCCGGCGGACCTCGTTCTCCGGAAGACGCGGACCTATCGATATCCGACCGCGGCGGAAGCGGCAGCGAGCGCGGCGAAGCAGGGAGAGAGGCGGCCCCGGGGAC
>JBGSUG010000237.1:0-3148 GCA_041736225.1 Candidatus Aminicenantales bacterium | reverse complement strand
GCGGGCGACGAGCGGCGCGATGACGCGATAGCTGCCGTCGATGTGGGCCCGGGCCGGATGGCCCATGGCCCGGATGGCCGCGGCCAGCTGGACGGCGATACGGGCCGCCTCGACATACTTCCGGCCGGACTCCATGACCGTGGGGGCGTTCGGGGCCGATCGGACCATGGACAGGTCCATCTCGACCGTGAAGGCGACCGCATAGCCCGGCTCGAAGGGGATCGGCTCGCCATAGCGCCGGAAGTCCCGGCCGATATGGGAGTAGACGTGATAAGGACGGAGCTCGGTGATGCCGGCCGTCCGGGCCCCGAAATAGAGGGCCAGGGATTTCAGGAACGCGGTCATCCTCTGGGGATCAGGGACCGCGCGAACCTCCGAAACGGGGCCGTCGACGGAGTCGCGCAAGGATTCCGTCAGGAAGAAGCTCCCCTCGGCGGCCGCGAAAAGGGCCGGCTCGGCCAGCGACCCTTTCGCCGAGAGCAGTCCGGGCAGGGCCCGGATCCCGTCGTCGATCCCCAGGTTTTCGGGCCGCATGGCGTAGTAGGCGGCGTGCGCGGGGGTGCCCGGCCTCAGCCGGACCCGCGAGAAGGGGATGTCGCGCTCGTCGAACCGGTCCATCAATCGACCTTCATGTTCACCGACTTGGGCGCCCTCACGGCGGCGGGCGTGCGGGGCAGCCAGACGAGCATCTGGCCGGGGCCGCGGTTGGCCCAGGCGTGATAGGGAACGGCCAGGATCCCTTCGCCCTTGATGACGGCGATGCCGTCCAGCAAGTCGGGCCGGAATTCGAAGTGGAGCGGCGCGACGTCGGGCAGGACGAGATCGAAAACGCGATCGCTGTTGTCGATCCCCTCGACGGCGTAGACGAGCGGTCCGCGCTGCAGGGCGACGCGGCCCCGGTCCTCAGCGACCCGGTCGTGGGCGACGACGCGGCGAACGGACATGGACAGAAAGAGCTCGACGGTGTCGCCGCTCTTCCAGTCGCGGCGGATGCGCGCGTAGCCATCGCGGATATCGAGGTTCACGGATTCCCGGTTGACCTTGAGGGCCGGCGTCTCGTCGGAAGCGTCAAGGAACCTGTAAAGGTCCGTCGGCATCGCTTCCCCGCGGGCCCAGCCGGGGATGCGGACGGCCAGCTCGAAGCTCGCGGCACGTTCCGGGGCGACCGTCAGCTTGACCGCGCCGTCCCACGGGTAGCGCGTCTCCTGGGTGATCGCCACCGAGCGACCGCCGAGATCGAACGAGCCGGAGCCGGCGATGAAGAGATTGACGAAGACGACATCGTCCTTTGTCGCGTAGACATAGCCAGGGAGGGAGGGAAGGAACCGGGTCATGTTGGGCGGACAGCATGCGACCTCGAACCAGGGACTGCGGGCGTAGCCGCCGGACGATTCGAGCGGGTTCTGGTAGAAGAAGCGGTCTCCGGTGAGCGAGACGCCCGAGAGCAGGCCGTTGTAAAGGACGCGCTCGAAGACGTCCATGTATCGCGACTCGCCGTGCAGGAGAAAGAGCCGGTAGTTCCAGAGGGCGTTGCCGATCGCCGCACAGGTCTCGGTGTAGGCCTCGGCGTTGGGCAGCTCGTAGGCGTCGCCGAACGCTTCGGAGCCGCTCCGGGCGCCGACGCCGCCCGTCAGGTACTGCTTCCGGCCGGCGACGTCGAGCCAGAGGCGGTCGATGGCCGCGACGTATTCCGGGTGGCCGCCGAGGGCGGCGACGTCGGCCATGCCCGAGTACATGTACATCGCCCGGACGGCGTGGCCGACGGCCTCGTCCTGCTCGAGGACGGGCTTGTGGTTCTGCATATACTCGTCTAGATCGTAGACGGCGAAGGGGTCGTCGGGAGCGTGGCGTTCGCCGCCGAAATAGTGCCCGCGCTCGTCGAGGTAGAACTTGGCCAGGTCGAGATAGGCGTGGTTGCCTGTGGCCCTGTAGAGCTTGGCCAGTCCGATCTCGATCTCCTGATGACCGGGGAAGCCGCGGCGTTGGCCGGGGCCGGTGCCGAAGGTACGGAGGAGGAGCGCGGCGTTCTTCTCGGCGATCGCGAGGAAGGTACGCTTGCCGGTAGCCTGGAAGTGGGCGACGGCCGCTTCGTACATGTGGCCGACGTTGTAGAGCTCGTGGCTGACGCGCAGGTTCGACCAGCGCTCGGGGCCGGAGCCGGGGGCCGGATGGGCGGGGTCGTTCGTGCGGGTCGTAAAGAGATAGCCGTCGGGTTCCTGGGCCCGGGCGATGAGGGCGATGAGTTCGTCGAGGGTCTTCAAGAGGGCCGGGTCGGGCCGTAGGCGGAGGGCGTAGGCGGCCGCTTCCATGGACTTGTAGACGTCGGAATCGTTGAAGCGGCGGCCCCTGTGGGGCCCGGCCATGAGGCGGGCGGCTTTGCGGAAGTTGTCGACGCGGCCGGTCTCCTCGTTCATGCGCAGGGCGTAGGGGATGGAAACCGTCCGGTTGGTCTCGAGCCGGGGCGCCCAGAAGGCGTCGGTGAACTCGACCTGAGTGAAGGGCACGGGGCGGATGGGGTAATCGCGGGCGGCGGGAACGGGAGCGGTGGCGGCGGAAGGTGAGGGGGAAGCGGCCTCACGACCGCGGCAGCCGGGGAGGAAAGCGGCGAGCAGGATGAGCGCGGCAGACGCGATGAGAGGGGCGGTCGGGACGGTCTTTTTCATGGGCCCTCCGGAGGATAATTCTACCATAGCCCGGCCCGTTCCATTATAATCGCGGGCATGGACGGACCGTGGCTGATCCTCGTCGGGGTGGCGGCCGGGGTCTTCGCCGGGCTCTTCGGCATCGGCGGCGGCATCATCATCGTCCCGGCGCTTATCCTGCTCGCCGGGTTCCCGCTTGTCCGGGCGACGGGGACGTCGCTCGCGGCGATCCTCCTGCCGGTCGGGATCCTGGGCGTCCTGGCCTATTACAGGGCCAAGGTCATCGACCTCAGGGCTTCGGCCTACATCGCAACGGGACTTCTGGTCTCGGTCGTCGTCGGGGCCTGGCTGGCCAACACCTTGCCGGTCGACCTGATGCGCAGGCTCTTCGCCCTCTTCTGCCTCTACGTCGGGTGGAACTTCATCGATCCGGTGCGCCGCTTCCGGGAACGGCGGGGAGGCGGGGCCGCGGCCGGAGCGGAGCCGGAGACGAACCCGCGGCCGTC
>JBGSUG010000220.1:0-3121 GCA_041736225.1 Candidatus Aminicenantales bacterium | reverse complement strand
TTGCAAGGGATCGAGGGCCTTGGTCTTGTAGCGGACCTCGAAATAGAGGCACTCGCCCTTGAGGGACCCGGAGTCGCCGACCACGGCGACGGGCTGGCCGGACCGGACCATGTCGCCGACCGCGGCCAGGAACTCCGAGCAATGCCCGTAGAGCGTGTAATAGGTCATGCCGTGGTCGACGATGAGGAGGTTGCCGTAGCCCTGGAAGTAGTCCGCGTAGACGACCTTGCCCGCGTGGACGGCCAGAATGAGCGACTTGTCCTTGGCGGGGGAGATCTCGACACCCTTGTTCATGACCACGGTCTTGAAGTCCGGATGCTTCTCGAAGCCGAACGGCGTGACGATCCGCCCCTCGAGCGGCCAGGAGAGCTTGCCCCGCCGCTCGTAAAGCGGGACGAAGGCGGCCGGCAACACCCACTCCTGGGCGATGATCTTGTTCATGAGGGCCTGGAGCTGTTCGGCGCTCTCCGAAAGCTCCGTCAGCGTCTGCTTGTAGGTCGCGCGGTTCTGGCGGATGTCCCGGACGAGGGCGGTGTTCTTCCGGGCCTCGGTCTCCAGCTCCTGCCGTTTGAGGCTTGCGGCCCGGGACATCTCGGCGAGGTCCCTCTGCTTGCTCTCCAGGGCCGACTGGGCCGCGCGCAGCTCCTCGAGCGAGGCCAGGTAGCCCGAGACGACCTCGTCCTGGCTGCGGGCGAGAAGCGTCAGGTGCTTGCTCTCGGAGGCGTAGGTCTCGATGTCCCGCGCCTGCAGCAGGAATTGGAAGAAGTCGAGCCGGCCGAACTTGTAGAGTGTGACCACGGTCCTTTCGATGGACCCGCGCTCCCGGTCGATGCCGGACTGGAGGCTCCGGACGTTCTTCTGAATCGCGGCGAGCTCCGACCGGCCCCGCTCGAGCTCGACGTTCTGGGCGGCCAGCTCCCTTGCGACGAGGCTCCGGTTGAGGTTGATCCGGGCGAGCGACGACAGTACGGACGATTCCTTGCGGGCCTCGGCCTCGAGCCGCGACTTGAGGTCCTTGATCTGCCCGTTGATGCGGTTCAGGCGCTGCTCGAAGTCGGCGACGTTCTTATCCTGGGGGGCGGAAGAGGAGGCGGCCGGCTTCGATTGGGGCCAGGCGCCGGACGATGAGAGAAACAGGACGATCCCGAGGGCGAAACACCGGGCGAGAACGCTTCGCATCCCCTATTTTATAACATAAAATTCCCGGGGATGATAAAATTCCGACGATGATCCTCATGTCGCGCGGGTTCCAAGTGTTCGTCAAGCCGGCGGGAGCGGCCTGCAATCTGGCCTGCCGCTATTGCTACTACCTGGGCCGGGGCCCGGCGGGGGAGCCCGGGGGCGGGCCGGCCCGCATGCCCGAAGACCTCCTCGAGTCCTATATCGCCCAACACATCGCCGCCTCGCCCGACGAGATCGTCCGTTTCTCCTGGCACGGCGGCGAGCCGACGATCCTGGGGGTCGGCTACTTCCGAAGGATCGTCGCGATCGAACGCCGGCTCTGTCCGCCTGGCCGGGCGATCGCCAACGGCCTGCAGACCAACGGCACGCTCCTCGACGGGGAGTGGGGCCGGTTCCTGGCGGAGGAAGGGTTCTCCGTCGGCCTCAGCCTCGATGGCCCGCGGGATCTCCACGACCGCTATCGCCTGACGCGCGGCGGGAAGTCCGCGTTCGACGGGACGATGCGCGGCTACGAGATCCTCCGGACGCAGGGCGTTCCCACCGACATCCTCTGCGTCGTCGGCGCCCACAACGTCCGGCAGCCCGCGGAGGTCTACGGCTTCTTCCGGGAGATCGGCGCGGCTTTTGTGACTTTCCTCCCGCTCGTCGAGCGACGGCCCGAGGCCCCGCGCGGCGTCAGCCCCGCCTCGGTCCCCTCCGAAGCCTGGGGCGATTTCCTCTGCGCCGTCTTCGACGCGTGGTTCGCCGGGGACATCGGGCGGATCAAGATCCAGATCGTCGAGGAGGCGGCCCGGACCGCCTTCGATCAGGAGCACTCGCTCTGCATCTTCCGGCCGGAATGCGGCGACATCCCCGTCCTCGAGCGCAACGGCGAGCTCTACGCCTGCGACCACTTCGTCGATGCTGCCCACCGCGTTGGGAACATCCGCGAGACGCCGCTCGCCGATCTTCTCGAGGACCCCGCCCAGCGGGCCTTCGGCCGGGCCAAGCTCGAGACTCTGCCGCGCGTCTGCCGGACGTGCGAGGTCCTGGCCATGTGCAACGGGGAGTGCCCGAAGAACCGCTTCGTCCCCGCGCCGGACGGGGGGCCCGATCTGAACTATCTCTGCGCGGGATATAAAAAGTTCTTCGACCACGCGCGCCCGTTCGTGGACGCGGTGGCCGCCGAATGGCGCCGCCAGAACGCTAAGCCTTGAGCTTGTCCTTGAGGAAGGCGATGGTCCTCTTCCAGGCCAGCTCGGCCGCCTCCTTGTTGTAACGCTGCCCGGTGTCGTTCATGAAGGCGTGTCCGGCCCCCTCGTACACGTGGATCGTGTGCTCGATCCCGGCCTTTTCGAGGGCCTCTCTGAAGGCCGGGATGCCGGCGTTGATGCGCTCGTCGTCGCCGGCGTAGTGGATGAGCATGGCCGCCTTGATCTTCGGGACGTCTTCCGCGGCCGGCTGACTGCCGTAGAAGGGGACGGCGGCCGTGAGGTCGGGCGCGTTGACGGCCACCTGGTTCGTGACCGCTCCGCCCCAGCAGAAGCCCATGCAGCCGACCTTGCCGGTCGCTTGCGGCCCCGTCTTGAGATAGGCGACGGCGGCGGCGAAGTTCTTCGTGTTCGCCTCCCGGTCGAGCTTCTGGAAAAGGGGCCGGGCCTCGTCGGGGTTCTCCGGAGTCCCGCCGAGCGGCGACAGGGCGTCGGGGGCGATCGCGTGGTAGCCCTCGAGAGCGACGCGCCGGGCCACGTCCTCGGTGTGGGGATTGAGCCCGCGATTCTCATGGATGACGATGACGCCGGAGAGCTTGCCGCCGCCCTTGGGCTTGGCCGAATAGGCCTTCATCCGGCCGCCCTCGACCGGGTATTCGACGTATCCCGTCTCGAGGCGCGGGTCGTCCTTCGCAGTCAGCTGGGGTCCCGGCCCCGCGGCCTCCAGGGCCGGGAGCAGGACGGCCGCG
>JBGSUG010000187.1:0-9678 GCA_041736225.1 Candidatus Aminicenantales bacterium | reverse complement strand
CCGGAGGCGGACCGCGCAACGGCCAGGGGGCCGGCCGGGGACTCGGCCGGGGACTCGGCCGGGGCTGGGACGATGCGACATCGCTCCGTCTCACGGAGAACGAAGCCAAGGCCGTCGATCTGGAGACCGTCGAGGTGACCTACCAGCCCATGTCCTCCCATCTGCGGGCGACGGGGAAAGTCCTCGCCAGCCCCTTCAGAATGGCCATCGTCAGCTATCCGTTCCCCGCCCGGATCGCCGCGATCCATGTCCGGCCGGGGGATTGGGTCAAGACGGGCCAGGAGCTCGTCACGCTCCAGAGCGAGGCCGTGGGCGAGGCCAAGTCGGAGTATTTCAAGGCCCGGGCCGATTTCGAGCTGGCCACAAGCAATTACGACCGGGAGAAGCGCCTGTTCGACCGCGGCGCCGGCGCCGGGAAGAACCTCCAGGCCGCCGAGGCCGAGCGGAAGGTCGCCGAAGCCAGCCTCAATGCCGCGGAGAAGAAGCTCCACGTCCTCGGCTTCACCGAGGAACAGGTCAAGCGGGCGGCGGAATCCCACGAGATCAATCCTACGATCGCCCTCTATGCCCCCCTCGCCGGGCGGATCGTCGACAACAACGTCAGCCTCGGCGCCATGGTCGACCAGACGACCGAGATCCTGACCGTGCTCGATCCCGGCGTCCTCTTGGTCGACGCAGACATCTACGAGCGCGACATCGCCGCGGTCCAAAAAGGGCAGGAGGTCGACGTGACCGTACCCGCCTATCCGGACCTCGTTTTCAAGGGCCGGGTCCTGTACATCGGGGACGTGATCAAGGAGGAGACGAGGACCGTCACCGTCCGGACCGAGGTCGGCAACGAAGGATACCGGCTGAAGCCGGGCATGTTCGCCTCCCTCAGCATCCTCCTCGACCGCCAGGCTCGGGCCCTGACCGTGCCCCAGGCCGCCATCCTCGACGACGGCGACCGGAAGATCGTCTTCGTCGCCCGGGACGGCGCATTCCATCCCAGGGTCGTGGTCACGGGGTCCAGAATGAACGGCTCGGTCGAGGTCGCGAGCGGGCTTGCGGCCGGGGACCGGGTCGTCACCAAGGGGAACTTCCAGCTGAAATCCAAGCTCAATAGCCAGGTCATCCAGGGAGTCCACGTCCATTGATGGACCCCGACTCACGGCCCCGCAAGGCTTCGTTCACGGAGGGACGCCCATGATCGACAAGATCATCGACTTCGCTTTGAAGCATCGGCTGCTCACGGTCTTTCTGATAGCCCTCGTCTGCCTGTGGGGCGTGGTCACCTATTTCCGGATGCCCAAGGACATCTACCCCGACCTCAACGCCCCCCTGGTCAACATCATCACGGAGAATTCGGGCATGGCCTCGGAGGACGTCGAGCGGCTCATCACCTTCCCTCTGGAAAGCCTGCTGTCGGGGGCGCCCGGCGTGATGCGGGTCAGGTCCGAGTCGACGACGGGCGATTCCGTCGTGACCGTCGAGTTCGCCTGGGGCACGGACATCTACATGGCCCGGCAGATCGTGACCAGCAAGCTGGAGCTCGTCGCCGGCCGCCTGCCTCTCGGGACCTCTCCGCCCGTCCTCGGCCCCGTCTCCTCGCGCATGGGGGAGGTCTTCGAATTCGCCGTCATCGGTGACGAGACGGTCGATCCGATGGACCTCCGCTCGGTCGCCGATTGGACGATCCGCTACCAGCTTCAGGGCGTGCCGGGGGTCTCGTTCGTCATCAACCTCGGCGGCTTCGTCCGCCAGTTCCAAGTCTTCCTCAAGCCCGAAATGCTCAAGAATTACGGCATCACCATCGCCGAGGTCAAGGAGGCGATCGAGGCCGGCAACCGGAATTTCAGCGGGGGGATCATCCCCTTGGCGGCCCAGGAGATATTGATCAAGGGCGAGGGCCGGATCGAATCGCTGGACCATCTCCGCGATACGGTCATCGCGTCCCGGAACAACGTCCCGGTCTTCGTCAAGGATGTGGCCGAGGTCCGGATCGGGCACAAGTTCCGCCGGGAATCCGCCAGCCACAACGGCCGGGAGGCGGTCAACGTCACCGTCGAGAAACAGTACGGCGGCGACACGCTGACGGCCATCGCGAATATCAAGGCGGCCCTGGCCCGGATCGGCCGCGACCTTCCGGAGGGCATCGGGATCAAGGCCTTCTACGACCAGTCCGCCCTGATCGTGAAATCGATCCGTCACGTCGAGGTCACCATCCTCGAAGGCATCGTCCTCATCGTCCTGGTCATGATCTTCTTCATGTGGAACCTGCGCAGCTCGCTGATCGCCTCCCTGACCATCCCCTTCTCGATCCTCATCGCCTTGGTCATCATGGACCTTTTCGGGGTCAAGCTCACGGTCATGTCCATCGGGGGCCTGGCCATCGGCATCGGGAAGATGGCCAACGGCTCCATCATCATGGTCGAGAATATCTACAGGCTCCTCGGGGAAAAATGCGACCGGGCCTCGCCCCAGGAGATCGTCGCCGAGGCGGCCAAGGACGTCGGGAAATTCCTCTTCTCGGCCAGCCTGATCATCATCCTCGTCTTCCTGCCGCTCCTGACCCTCCAAGGCCTGGAGGGCGCCATGTTCCGGCCGACGGCCTTCGCCGTGGCCGCCGCCCTCTTCGGCGCGATGCTCCTCAACATCACCCTGCAGCCCATCCTGGCGGCGACCTTCCTCGTCAACTGTCGCCGGCTCTCGCGGCGGGACCCGGTCACGGAATTCCTGACCTCGAAATACAAGGCCGTCCTGGACAAGGCCCTGGAGAGGAAAAAGCTGATCCTGGCCCTCTTCGGAGGGCTCGTCGTCCTGGCCGGGGTCGCCTTCACGTTCCTCGGCAAGGAGTTCGTGCCGCCGCTCGACGAAGGCGCGATCCTGGCCTCGACCGTGATGCTCCCGGAGACCTCCCTCGAGGAATCCGTGAAGATGGGGATCCGCGTGGAGAACATCCTGCTTTCGATCCCCGAGGTCGTTTCGGTCACCCGGACGACGGGCACGGCCGAGGCCTCGGAACACGTCCATCCCGTCTGTCACAGCCATTACAACATCGAGATCCTCCCCCGGGAGGATCGCAAACGGGGCTTCCGGGAGATCACGCAGGACATGCGCGAGAGGCTCGAGGTCCTTCCCGGTTTGGCCGTGCTCTTCGAACAACCCATCGCCAACAAGCTGGCGGAGATGCTGACCGGGACGGAAGGCGAGCTCTCCGTGAAGCTGTTCGGCCTCGACCTCGACGTCCTCAACGAGAAGGTCGAGGAGATCCGCGGCGCCCTGGAGAACGTCCGGGGCGTGGCCGACCTCCAGGTCGAGCAGACCTCGGGGATCCCGCAGCTCGTCCTGCGGCTCGACCGGGGCCGGATGGCCCTCCACGGCATCTCCGTCGGCCAGGTCGCCGACCTCGTCGAAACGGCGCTCAACGGCGTCGAGGCCACCGACGTCTACGAGGCCGACCGGGTCACGTCCGTCCTGGTCAGGCTGCCCGAGAGCTACCGGCAGGACGAGGAAGCCATCCGGAGCTTGCTCGTCGATGCCCCCGGAGGCCAGCGCATCCCCCTCTCGGATCTCGCGGAGATCCGGAGGGACGAGGGGCCGCAGACGATCTTCCGGGAGAATCTCCTCCGACGGAAGATCATTTTGTGCAACATCGAAGGGCGGGACATCGGCGGATTCGTCGAGGAGGCCCGGGCCGTGATCGATTCCAAGGTCTCCCTCCCGGCGGGATACCACGTGACCTTCGGCGGCCAGTTCGAGAGCCAGCAAAGGGCTCTCCGGCACCTGACGCTGTTGATGGCCCTGGTCCTCCTGATCATCTTCGTCATCCTCTTCTCGTCCTTCGGCTCGGTCCGGCAGGCCCTGCTGGTCATCCTGAACATCCCCTCGGCGCTCATCGGCGGCATCGTCGCCCTGATCGTCGTCGGAGAGACGCTCAACGTCTCGTCGACGATCGGTCTCATCGCCCTGTTCGGGATCTGCGCCCAGAACGACATCATCCTCGTCGCCAAGATCAACGATCTGAGGCGCAAGGGGGCCTCCCTCCGGGAGGCCGTCGTCGAGGGCGCCATGGTCAAGTTCCGCCCCATCTTCATGACCGACATGGTCATGATCGTCGGGCTCCTGCCGATGGCCCTGATCACCACCACGGGTTCGGAGCTCCATCGCCCGCTGGCCGTCGTCTACATCGGCGGGTTCTTCTTCGCCATCTTCCTCCGGCTGATCATGGTTCCGGTCCTCTACGAGACCTTCATGGCCTGGGGAAGAGGCGGAGGCCGCACCGCCGGCCCGGACGAACCCGCCGTGTGACATCGGGTCGGACGATGGGGCCGCGGGCATTGTCAGTCTGCCGGAGAAAGGCTATGATGAGGTTCGGGCTCGAGCCCGCCCCGGGCCGGAGCGCCGGGTGTTAGGGGACGGCTTTTGAAACCACCGCGAGCAAGGCGTTCTCCGAAGGACCGGAAAGGCGCCCGGGGCGGCGGCGCCCCGACCGAGGCCATCCTGGAGAGCATCTCGGAGGGTGTCTTCACGGTCGATCCGGAATGGCGCATCACCTCGTTCAACCGGGCGGCCGAGCAGATCACCGGGGTTCCGCGCGGGGAGGCCTTGGGCCGGCGGTGCTCGGAGGTCTTCCGTTCCAGCATGTGCGGATCCGAATGCGCGCTGCGCCGGACGCTGAAGACCGGAAAGCCGGTCATCGGCAGGTCCGGATTCATCATCGACGCGAGCGGGAGCCGCATCCCCATCAGCGTCTCCACGGCCGTGCTCCGGGACGAGGCGGGACGCGTGACCGGCGGCGCCGAGACCTTTCGCGACCTCTCCGAGGTCGAAGAGCTGCGCCGGGAACTCGAAGGGAAATACCGGGCCGGCGAGCTGACCAGCCGGAGCCCTTTGATGCAGCGGGTGTTCGAGGTCCTGCCCGCCATCGCCGCGAGCCCCAGCACGGTCCTCATCGTCGGAGAGACGGGGACCGGCAAGGAAATGGTGGCCCGGACGATCCACGCTCTCGGCCCCCGCCCCCAGGCCCCGTTCATCGCCGTCAACTGCGGGGCCCTGCCCGAGACGCTACTGGAATCGGAGCTGTTCGGCTACAAGGCCGGGGCGTTCACCGGCGCGAACAGGGACAAGCCCGGCCGTTTTGCCCTGGCCAGGCGAGGGACCCTCTTCCTCGACGAGATCGGAGAGGTGAGCCCGGCACTGCAGATCCGCCTGCTCCGCGTCCTCCAGGACCGGACCTACGAGCCGCTGGGGGGGACCCGTTCCGAGAGCTCGGACGCGAGGATCATGGTCGCCACCAACAAGGATCTGGCCGAGCAGGTGCGGGGAGGCGTTTTTCGCGAGGACCTCTACTACCGCGTGAACGTGGTCCGCATCGAGCTGCCCCCGCTGCGCCGCAGGAAGGAAGACATCCCCCTGCTCACGGAGCAATTCGTCGCGCGGTTCAACCGGCTGCAGCAAAAGACCGTGACCGGGATCACCTCGGAGGCCCTGTCCTTCTTCATGGCCCATGATTGGCCGGGGAACATCCGCGAGCTGGAGAACGCCGTCGAGCGGGCCTTCATCCTTTGCCGCGAGGGACCCATCGGCATCGAGCATCTGCCCGAGGAGCTGACGGCCCGCGGCGCGGGAAGGGGGCCGGAGCGCGAGGCGAGGAATGCCCACGATATCCTCGACGCGCAGGCAATCCGCGCCGCGCTCGAACGGAACGCCTTCAGCCGCCTGGCGGCGGCGAAGGAACTCGGCATCCACAAGACAACCCTGTTTCGCAGAATGAAGAAATTGGGGATCGCCCTTCCCGAACAGGACGGCCGTTCGCGACCCCGGCGCAGACGGTAGCGTCAACGCACCAATATTGCTTGGATAAGGTAGCGCACTCGCTACTCAACAGGCAGCTGTCCGCTCCTCGCGGATTGCCCTAACTTATTTCTTTGTAATGGCATGGAAATAATCCGCGCTGGGCTTCGATGTTGGCATAATAACGGCATCTTATCCGGGTGTGAACGACAAGCAGGATGCCGGACGATGAGAGCGGCCTTCGCGCACTGGGACCGTCGGATCGCGCCGGTCTTCGACACCGCGCGGCGCATCCATGTCGCCGAGATCGAAGCGGGACGAATCGTCGCCGAAAGGGAGGAAGCCCTGGCGGATGACATGCCCGTCCGGAAGGCGCTTCGCCTGGCCGAGCTCGGCGTCGAAACGCTGGTGTGCGGGGCGATCACCAGGCCTTTGCACGCCATCGTCGCCTCTTACGGGATCCGGGTGATCCCGTTCGTGGCCGGCGACCTGGGCGAGGTCATCCAGGCTTGGCTCAAGGGAGGTCTCGAAGGCGAAGACTTCGCCATGCCAGGCTGCCGGGGGCGCGGTCGCGCCCGTCGCCGGGGCTTGGGCGTTCTGGAACAGGAGGAACATATCATGAACGGACGAGGACGAGGCGGCGGAATGGGTATGGGCGGTGGCCGGGGGCAAGGGCGCGGCCGCGGCGGCCAGGGTATGGGGCGAATGGGCGGTGCCGTCCAGGGCGGCATCGGAGGCGATTGCCTTTGCCCGAACTGCGGGCACCGTGAGCCGCACGAGGCCGGTGTGCCTTGCATGCGCAAGGCGTGCCCGAAGTGCGGTACTGCAATGACCAGGGAATAGAAGCAGAATTTTAAAAACAAGGAGAGCACGATCATGCCAAGAAAGAACGGAACAGGACCGCAGGGTCAAGGGCCGAAAACAGGGCGGGGTCTGGGGCCCTGTGGAGGAAAAGGCTCACAGCGGCCAGGGGGTCGACCCGGACAAGGCCGGAAGCAGGGCCAGGGACAAGGTCAAGGCCGCAAAGGCGGCGCCGGCCGGGGAAGAAACAAATAAGGATAGTAAGATTTTTCTAGAAAGGAGAACGCTCATGCCATCAGGAGACAGGACGGGACCTATGGGAATGGGTCCCAGGAGCGGACGTGCGGCCGGATACTGCGCGGGGTTCGGAATGCCGGGATACGCGAATCCCGTTCCGGGGCGGG
This sequence comes from Candidatus Aminicenantales bacterium, assembly GCA_041736225.1. GTDB lineage: Bacteria > Acidobacteriota > Aminicenantia > Aminicenantales > Saccharicenantaceae > RBG-16-66-30. Next base: position 2,698 of record JBGSUG010000187.1, on the reverse strand, counting down.
GCTTCGGAATGGGTTTCGGACGGGGCCGCGGAGCCTGGGGACGGGGATCCGGCGGCGGCCGCGGCTGGCGGCACATGTTCTACGCCACGGGCGTGCCCGGCTGGGTGCGCTTCGGCGGATATGCCGCACCGTACCCAAATCCTGACCCGGACGCGGAGAAGCAGTCGCTCCGAAGCCAGGCCGAGGCCTTGCAGGAAGAGCTCGACCTCATCAAGAAGCGCCTCTCCGAGATCGAAACCGGAACCGAGGCCGACGGATGAAGATCGCATTCAGCTCGTCGGGAGAGACGCTGGAGTCGCCGTTGGACGTGCGCTTCGGCCGGGCCCCGAAGTTCATCGTTTACGACCTGGACAGCGGGGCCCTCGAAGCGATAGACAACCGGCAGAGCCTGGACGCGGCCCAGGGGGCCGGGATCCAGTCGGCGGAAACGGTGGCCCGCCTGGGCGTCAACGCCCTCGTGTCCGGGCATTGCGGCCCGAAAGCGTTCCGCGTTCTTCAGGCGGCAGGGATCAAGGTCTACACGAGCGACGCTCCCACCGTGGCCGCGGCCCTGGAGCTCTATCGCGCCGGGAAGCTCGTCGAAGCCAAAGCCGCCGACGTCGACGGGCATTGGGTGTGATCGGGGACAGGGGATCGAACGCCCGGCGCGCCTCAGCCGGCGCCGTCAGGCGCCGAGCCTACGAGTTCAGGAGGATATCCCGATGCCGGGTTATGACGGAACGGGGCCTAACGGTCAAGGCCCCATGACGGGCAGGGGCGGCGGCTTTTGCTTATTGAAACTCTCCGGTCCGCCGGATGAACCGCTCAGCGGCTTCGCCGGCCGGTCAGGAGTCACCATGCGGATCTGGCCCGCCGGACTGGGAACGGACTTGGTCTCGCTGAGACTCCGGGCTCAGCGTCTCGAAGTTGAGCTACGCGACCTGCGACGGCGTATCATGGCTCTTGGACGGTAAAGGCGATCAGAGGACAGCCCATGCAGAGCGATCTTTCTTTCCGGATGATGTCGTTCGAATTCCGGATACGCGATTTCTTCAGGCCGCCCGCGAGGATCCTAAGGGAGGCCGGAATCCGGGAGGGCCTGACGGTCTTGGATTTTGGCTGCGGTCCGGGCGGATTCTCCCTGGCTGCGGCGCGGTTGGTCGGCCCTCAGGGCCGCGTCTACGCGCTCGATCATCACCCCCTGGCCGCTCGATCGGTCCGGAAGTCCGCCGGCCGGCGTGGCCTCGGCAATATCCGGTCCGTTTTCGGGACCGGTCTGGCGGACCTTCCGGGAGAAAGCGTCGACCTGACGTTGGTATACGATGTTCTCCATGACCTGCCTGAGCCCGGCCCGGTCTTGTCCGGTCTGTACCGGGTTCTCAAGCCCGGGGGCGTCCTCTCGGTCAGCGATCATCATCTGAAAAAAGAGCCCCTCGTATCCTTGATCACCGGCGCCGGCCTGTTCCTCTTCGCCGGCGGCACTCGGCGGACGTTCCAGTTCCATAAAAAGAAGACGAGCGGGGCGGTGTCATGATCCTTGCGGTCGCTTCGGGCAAGGGAGGGACCGGCAAGACGACCGTGTCAGTGAACCTGGCCCGGATCTTCGGCCCGGATGTCCAGCTGCTGGATTGCGATGTGGAGGAGCCGAACGCCCATCTCTTTCTCGCGGGGATCCCGACCGGGGCGGAAACCGTCTCCATCCCGGTGCCTCAGGTGGACGAGGCCCTCTGCGACGGTTGCGGCGAATGCGGCCGTTTCTGTGAATACCATGCCATCGTTTCGTTCGGGGCCGCCGCGCTTGTCTTTCCGGAGATGTGTCACGGCTGCGGGGGCTGCGCGAAGGTGTGCCCCAAGAAGGCCATTCGCGAAGTCGACAACCGCATCGGAGTCATCCAAACGGTCCGGGCGGAGAACATCACGCTCATCCAGGGCCGGCTCGACGTCGGCGTGGCCATGTCGCCGCCTCTTATCCGGGCGGTGAAGGCCCGTCTGCGAAAGGGGGTGCCCGCGATCCTGGACGCGCCACCGGGAACGTCCTGCCCGGTGATCGCGACGCTCCGGGACGCGGACTTCGTGGTGCTCGTCACGGAGCCGACACCCTTCGGCCTGCACGATCTCAAGCTGGCCGTGGACATGGTGCGGGAGCTGCGGATCCCGTTCGGCGTGGTCGTCAACCGGGTCGGGATCGGGGACGACCGGGTGCATCTGTTCTGCGGGAACGAGGGCATCCCCGTTCTCCTGGAAATCCCGGATGACCGGAGGATCGCCGAGGCCTATTCGAGAGGCGAGCTCATCGTCGAGGCCCTGCCGGAATACATCGGCCTGTTCGAGAAGCTCCGGAAGGCCGTTCTGGAACGGGCAGGCGGGGCGATCCCGTGAGAACGGAGTATAACGGGCGGTCCTTTGAGCAGGGCGCGGCGAAGGGGCGTAGCGGGGAGCGAACGTGATGCGGGAACTGGTCGTGATCAGCGGCAAGGGCGGGACGGGCAAGACCAGCCTGGCCGCCTCGTTCGCCGTCCTGGCGGAGCGCCCGGTCGTCGCCGATTGCGACGTCGACGCGGCCGACCTGCACCTCGTCCTGTCGCCGCGAGTCTCCGAACGGCACGAGTTCCACAGCGGGCACGAGGCCGTCATCAGGCCGGAGGCCTGCACAGGCTGCGGGGTGTGCCTGGCCTATTGCCGGTTCGGGGCGGTGCTCTCGCCCGCGGCCCAGGGCGCG
>JBGSUG010000158.1:0-2092 GCA_041736225.1 Candidatus Aminicenantales bacterium | reverse complement strand
CAGGCCGGGAATTTCGTCGAGCGCTCCAAGGTCCTCCTCCTCGGCCTGGTCAACTCCGGGCCCGCGGGCGCGGACGCCTACGGCCTGGACCTCGACGGGAAGAAGGCCATGTCCCGGAACCTGGCCGCCGAAGCGCCGGCGCTCCGCCGGGCCCTCACCGGCCGCGACCAGAAGAGACTGCGCGGTCTCGTCGCCGAACTCGAGGTCATCATGATGCAGATCGCCAACCTCGAGTCCGGGCAGGACGTCGAAGGAATAGAGCTCGTGAAGCAGGGCGTCGACGCGCGCGGCATTTTCCTCAAGATCGACCTCGACCGGATGGGCCGCGACGCCCGTCCTGCCGTTTCCGCTCCGGAGGGAACCGGGGCACCCAAGATCAGCAAGACTTAAGGAGACACGACATGAACAGCAAGAAGAGAAATCCGCTCGGAACGATCATCATCCTGGCCCTCGTCCTGGCCGCCGGACTGGCCGGCCCCGCGGCCGTCGCCGCCGGGGACATCGAAAGCCAGGACAAGGACGCCGTGGCCTACAAGCAGGCCTACGCGCTCGTCCTCGAGGAAAAATGGGCGCCCGCCAAGACGGCGATGGACGATCTCGTCCGCCAGTTCCCCAAGAGCGCCTGGGTCGACGATGCCCGCTTCTGGTCCTGCTATGCCCTGGAGAAGACCGGACAGTCTCCGGAGACCGTGTTCAAGTGCTACCAGAAGTTCGTCGGTGAGAATCCGGGGAGCGAGTGGGCCGACGACGCCAAGTCCAACATGATCCGCCTGGCCCAGGGCCTGGCCAAGGCCGGCAAGCCCGAATACCAGACGATCATCGAGTCCTACGAGGACGCGGCCGAGGACGACGTCCGCATGACGGCCCTCTACGCCCTTCAGAACATCGGCGACGAGGACGCGCTCGAGACGATCCTCGGCCTCTACGACAAGGCCGGAAGCGCCAAGCTCAAGAGGCAGATCGTATTCATGCTCGAAGAGATGGAGTCCCCCGAGGCCTTCGCCAAGCTCCGCGCGATCGCCCTCGGCGAATCCGACGAGGAGGTCCGCCGCACGGCCCTCTTCGCCGTCGGATCCAAGGGCGGTCCGGAAGCGGTCAAGCTACTGAAGGAAGTGCTGGCCTCGAATGCGCCGGAGGAGCTCCGCCGCAACGCGCTCTTCGCCCTAGCCGACACGGAGGACCCGGGCATGGTCGCCCTCTTCTCGCAGATCGCCCTGACCGAACCCGACCGGGAGATGGCCCGGACCGCCGCCTTCGCCCTGCAGGAGATCGAGGGCAAGGAAGCGACCGAAGCGCTGCGCCGGATCCTGAAAGAAGCCAAGGACCGCGACATCCGCCAGGCGGCCCTGTTCTCCCTCATGGACCGCGAAGACATCCAATCCCTGCCCCTGCTCAAGGAGATCGTGCTCGACGAGACCGACAAGGAGATGGCCCGGGCAGCGCTTTTTCAGATCGCCGAGATCGAAGGCAAAGAATCGTTGGCCCTCCTCCAGCAGATCCTGGCTTCGTCCAAGGACAAAGAGATGCGCCGGACCGCTCTGATGGCCCTGGGCGAGCATGGCGGCGTCGAAGCCAAGGACGCGCTTCTCAAGACCGCCCTGACGAGCGAGGACGACGAGATGGCCGAGATGGCCGTCTTCGCCCTCTCCGAGATCGAAGGGGACGTCGGCACCGATGTGCTCCTCGACGTCATGAAGAACGCCAAGTCCGGGCGGGCCCGCCGGGCCGTCCTCCTGGCCCTCACGGACGAGGAGGGCGGGGCGCCGGTCAAGGTCCTGCTCGAGATCCTGAGAACGGAGACGGACCGAGAGCTCAAGGAACACGCGCTCTTCGCCCTCGGTGAAACCGGGAGCGACGAGGCCGTGGCTGCCCTGCTCGAGATCGCCAAGGGCAAGGATGCCCGGCTGGCCCGGGCCGCTGTCACGGCTCTGGGCGAGATCGGAACGCCCAAGGCCAAAGCCGCCCTGCTCGAGCTCCTCGAGAAGAAGGCCGGCTGACGGCGGGCGGAGCAGGGAGAAGAACATGCGCAGGTTAGCAACGATCCTGGCGGTACTGGCGGCGCTCGCGGCCGGGGCCGGTCTGGCCGCGGCCG
>JBGSUG010000152.1:0-1587 GCA_041736225.1 Candidatus Aminicenantales bacterium | reverse complement strand
CCTCGAACTCGGCCACGACCGCGGCCGGACCCGCTTTCCAGCCCGCCCAGGCCTTGTCCGCCCGCAACGCGAACCGGGTCCCGGCCCGGACGCGCCCTCCCTTCGCATTTTTCACGACGATCTCCCGGCGGGGGACCTTCGTCGATTCCGTCGCGCCGAGCAATCGGTCCCGATCGTAGGTGTTGCCCATGGGCAGCTGCGGTCCGAACGCGATGACGGCGCCACCGCGCTCGAGGAAGATCTTGACGAACTCGCTGTCCGTCGTGTGGAGGCCCGAGACGTCGGGCAGCACGAGCACGGTCCCGGCCTCGAGGAGACGCGCGACGGACTCGAGGTTAGGCTTGTAGGGATAGAAGGGATAGACGGACTCGCGGGCGGCCGGGGCGAACGGAACGAAATCGGCGGCGACGCCGAGGACGCGGAAGGCGTCGAGGGCGGGCACGTAGGAGTTGGCCCAGCGCTCGACGACCCAGTCCTCGTAGGGATAATAGAAGGCGACGGGGTTCGGCCCGCGGGCGATCTTGTCCCGGATCAGGTCATAAGCCTCGAGTCCGTCGACGACGGCCCGGCGGGCCCGGTCGATGCCTTCCGACGGCTTTCTCCCGGCGGCGTGGATGTTGGCGTAGTAGGTGAAGAAGCTCACCCCGTCCGATCCGGCGGCCGTCGCCGCGCTCAGGATCTGGCCGAGGATGTTCCCGTAACCCGTCGTGGCGTGCTTGTCCGAGATGCGGTTTTCGAGGTAGCCGAAGAGCTCCGTGTGGGTGATGGCGATCTTGTCCTGGAGCCATTTGCCGCCGATGCCGACGCCGCAGAGATCGCGGACGCGGCGCAGGGGGTAACGCTTGACGTTGTCGGGCCGGAACGAGGCCATGGTCATGCCCTGAAAGACGACCATGTCGAGCGGCGCGAGCATGCTCAGGTAGCCGGAAAGGAGCGGGTCGTCGACGTAGGGCGCGCAGGCCGTGAGGAGATTGGGGTGGAGGGCCTTGACGTGGCCGCAGAAGTCGCGGAGGTAGGGGACGAGATAGGTGCCGCTGCCTTCCTGGTAGGAGTAGAAACCGGCGAGCGAGGCGTGGCGCCCGTAGAGCGCCCACAGCTCGGCGGCGACGGCCCGGATCTCGGCCGGCGCCGTCGCGTAGTCCGTGTTGTGGGTCATGTCCCAGGAGACGGAGAGGAGGCAGGGGAAGCCGAGGCGGTCGGCCTGGCGGAGGAAGGTCTCGACATAATCGCTCGGGGAGCCGCGGAGGACCTTGTTGCGGGCGATCTCCGAGGGATAGTAGGCCTGCTGAGGATCCATGAGGACGTGGAGGATGAGGAAGTTGCCGCCGAGCGAGCGAAAGTCATCGAGGTAGTCGCGGATGTCCGCTTCGGGCCGCTCGGGATCGACCCGGCTCAGGATGGGATAGTCGGCGATGAGCCGGCCGCGGAGGAACCAACCCTTGCCGATCCCCTGCGGGGTCTTTTCGTTGCCCGTCCAGACGTGGACGGCGTAGAGGCCCTCGGGATCGCCCGGGCCGACCGTGAGGGAGGCTTCGAGAGTCCGCTTGCCGGAAGCGGGGGGCGCCGCGGCTGGGGCGGCCGCGGCCG
>JBGSUG010000107.1:0-4792 GCA_041736225.1 Candidatus Aminicenantales bacterium | reverse complement strand
GCGGGCGCCGGCTCGGCCGGCGTCGGGTCCGCGGCCTCGCGCTTTTCCTGGGGCTGGTCGAACCCGGTGGCGATGACGGTGACCTTGACCGTGTCCTTCATGGCTTCGTCGATGACCGTGCCGAAGATGATGTTGGCGTCGGGATCGGCCAGGCTGTGGATGAGCTGGGAGGCCTTGGAGACCTCGTGGAGGGTCATCGTCTTGCCGCCGGTGATGTTGATGAGGACGCCGTGCGCGCCCTCGATGGACGTGTCGATGAGGAGCGGCGAGGAGATGGCCTTCTCGGCGGCCTCGAGGGCCCGGTTGTCGCCCGTGGCCAGGCCGGTGCCCATGAAGGCCATGCCCATGCCCTTCATGACCGACTTGACGTCGGCGAAGTCCAGGTTGATCAGGCCGGGCTTGGTGATGAGGTCCGAGATGCCCTGGGCGGCCTGGCGCAGGATGTCGTCGGCCAGCCGGAAGGCGTCCTGGACCGAGGTGGCCATGTTGACCGTCTGGACGAGCCGCTCGTTGGGGATGGCGATGACCGTATCCACGGCCGACTTGAGCTCCTCGAGGCCCAGCTGGGCCTGCTTCGCCCGGACCCGCCCTTCGAAGCCGAAGGGGAGGGTCACGATGGCGATGACCAGGATGTCGAGCTCCGCGGCGATGTTGGCGATGATCGGCGTCGCGCCCGTGCCCGTGCCGCCGCCCAGGCCTGTCGTCAGGAAGACCATGTCGGCGCCATGGAGGATCTCGAGCAGGCGCTCGGTATCCTCCATGGCCGCCTGCTTCCCGACCTCCGGCCGCCCGCCCGAGCCGAGGCCCTTGGTCAGCTGGTTGCCGATCTGGATCTTCGTCTTGGCCCTGTTCCCGTTGAGGGCCTGGACGTCGGTGTTGACGGCGATGAACTCGACGCCCTGGATGCCGTGCTCGATCATGCGGTTGACGGCGTTGCCGCCGCCTCCGCCGAGACCGATGACCTTGATCTTGGCCCCGAGCTGGTCTTCGACGAGATGGAATTTCAGCCGGCTGGATTCGTCGCTCATGATGTCCTCCTTATCCTTCCTTGAACCAGTCTTTGAATCTGGCGATGGCGCCCTTCTTCCTGTCCTTGGCGAGACCGCGGTCCTGCCATATGCGGAAGCCGTAGAGGATGAGCCCCACGGCCGTGGAGAAATCGGGGGTCGAGACGCGGTCGACCAGGCCGCCGACGCCGCTCGGGTCGCCGCGCCGTACGGGCAGGTCGAAGATCTCCTCGGCGACCTCCTCGAGGCCCTCGAGGAGGGCCGTGCCGCCGGTGAGGACGATGCCCGAGTTCAGCGACTTGTCGTAGCCCAGACGCTTGATGTCGGAGTCGACCAGCCGGAAGATCTCCTCGGCCCGCGGCTGGATGATGTCGGCCAGCAGCTGGCGCGACAGGACCCGGGGCTTGCGGCCCTTGCCGACCGAGGGCACCTCGATCGTCTCCTGGTCGTCCACGGGCGGACCGGCGATGCAGCCGAATCTCTTTTTGATCCGCTCGGCCTCCGGGATGGGCGTCCGCAGGCCGACGGCGATGTCGTTGGTGAAATTGTCGCCGCCGAGGGGAATGGTCGAGGTGTACCAGAGGCTGCCCCGCTCGTAGATGGCCACCTCGGTCGTCCCGGCGCCGATGTCGATCTGGCCGACGCCGAGCTCGCGCTCGTCCTGGGTCAGGACGGCCTGGGCCGTGGCGATCTGATTGAGGACGATCTCCTCGACGCCGATCTGGGCCCGCTCGACGCAGCTCCGGAGGTTCTGGAGCGAGGTCAGTGCCGCCGTGATGATGTGGACGTTGACCTCGAGCTTGATGCCGCTCATGCCGGTCGGGTCCTTGATGCCGTCCTGGTCGTCGACGATGAACTCCTGGGGGATGATGTGGATGATGTCCCGGTCGGGCGGGATGGGGATGGCCTTGGACTGATCGACGACGCGGCGGACGTCCTCGCGGGTGATCTCCCGGTTCTTGCCCGAGACGGCGACGACGCCGCGGCTGTTCAGGCTCTTGATGTGGGCCCCCGAGATGCCGAAGAAGGCCGAGGAGATCTCGACGCCGGCCATGAGCTCGGCCTCCTCCCGGGCCTTCTTGATGGCCGAGGTCGTCGCGTCGAGGTCGACGACGACGCCCTTGCGCAGACCGTGGGACTCGGCCGTGCCGATGCCGATGATCTCGACCTTGCGCTCTTCGGTGACCTCGCCTATGACGGCGACGACCTTGCGCGTCCCGATGTCGAACCCGACGATGTAGTTGTTCTTGGGCATGGCTCAGTCTCCTTGGTCAGGTTGGGGGACGTCGTCCCCGGCCGGCTCCGCGGCCCGCACGTAGATCCGGCCGTCGAAGCCCATGTTGACGAGGGCGAGCGGCCCGAAGAGGCCTTCCCAGCGCGTCCGGCTGCTCCGGAACAGGGCCAGGTCCGCGGCCGGGGACGCGGCCCCGACGACGACGCGGACGGGGTCGTCCTTGAAGCGGAGCTCCAGCGTCCCGAAGTCGCCGCAGCGGATCGCCGCCAGCCGGGCGCTTTCGGCCGGGGGGAGGGACAGGAAACACCGGCCGGCCGCCTCCCATTTCTCGCTGAAAGCGGAGGCGAAATTCCCGTCGTCCGAGACGACCGGAAGAGCGTATTCGTCGGGGGAATAGACCGGCTCGAGGAGGCGGCCCCCGGCGTCGGCCAGCCAGAGGCCGCCGCGCTCGAGGAGGAGGAACGGCGTCCTCACCTCGACCGTGATCCGCAGGCGCGAGGGGAAGATCTTCTGGACGCCGGCGTCCTCGACCCAGGCCAGGCGGCGGACGCCGGCCCGCAGGGTGTCGAGGTCGCAGAGGAGGATGTTGCCGAGGCGCTTCCCGGCGAAGTGGTTTTCCAGGGTCCGGCGCAGGTTGTCCTTGGCGCAGACGACGTCGACCTTGCGGATCGTCAGCTCGTCCCAGGTGATGAGGAAGAGATAGGCCTCCCGGAGGGCCAGGAAGAACCCGGCCTGGAGCGCGATCAGGAGCAGGACGTGCTTGATCCCGAAGACGCGCCGCTTCCTGTCCTTGCGGAGAGCGTGGGCCCTGCCGCCGGGGCGGAGGAACAGGCGGTGCGTGCGGACGTCGGTCGACATGTCTAGCTCCCGGCCTCCAGAACGGCGATGATGTCCGGGATCGTCCGGCTGACGTTCCCGGCCCCGAGGACGAGTACGATGTCTCCCTGGACCAGGATCCCTTTGAGGAGGGCCGCGACCTTCGTCAGGTCGGGCTCGAAGTGGACCTGCCTGTGGCCGAACTGGCGGACCTCTTCGTAGAGGGCCTTCCCGTCGACCCCGGCGATAGGGTCCTCGCCGGCCGGGTAGATCTCGGTCAGGACGAGGACGTCGGCCTGGTTGAAGGCGGTCGCGAAAGCCGTCATGAGCTTGGACAGCCGGGTGTACCGGTGGGGCTGGAAGACGGCGACGACGCGGCGCGCGAAGCCCCGCTTGGCCGCCTCGAGGGTGGCCTTGATCTCGGTCGGGTGGTGGGCGTAGTCCTCGATGACCATGATGTTGCCGACGGTCTTGCGGAGCTCGAAGCGGCGTCCCGTCCCGGTGTAGCTCTCCAGGGCCTCGAGGATCGTCCGGGGCGGGATGTCCAGGTCGAGCCCGACCGCCGCCGCGGCCATGGCGTTGAGGATGTTGTGCATGCCCGGGACCTGGAGCTTGAGCCCCCCCAGGGGCTTGCCCTTGGCCAGCAGGACGGAAGCGCTGCGGAACTCGTCGAAGGCGAAGTCCCGGGCCGAGAGGTCCGACTGGGCCGAGAAACCGTAGGTGATGATGCGCCGCTCGATCTGGGGGATGATGCTCTGGAGGTTGGGGTCGTCGAGGCAGAGGATGACCGGGCAGTAGAACGGGACCTTGTTGGCGAAGTTGATGAAGGTCGTCTTGAGGTCGTCGACGCCCTGGTACTGGTCGAGGTGCTCCTCGTCGATGTTGGTCAGTACGGCGATGAAGGGCGAGAGGTAGAGGAAGGACCGGTCGCTCTCGTCGGCTTCGGCGACGATGAAGTCCCCGGCGCCGAGCTTGGCGTTGGCCCCGATCGTGTTCAGCCGGCCGCCGACGATGATGGTCGGATCGAAGCCGCCGGCTTCGAGGACGAGCGCGGTCATCGAGGTCGTCGTCGTCTTGCCGTGCGAGCCGGCCACGGCGATGCCGTACTTCATCCGCATGAGCTCGGCCAGCATCTCGGCCCGGGGGATGACCGGGATGAGGCCGGCCCGCGCCTTCGCCACCTCGACGTTGTCCTCGCGGACGGCCGAAGAGGTGACGACGACGTCGGCGTTTTCGAGGTTCTCGGCCCGGTGGCCGACGGCGATCCGGGCGCCGAGGCGCGCGAGGCGCCGGGTGGCGTCGTTCTCCTGGAGATCGGAGCCGGAGACCTTGTAGCCGAGGTTGAGCAGGACCTCGGCGATGCCGTTCATGCCGGTGCCGCCGATGCCGACCATGTGGATGTGGTTGAGCTTGCGGTAGCCTTTCTTGGTCACGCGGGGTTCTCCTTGGGGCCGCCCTTCATCAGGGACAGGCAGAGCGCGGCGATGCGGCCGGCCGGGTCCTCGGCCTGGAGGCAGCCGACGTTGCGCTCCATCGCATCGAGCTCCTCGGGATGGCCGAGGAAGCCCAGGATGCGGCCGGCGATCGCCTCGGCCGTCGCTTCCGCCTCGGCCAGGACGACGGCCCCGCCGACTCTTTCGAGCTCGCGGGCGTTGCCCATCTGATGGTCTTCGGAAGCCCCGGCGAAGGGAACGAGAAGGGCGGCCTTGCGTGCGGCGATGAGCTCGGCCAGCGT
>JBGSUG010000093.1:0-3336 GCA_041736225.1 Candidatus Aminicenantales bacterium | reverse complement strand
TCCGGCGTGCGAAGGAGGAAGTCGAGGCTCACCGGGCTATTCTAACGGCGGGGCCTGACGCGGTCAAACCAAGATGGGACCAGGTCTTCGCAAACGCCAATTTTTCCCCTCCCGATTTCCGGCAGGTCCCGAAACTGGGTTATAATGACTGCATGAAAAAAACGCTCCTATTCATGATGATCCTGGCGTTTCTCGCAGCCGGCCCCGCCCTCTTCGCCCTGGGCCCTGCGCAGGCCGCGGCCGAGGACGCCCTGACGGTCAAGGCCCGCGAGTTCCTCGCGGCCATGGAAAAGGGCGATTTCCAGCTCGCCGCCCGCGATTTCGACGAGACCATGCTCAAGCTTTCGGGGCCCGAAAAGCTCGAGCCGATGTGGACGAAGCAGCTCCCGGCCCAGGTCGGTGCGTTCAAGAAACAGACCGGGACCCGCCGGGAGCAACTCCAGGGCTACGAGATCGTCCTCGTCACCTGCGAGTTCGAGAAGGCGACGCTCGACGCCCGGGTCGTCTTCGACAAGGCCGGCAAGATCGCCGGCCTCCAGTTCGTGCCGCCGGCGCCGCCCGCGAAATACGAGCCTCCCGCCTACGCCGATGCGGCCAAGTTCGAGGAGACCGAATTCACCGTGGGTTCCGGAGAGTGGGCCCTGCCCGGGACGCTGACGATGCCCAAGGGCGCGGGACCGTTCCCCGCTCTTGTCCTCGTCCACGGCTCGGGCCCGAACGACCGTGACGAAACGCTCGGCCCCAACAAGCCGTTCAAGGACCTGGCCTGGGGCCTGGCGACGCGCGGCATCGTCGTCCTCCGTTACGACAAGCGCAGCAAGGTTTACGGGAAGAAGATCCTGGCCGACCCCAAGCTCGAAGCGACGATGACCGTCAAGGACGAGACGATCGACGACGCCGTGGCCGCGGCGGCGTTGCTTCAAAAAGCGAAGGGCATCGATCCGAAGCGGGTCTTCATCCTCGGCCACAGCCTGGGCGGATTCCTCATGCCGCGGATCGCGCTCGCGGCCGAGCCGCTGGGCGTCGCCGGATTCATCTCCATGGCCGGCCTGACCCGTCCTCTCGACGACACCATCCTACGGCAGATGAATTATATGCGTCTCCTGGCCGGCGAGGCGGCCTCGTCGGAGGAGGAGACGAAGAAGATCAAGGAAGTCGAATCGGCCGTGGCTAAGGTCAAGGCCCTCACCGGCGCGGACCGGGATTCGACGGCGAAGATCCTGGGCGCGATGCCGTCCTACTGGCTCGACTTGCGGGGCTACGCCCCGGCGGAGACGGCCAAGTCGGTCAAGAAGCCCATGCTGTTCTTGCAGGGCGGCCGCGACTACCAGGTCCAAAAGGTCGACTTGGACAACTGGGGCGCGGCACTCAAGGGCCGCGAGAACGCCGTGTTCAAGTACTACCCGAAGCTCAACCACCTGTTCTTCGCGGGCGAAGGCGTCATCACGCCGCTCGAATACATGCAGAAGCACGGCAGCGTCGCCGAAGAGGTTGTGACCGACATCGCCGCCTTCATCGCCAGGCACTGAACCCGGGCGCAAGGCGGGGACACGTATCGGGGCGGCCCATGTCCCCGGCTCAGGCGTGGGGTATCGATGTGTGGGCCGAGATCTCGGAGTTCGTCGTGACCAGGTCACGGACCGAGAGCTTCCGGACGCTGTCGTTCCCGGTGAGCCGGGCGAAGTCCCGGAGCTCCTCGGTCGAGACGCGCAGGAAGTTGGCCAATCCGCGGGCCGCCTCGTCGATGTCGAACCGGGCCCGCAGGCCCGGGTCCTGGGTGGCGATGCCCACGGGGCAGCGGCCCGAATCGCAAATGCGGAACTGCTGACAGCCGATGGCCATAAGCGCGGCCGTGCCGATGGCCACGACGTCGGCGCCGAGGGCCAGGGCCTTGACGAAGTCCGACGAGACGCGCAGGCCGCCGGTCGCGATGAGCGTCACGCCTTCGATGCCCCTCGTCTCGAGGTAGCGGCGGGCGCGGTCGAGGGCGTAGACGGTGGGGATCGAGGTCGCGTCCTTGATCAGCTTGAGGGCGGCGCCGGTGGCCCCGGCCCGGCCGTCGATGGTGATGAAATCCGGGCCGGCGGAGAGCGCGAACTCGAGGTCGGCCTCGACGTCGCCGGCGGCGAACTTGATGCCGATGGGCCGGCCCCCGGAGATCTCCCGCAACTCGTCGACCTTGCGCCGGAGGTCGTCGCACGTGGCGATGTCGGGGAAGCGCGACGGGCTGACGATGTCCGTTCCCTCCGGGAAGCCGCGCAAGGCCGCGATCTCCGCGGTCACCTTGCCCCCGGGCAGGTGCCCGCCCATGCCGGGCTTGGCCGACTGGCCGATCTTGATCTCGACGGCGTCGACCCGCCGGAGGTTCTCCGCGGTGGCGCCGTAGCGGTTGGGAACGTATTCGAAGATGAATTTGTGGGCCAGGCCCAGGGCCTCGGGCAAGATGCCGCCCTCGCCCGAGCCCATGGCCGTCCCGGCGGCCGCGCTGCCGAGGGCCAGGGCGGAGTGGGCTTCCTTCGACAGCGCCCCGAACGACATGTGGCTGACGATGATCGGCGTCCCGACGACGAGCGGCTGCTTCGCCCTGGGCCCGATGACGGTCCGGGTATCGACCGTCTCGTCGCGGTTGAGCGGCTGGCGGGCCAGCTGCGCCCCCTTGACGAGGATGTCGTCCCAGGACACGACCGGCTGGCGCGTGCGCATGGGCTCGACGACGGATTCGCCCGTGAGGGCCATGCGATGGATGTCGGCCATCCGCGTCTCGAGCTCGTCGGAGGAGCGCCGGAAGTCGTCGATCGTCTCGCGCTTCGGCGTGGGCTCGGCGGGCGGCGGAAGGGCCTCTTCGAGGAGGTCGAACTCGGACTTGGCGGCGCCGCAGACGGGGCAGACCCAATCCATGGGCAGATCGTCGAAAAAGATCCCTTCCGTCTTCTCGTTGTATTCGTACTGGCAGATGCGGCAGCGGTACTTGCTCATGGGCTCCCCCGGCCCGCTTATCCTAACACCGAACTGCGGAAATCAGAAGCAAAGACAGGGTCAAACCTACTTTTCATCACTTTCTGACAAAAATTAGCAAAAGTGATGAAAGGTAGGTTTGACCCCGTCCTTTAATAATGGCAAGGCGCTTATCCCGAGAACGGGTGGCCGGGGGCCAGTCCCCGGCCGTCTGGAGGCGGAAGGGGTACCCCACGGGGGGATGGGTGGAGCCGAAGCCGGACGGGGACGCCACCGGACAGGACCCGTTCGGGGATGAGCGCCTCGATCCCTTCGCTAAAGCGCAAACAAAGAGGGGCCAGGTCTTCACATCTTCAGGGAGAAACCGGCCTTTGTGAAAAC
>JBGSUG010000011.1:0-3554 GCA_041736225.1 Candidatus Aminicenantales bacterium | reverse complement strand
CCTCGAGATCATGGAGAGCCTGCGCGGCTGGACGTCCGGCCTGGCCGTGCCGTACTACTGCATCGACGCGCCCGGAGGCGGCGGCAAGATCCCGGTCCTGCCGAAGTACCTGCAGTCGATCACCGACGAGCAGGTCGTGCTCCGGAACTACGCCGGGGAGCTGTTCGTCTACCCGCAGGTCAAGACCAAGCCGAAGCGCAAGCCGCGCCCGGCCGTCGCCCCCTGCTACAGCTTCGACGGCGCCCCCCCCATGCCTTAAGACGGTACCTGGTCTTCACAAAGGTCCTTTCCTCCCTGGATTTGTGAAGACCTGGTCCCCCCGTTTTCTCTCCGCATGAGAAAGACGCCCGGTCCTATACGTCCATAAAATATGGACGGCAAATTTAGGACGGTAAAATGGCCAGGCTGCCCAGGATAGAATTTCCCGGAGCTTTCTATCATGTCACCTCCAGGGGAAACCGGAAGCAGGCCATTTTCATCGACGATGACGACCGGCACTTCTTTCTGAATTGCCTCCGCGAAGCCCACGAGAGGTTTGGCGTCGTCTTTCATGTCTATTGCCTCATGGGGAATCATTATCATCTCTTCCTGGAAACGCCGGACGGCAATCTCTCGCGGATCATGCATCTTATAAACCTGAAATATTCGAGCTATTTCAACACGAAGCATGCCCACTCCGGGCACACCTTTCAATCCAGGTTCCAGGCAACTCTCGTTCAGGCCAAGGAGTACGCCCAAGAAGTCGCCCCCTATATACACTTGAATCCCGTTCGGGCCGAGCTCGTCAAACTTCCGGAGGAATACGCCTGGTCCAATTATCGTGAATATCTGGGGATCGGCCCTTTCCGGCCATGGACAGGAAGCGGATTCGTTCTCGGGCTCTTTGGGAGATCGCCGGTCGAGGCCCGGAAGGCCTATCAAGCGCATGTCCACGCCCGTATGTTGCGCGGAGGCCCCAGTCCGCTTGCCGCCGCCAAAGAGACAGGGATCCTTGGGAGCCGGGACTTCGTCGCATTGACGATAAAAGCTTTCTCGAAGCCCGCCAATCGTCAAAAGTTACCGAGTCATGCCCGGCTCAGCGGGCCCCAGAACAGGCCTGAATTACGCCGGATTCTACAGGAATCGGAAGCTGTGCTAGGGCCAAAAAGCCGTTTCGTCCGAAACATCGCGATCCATGTCGGTCATGCGGCGACCGATCATTCGCTCAAGACGATCGGCGAATTCTTCGGCATCAGCGAGTCCGGAATCGCCAACATTTGCCGCCGCATGAAGCGGGAGCTGGATCATAATGAAACCCTGGTCCGGGCCGTCAAGGATATCGTCTTTCGGTTGGTTCCCAGATAGGCTAACAAGGGGCCAGGTCTTCACATTTCCAGAGAGAAAACCGGTCGTGTGAAGACCAGGTCCCCTCTTTGTTTTATCTGAGGCTGGAAAGGTAGCTGCTGAGGCCGGGGGATTTGACCAGCGCGAGCGCTTCCTCGCGGTCGAGGCCGTGCCCCAGCCGCAGCGACTCGAGGATGCGGATGATGGAGAACGCGACCTCCGCCGTCTGCCCCGCCGCCGCCGGCTTGTCCTTGAGGTAGGCGATGGCGTCGTAGAGGACCGCGTTGGCCTCGCCGTAGGAGACGGGCTCTCGCCGGCCGTTCGCCTTGACCCACTCGGCCGTGCCGAGCACGTCGTTCACGTGGGATTGGATGAGGAACGTGGCCCGCCCGATGAGCTTGAGGTTGCTGGGGCTGACGTTGGTCATCGTGTTCCCGACGACCTTGCCGAGCTTGGCCATGACCGCCGTCGAATGGGCGTTGAGCAGCATCTTGGCGGCCATCTGCTGCCGGATGCCGAACGCGTCGCCCGCCGCCGGAACGTACACCGGGACCGCGACGAGCCGCCCGGACATACCCTTCCAGCCGCGCCGGACACGCTCGGCCAACTCGGGGAAGTCCTTCCGCCCGCGGTCCGTGACGATCACGACGGCCGCATCCGCCCCTCCCTCGCCGGCCCACCTCAGGACCTTCGCGAACGACGAATCCTCCCGCTCGAACTCCTTCTCCTCGGGCGTCAGCGCGACGAGAACGGCGATATCGCCCTTCTTCGGCCCACGCCCCTCCGTGTTGGCCTTCGACAGCGAGAAGTCGTAGAGCGCGGCCTGTTCGTCGCCGGCTTTTTTCAGGCTCTCGAGCGCCGCCCGCCTCAGATAGGGGTCCTCGACCTCCGTCTCGAACGGCCGCCGGTACTTCTCCGCCGCCAGGCCCCGGAAGGGCCGCCCCAGGAACGCCTGCCACGCCTCGCCCGGCGCGCCGGCCTTCGTCCAGACCTGGATCCAGCATTTCCGCGCCGGCTCGTTGACCGTGTCGAGCGGGTACAGCCGGAACGTCGGGCTCCGCTCGGTGCTGTCGATGAAGACGGTGATCAGCCCTTTCTCGGCGTAATAGGTAGAGAACCGCCCCCCCGCGTAGGCCGCCGCCTCGATGTCCGTGAGCGCCGCGAGCTCCGGCAGGGCCGCCCTGACGCCGTCTAGCGCCGCCCCGAACCGCCTCAGCTTCGCCGCGACGCCCGTCCCCTCCGCGAATCCCAGCCGGGCCATGTCCTTCTGCCCGAGCGTCTTCCCCAGGGCCCTCTCCACGGCCGTCTCCACGATCGCGGCCACGACGTACGTCTCGATCGTCGTCGCCTGCATCCGCGTCGACCCGGTGATGGATTGCGGGCCGGTCGTCAGGTTGATCTTGGTGATGCCGGGCTCGGTGATGACCCGCCGGCTCCGTTCGAACGGCAGCAGCCGCTCGTCCGGGTTGTTGTAGACGAAGTAGAGGTGCTCGCGGCTCGTGCCCGGGTCGTAAACGCCCCCGCTCGCGCTCTTCCACTGGTCCAGCGCTGCCAGCACCGTGCCGATGACCGACGACGTCTCGCCGCCCTCGGTGACGCAAATGACGACGTCGCCCTTTTCGATCCCGCGGTCCTCGAGCTGCAGCCGGCCGATGAGCTGCAGGTCCTCGAAGCCCTCGAGCGAGCTGATCAGGGCCCGGTCGGCCCCGGTCATCTCGCCGACGAGCGCGTCCTCGATCCCCACGCCGATCCGCCCCTTCAGCTTCACCCAGCTCCGCCCGTCCGCCTTGACCTTGCGCCAGAACGGCCGCCAGAAGGTGCTCTCCATCTGCTTGGCCAGCCGGCCGGTCGCGCCGCACCCGTAGACGTAGATTTTCCGCCCGCCTCGGATGGCGCCCTCGACCGCCTTCGCCGCCTGCTCGAGAGCCTCTGGAGCCGCCGCGAGCTCCTCCATCTTCACCCGGATGTCCTCGTCGACCGACGACAGCATCTTCAGCCCGGCCAGCGTGTCCTCCCGGATCCTCTCGCCGAGGGGCCAGGTCTTCGGGTGACGCTGCTCCGTGAGCAGGGTGTGGAGCTGGAACTGCGTCTTCGTCCGGACGTAGTCGACCGATTCGGCCGACGGTTCGATGCCCAGGAGCTTGAGAAGGCCGCCCCCGGCTTCGGCCTCCTGCCTCGTTTGCGCCGCCGCCGGCTCCTGCGCGCCGCCCGCCATGACCAGGACGAGCGCC
>JBGSUG010000383.1:0-3482 GCA_041736225.1 Candidatus Aminicenantales bacterium | reverse complement strand
AACGGGGCGATGCTCGTCAGGAAGACGTGGGCAAAAAGCGGCCAGGCCCCGCCCGGGCCGACGGCGGCCGTGAGCCGCGGGTCGATCGCCGCCAGGCCGGAAACGAGCTGGCCGAAGCCGCCGGCCTTGTCGACCGTGCTGCCGATGAGCACGGCCGAGCCGAAGCACATGATCAGGCCGAAGACGACGTCGATCATCGTCATCGACTTGTAGCCGCCGAGAACGAGGTAGAAGGCCGTGAACGAACCCATGACGAGGAGCGCGGAGACGAACCCGATGCCGAAATTGGCCTTGAACAGATAGGACAGCCCGATAAAGACGGCGGCCGAGTAGGGGACGAGGAAGAGAAAGACGGCCAGCGAGGCGATGAGCTTCAGGAACGGGCTCCCGTAGCGCTTTTCCAGGAACTCGGGCATGGTCGACACCTGGAGCTCGACCGACATCTTCCGGATGCGGTTCCCGAGGAGGGCCCAGACGCCGAGGACGCCGACCAGCGCGTTGGCCAGGGCGATCCAGAGCCCTGACAGGCCGAAGCCCCAGCCGACCTTGCCGGCGAAGCCGATGAAGAGGACGGCCGAAAAATAGGCTGCCGCGTAGGTGAAGGCGGACATCAGCGGTCCGACGGACCTGCCGCCGAGGAAGAAGTCGTTGAAGGTCCGGGCCTTCTTCAGTCCGAGCCAGCCGACGGCGAGCGTCAGCACGGCGTACGCGCCGATGACGAGGACCTTGACGAGCATCGGTCCCTCTCTTTCTGATCCGTGATGCGGCCACTCCTTATTACCTTTCCGGCCCCCCTTCTGTCAACCGCTTGACAATATGATACCAAATAAGTATCATTAGCTAAGGAGACACGATGAGATTGATCAACCAGGACGCCGATTACGCCATCAAGGCCCTGGTCGAGATCGCCGGTCGCAGCGGCGAGGTGGCCCCGGTCTCCGGGATGACCGGGCCGCTCGGACTGCCCCGGCCCTACCTCCGCAAGATCATGCAGACGCTGGCCCGGGCCGGGATCGTCGTGTCGTCCCGCGGCAAGGGGGGCGGTTTTGTTCTGGCCCGGCCCGCCGCGGCGATCCGCCTGATCGACGTCATCCGGGTCTTCCAAGGCCCGGTCAAGGTCCACGAATGTGTGTTCAAGACCCGGGTCTGTCCCGACGTCCGGACGTGTCCGCTCAGAAAGACATTGGACCGGCTCGAGTCCGGCCTCGTCGCCGAGCTCGAGGCCGTGACCGTCGCGGGGCTCCTCGCCGACAGGGGCAAGGCGGACCGGGTCACCCGAAAAGGAGTAAAACGATGAAACCGACGGCCGAGCTCAGTCACGAACATCAGGCCATCCTGAAGATGATCGGGATCCTGGGGAAGATCGCCGAACGCCTGGACACCGGCGGCGCCGTTCCGCCGGACGATCCGGCCCGGTGCGTGGGATTCCTGCGCGACTTCGCCGACAAGTGCCATCACGCCAAGGAGGAGGACTATCTCTTCCCGGAAATGGAAAAGGTCGGCGTGGCGCGCGAGGGCGGTCCCATCGGCGTCATGCTCGCGGAACACGTCGAGGGCCGGAAACACGTCGCCGCCATGGCCGGGACGCTGGCCGGCCTCTGCGCGGGAGAGGGATCGGCGGCGCGGGCCTTTGCCGAGGCGGCCCGGCGCTATGGCGCCCTGCTCACGCAGCACATCAGGAAGGAGGACCGCGTCCTCTTCCCGATGGCCGACGCCCGGTTCTCAGACGAGCAGCAACGGGAGCTCGAAGCCCGTTTCACCGACGTAGAGAAGCACATCGTCGGCGAGGACCGGCACGAGGAGTTCCACCGCCTCCTCGAGCGCCTGGGCGAGACCTACGCCGCCTGAGGCGGCCCCCGAGGCAGGGGAGCCGCTCCGCCCGGGAAGGCCGCCCTTTGGTGGCCGGGGCCCGATTTGATATGATAACGGGCCGGGCGGGCCATGAGCGAGAGTGAGAGCGCGGTCTACGACGTTGCCGTCATCGGCGGAGGCGTCGTCGGCTGTGCGGTCCTCCGCGAGCTTTCCCGCTACGACCTGAAGCTCCTCCTCATCGAGAGAGAGTCGGACCTCGCCGAAGGCATCAGCAAGGGCAACAGCGGCGTCATCCACGCCGGCTTCAACGTGCCGGCGGGGTCGCTCAAGGCGAAGACCAACGTCGCCGGGCTGGGCCTGATCTACGCTCTGGCCGTGGAGCTCGGCGTCCCCCACCGCAAGACCGGAAAGCTCGTCGTCGCCCTCGAGGACGAGGGCCGGTCCCGCCTCGAGGAGCTCATGGCCGAGGGGGAAAAGAGCGGCGTCCCCGGTCTCGAGATCGTCGACGCGGCCGCCATCGGCCGTCTCGAACCCCTGGCCCGCGGCCGCTGGGCCCTCCACTCCCCGCAGACCGGCATCATCTCGCCCTACGAGTTCACCTACGCCCTGGCCGAATCGGCCTGGAGGAACGGCGCGACGGTGATGCTCGAGGCGCCGGTCGAGGCGGTCGGCTTCGCGGGCGGCCTCTTCCGGCTCTCGACGCCCAAGGGGACCTTCGCCGCCCGGCGGGTCGTCAACAGCGCCGGGCTCTTCTCCGATGAGGTCGCCCGCCTGGCCGGGAGCGGCGACTACCGGATCCTTCCGTATCGGGGCGAATACCTGATCACCGATAAGGACTGCGGCTTCGGGCTCGGCATGCCCGTCTATCCCGTTCCGCCTCGCGACGACCCGGGCCTCGGTATCCATATCACGCCGACCCTCGAAGGGCACATCATCCTCGGGCCGAGCGCCGAACCGGTCGGGGACAAGCGCGATCTGGCTTCGACCCGCGAGGTCGTCACCCGGCTCAAGGTCGAAGCGGCCCGGCTCATGCCCGGGCTCGCCCGGATCTCTTTCATCCACACATACACGGGGATCCGGCCCAAGCTCGTCGATCCAAGCGGGGCGGGCGGATTCGGAGATTTCGTCGTCGCAGAGAGCGCCGCTCGGCCCGGCTGGATCGACCTCGTCGGCATCGAATCGCCGGGCCTGACCGCGGCTCCGGCCATCGCCGGGATGGTGGCCGGGATGATCGGGACGGGCCTGGACCTCCGGCCGAAATTGGACTTCGAGCCGGGCCGGCCCGTCGAACGGCGATTCGCGGACCTGGACGACGCCGCACGCGAAGCCCGGGTCTCGGCCGACGCCGACTGGGGCGAGATGGTCTGCCGCTGTGAGCACGTCACCCGCGCCGAGGTCGTCGCCTCCCTGAAGAACCCCTTCGGCGCCCGGACGCTCGACGCCGTCAAGCGCCGGACCCGCTGCGGAATGGGCCGGTGCCAAGGCGGCTTCTGTGGGCCGCGCCTGGTCGAGATCCTCAGGGACGAAGGGGTCCCCGTCGACGGGATCACCAAGCGGGGCGGCGGATCGCGGCTATTTTACGGAAGGCCGAAGGGCTGAGCCATGGTCGAACCGCCCGAAACCCGCGACGTCGTCGTCATCGGAGGCGGACCGGCCGGCCTGGCCGCGGC
>JBGSUG010000030.1:0-2756 GCA_041736225.1 Candidatus Aminicenantales bacterium | reverse complement strand
GCATCGCCACGCAGGACCCGGGCTTGCGGGCCCGGCTCGACGTCGCGGAGGCGGCCCGCGGATTGGCCAACTTCCTGCGCGTCTCGACCGAGGAGCTCCGGGACTTCGCCCGGCTCACCGGGAACGACAGCGTCCGCAAGCTCTCGGTCCGCGACCTGGTCACGACGAGCTCCGAGATCTCGAACCACACCTCAATTCCGCACGCCTGATCCCGGGACATGTGCCGCCCCGGCACGCGTCGCAGCCCGCGCCCGGGTTCAGTGCCTGGCGATGAAGGCGGCGATATCGGTCACGACCTCTTCGGCGACGCTGCCGTGCTTCTGCATGTATTCGAGCGGCGTGATGACGCCTTCGCCCGCGAAGAAGAGGTGGTTGAGCTTCGGGTAGTACTTGAACTCGGCGTCCCGGCGGTCCTTCAAAGCCGCGCTCCAGTTGTCCAGGTCGATCTTCTGGACCTGGTAATCGCGGCCCCCCTGTAGGAACAGCATGGGCTTCTTGACCGACTTGGCCGTCTCCGCCGGGTCGTAGCCCCGCAGGTCGAGCCAGTAGGCCGGCATCGCGCCCAGGATCTTCGCCGTCGAACCCCGGTCCGCGCCGGTGAGGGCTTTCACCTTCGCCACGGCCGCCTCGACGTCCTTGATCTTCTTCGTCTCCTCCTCCGACGAGGCCGCCTCGCCGGCCAGGAAACGCATATAGTTCATCTGCCGCAGGATGGTGTCATCGAGAGGGCGGGTCAGACCGGCCAGGCTGATGAATCCGGCGACGCCCAGGGACTCGGCCCCAAGCGCGATCCGCGGCATGAGGAATCCCCCCTGGCTGTGCCCCAGGATGAACACCCGCTTCGGATCGATGCCTTTCGCTTTTTGCAGCAAGGCCGCCGCGGCCACGGCGTCGTCGATCGTCTCGTCCTTGACCGTCATCGTCGCTTCGAGCTTGGCGTCGGCCAGGATCCTGGACTGGTGGACCTTGCTGCGCTTGTCGTAGCGCAAGACGGCGATGCCGCGCGAGGCCAGCCCCCAGGCCAGGTCCTTGAACGGCTTGTTGGGGCCGAGCGTTTCGTCCCGGTCGTTCGGGCCCGAGCCATGGACGAGGACGACGGCCGGGAACAGCCCCGTGCCCTTGGGCATCGTCAGCGTCCCGGGCAGGGCCCACTCTCCAGAACCCACGGTGACTTCGGTCTCCTCGAACTTGGCAACTTCGGCGTAGGCGGGCGGTTCGTATTTCGCCGGGGGCGCCGTCGGAACGAACCCGAGCCCGGCGATCTTACCGGCCTTGTCGAAGACGACCCGGGCGTCGAGCGTGGCCTTCTCGAACTCGCAGGTGACGAGGACGATCTCGTAACCCTGGAGCTGCTCGCGGCGGGCCCCGGCCTGCTTCTTGAACGCACCGAGCTGGGCCGGCAGTCGCTTCGTCCACATCGGCTCGAGCTTGTCCGGTCCGGACACCTTGAGCATGGTCTCGTCGAAATCGCGGGCGGCGAGCTGGAAATCGCCTTTTTCCATGGCCGCGAGGAGCCCGCGCGCCTTGACCGTGAGGGCGTCCTCGGCCGCGGCCTGCGCGGGGCCCAGGGCGAAGAGGGTGCAGGCGAATGCGAGCGCGGCGACGGCAATGAGTAATAAAAGGACTGTTCGATTCATGTCGGACACCTCATCGAGAGCGTCGAAATAGGAGCGGGAAATGGATTGGGGACATGGACCCCGGGTACGTGTCCCCATGGGTTCTTCCCATGAGGCCCAAATATAGCCGAATATCGGTCCCGAAACCAGCACGGCCTGAAACGGAGGGCGAAAGAAGGGGACACGTACCGAACCGGTACATGTCCCCGAATCTCCTTGAGCGAAGACCTGGTCCAATCTTGCCAGCGGGGACCTGGACTTCGCATTCCCAGGGGAAAATTGGCGCTTGCGAAGACCAGGTCCCTTCTTGTTCGTTTGACCGCGTCAGGCCCCGCCGTTAGAATAGCCCGGTGAGCCTCGACTTTCTCTTTCGCACGCCGGAGTTCGGCGACCTCTCCCGGGCCGTCGCCTCGCCGGAGCGGCCGCTCTCCGTCCACGGCGTGATCGAACCGGCCAAGCCCTACCTTCTCGCCTGCCTGGCCAAAACGGCCGGCCGGCCGGTCGTCTTCATCCGCGCCGAATCCGCCCCGCTGGCCCCCTTCGAGCGGGACTGCCGCTTCTTCCTCGCCCGCCTCGCTCCGGAGGCCGGTTCGGCCACCCTCGCCCCCCTCTCCGACAACCCCTACTTCGAGGTCCCGCCGGCCCTCGACGCCGCGTCGTCCCGGATGAGGCTCTTCCGCCGACTGCTCACCGCGCCGCCCGCCCTGATCGTCACCAGCCTCGGCGGCCTGCTCAAGCCCGTGCCCCGCCCCGAGGACCTCGCCGGCCTGTTCCTGACCCTCGAAGTGGGCGGGGAGGCCGACCACGACGCCCTCCTCGAAACCCTCGGCCGCTACGGCTATGCCCGCGAGGACCTCATCGCCTCGCCCGGCGAGTACGCTTGGCGCGGCGGCATCGTCGACGTCTTTTCGCCCTGGGAAGCGAATCCCTTCCGCATCGAGTTCGACGGCTCCCGGATCGTCTCCCTGCGTGAGTTCGACATCTCCAACCAGCGCTCGCTCAAGCGGATCGAGCGGCTGACCGTCCCCGGCCTGCGCGAATTCCCCGCGACGCCCGAATTCCTCGGTCTCTGGACGGCCGCCGCCCGGAAGCGCGCCAAGGGCGCCGGGCGCGACCTCGACGCCAAGATCGCCGCCCTCG
>JBGSUG010000252.1:0-2736 GCA_041736225.1 Candidatus Aminicenantales bacterium | reverse complement strand
TCGGGCGTCCAGCCCCGCCGCGCGAGCGCCGCCGCGAGGACCGTCCCCAGCCGTCCCGCGCCGACGAGGGTGAAGCGTCTCATGGCTTGGATTTAAAGACCTCGTCCCAGAGGTCGATCTCGAGCGAAGACGGGATCTCCGTCTTCTTGTCGAGCTCGCGCCGCTTCTTCCCCTCCTTGATCGTGGCCTTGAGCTCCCGGGCGAAGACGTCGGAGGTCACGGACTCGAGCCCGCTCTTTTTGGCCAGCTCGCGGATGGCCCGGTCCGAGCTGACGACGAAGAACCGGCGCCGGTCGGTCTGCCGGGCGATCATGTCGCGGATGACGTCGTCGGCGCTCTGGCCTTCGCCGGGATAGTGGACGACGAACCTGGCGTTGACCGGGACGTCCGTCGGCGTCGGCTCGGGATTGCCGTCGAAGACGAGGTGGATGCGGGTCCGGGTGACGCGCTGGAAGGCGAGAAGCCGCACGACCAGGCCGTCGCGGCCCGTCCTCTCCCTCAGCTCCTGCGGCGCGATGCGGCCGAGGAGGTTGTTGCCGTCGATGAGATAGGCCATGGCTCAGCCCGGCGGCCAAGAGAGGGGCCGGCCGCCGAGGACATGGAAGTGGATGTGGAAGACCGTCTGGCCCGCGTCCCGGGCCGTGTTGAGGACGATCCGGTAGCCCGTCTCGCCGATGCCCTTCTCCCGGGCGATCTCGCGGGCCCGGAGCAGGATCTCCCCGAGCAGGGCGCCGGCGCCCTCGGGGACCTCGTCGAGCGAGGCGAAGTGGGTCTTAGGGACGATCAGGAAGTGGACCGGGGCCATGGGCCGGACGTCCTCGAAGGCGAAGAGGCGCTCGTTCTCGAACACGACCTTGGCCGGGATCTCGCCGCGGACGATGCGGCAGAACAGGCAATCTTCGGGGGCGGGGGCGCTCACGCTGCGCTCCTTTCGATCGAGGCCCCGAGGCCCCGGAGCTTCTCCTCGATCCGCTCGTAGCCGCGGTCGAGGTGCTCGATCTCGGTCACCGTGGTCTCGCCGGCGGCGACGAGCCCGGCCAGGACGAGGGCGGCCGAGGCCCGGAGATCGGTCGCGACGACCTCGGCTCCGGAGAGCGGGGTCTTGCCCCTGACGACGGCCTTGTCGCCCTGGACCTCGATCGACGCGCCGAGCCGGACGAGCTCGTTGACGTGCGCGTAGCGCCGGTCGAAGATCGTCTCGGTGACGATGGACGTCCCCGCGGCCTGGGTCAGCAGGACCATGAACTGGGCCTGCATGTCGGTGGGGAAGCCGGGGTAGGGCGACGTCGTGATGTCCTGGGCCCGGACCTCGCCCGCGCCGACGACGCGCAGGGCCGCCTCGCCTTCGGTCTCGACATAGGCGCCCGAGGCCCGGAGCTTGTCGACGACGCTCCGGACGTGCTCGGGGACGACGCCGCGGACGAGGAAGTCCCCGGACGCGAGGGCCCCGGCGACGAGGAAGGTGCCCGTCTCGATCCGGTCGGGGATGATGGCGTGGGACGCCCCGCCGAGCTCTTTCACGCCGCGGATGCGGGCCGTCTCGTCGTCGATCCAGTCGATCTTCGCGCCCATCTTGTTGAGGAGCTCGGCCAGGTCGACGACCTCCGGTTCCCGGGCGCAGTTCCCGAGGACCGTCTCGCCCTTGGCCAGGGCGGCGGCCATGAGCAGGTTCTCCGTTCCGGTGACCGTCTTCTTCTCGAAGACGATCTCCGCGCCGCGGAGGCGGTCGGCCTCGGCCCGGATGTAGCCGTGCTCGAGCGAGATCGTCGCGCCGAGCTTCTGCAGCCCGGCGATGTGGAGGTCGATCGGGCGGGACCCGATGGCGCAGCCTCCCGGCAGGGCCACGACGGCCTTGCCGAAGCGGGCCACGAGCGGGCCGAGGACGAGGATGGAGGCGCGCATGGCCCGGACGAGCTCGTAGGAGGCCTCGTCCGAGCGGATCTCCGGGACGCGGATCGAGACGGCGTCGCCCGATCCCGCGGTCGAACCGCCCAGGCCGGCGATGAGGGTCAGGATCGTCTCGACGTCCTTGACGCGCGGGACGTTGGTCAGCCGGACCTCGCCGGCCGTCAGGAGCGAGGCGGCGATCGCCGGGAGGACGGCGTTCTTGGCCCCGCTCATGCGGACCTCGCCCCGGAGGCGCAGGGAGCGGTCGCCGCGGATGAGGAGCTTTTCCATCAGAGCGCCCGGCCTTCCTTCGTCCAGCCCCAGGCTTCGTAATAGGCGTCGAGGACGGAGTTGTAGAACGCCTCGTCGACGGCCCGGCCGCTGTGGGCGCCCCGGCTGAGCGGGACCTTGAGCTTGGCGGGGACGAACGCGTCGTAGGCCCGGTCCCGCCCCTGGAGGTTGTTGACGCGCCGCTCCAGCGCGTAGATCCTCCGGCCGCAGGCTTTCAGGGAATCCGGCGTGTAGGCGATCCCGGTCAGGGCGCGGTAGAGCGAAAGGAACGGCTCGGCGGTGATGTCTCCCGTGAAGAAATCGCAGAGGCCCAGGGAGTCGACGAGGGCCTTGCCGCCCTGGCCTTCGGCGACGTAGGCGGCCAGGTCGCGGGCGTCCTTGAGGCCGCCCTCTTCGGCCTGGACGGTCCAGGCGTAGGTGTGGTCGCCGCGGCCGCGGTTCGAGGTCCCGTAGGCCGTGAACATGCCCGGGAAGGCCTTGGGGCTGATCCCGGCGTAGCCCAGGCCGCCGTAGGCGGTCGTGGCGCAGTAGGCGATGTCGGCAAGCGCGGACGCGGGG
>JBGSUG010000235.1:0-7234 GCA_041736225.1 Candidatus Aminicenantales bacterium | reverse complement strand
CGGTCTGCGACGACAGCCTCACGGGGGCCGAGTCGCGGCGCGTCCGCTCGGTCCTGGCCATGCCGTCCTTCCTCCGCGATTCCGTGCGCCTGGCCTGCGCCATCGAGGACTTCGACCCGGGCGAGATCGCCCCGGACGGGCTCTGGGTCTCGCGCATCTACAGCGCCCCGCGCCGGACGACCTACCGGGTCAGCGTCAACACGACGGCCGGGCGACATTACGACCTCAAGCTCATCCTGCCCGACGGCCATCGCGAGGCAAGGGAGCATGAGACGCGGCTCTGGGCCGCGGCCCTGTCCGATCAGCCGGGAGGACCGCGGATCCTGACGCCGCTCGGCGCGACCGACCGGCGGACGGGAGCCGTCACCTGGCGCCACCTCGGCGACCTGACGGTCTGGGAGAAGATACGCCAGTTCGCCGGCTGGCGGGCCGCCGACGCGCCCCTGCCCGCTCCCACGGTCTGGCGCAAGCTCTATGTCCAGGCCATGTCGGCGCTCTTCCGGGCCTGGCAGACGAGCGGGCGGCGCATCCTGCCCGGCCGGATCTCGCCGGTCAACGTGGTCGTCCCCGACCTCGAGTACCGGGACGACACCTTCCTCGCCTCGATCGACGGCTGGCGCGCCTCGTCGGGGCCGCTCAGCCTCCTCCGGCCGATGGTCGACGGTTTCTACCGCCGGCCCACGGCCAACTATCCCTGGCTGAAGGACCACCTCGATCACGACTGGATCTTCGACGCCGCCTACGACGCCCTGGGGCGGGAGCGGGCCTCGGCCCTCTTCGACGCCCTCCAGACCGAGCTCGAACGGACGCCCATTCCCTCGCTTCCCGGCGAGGACCTCGCCGCGAGGCTCGGCCGCTACCGGGCCGAGTTCGACCGGACCTACATCTTCCCCCTGCCGGCCCAGATCGCCGTCGAGGCTTACCGCAAGTGGCGGCAGCAGGATCCGCTGGCGCAGCCGCGTGACCGCGAACGCAAGGTCCTCGACCTCCACCGCCTGTACTCGCTCGAGCGCTATCCGGAGATCGTCCGCTACTACTTATACCGGCATACCTATTTCGCCGGCCGGAGCGAGCGGATCGAGGCCCTCTTCGACCGGCTCCTGGCCCGGATGGGCGCGGCCCTCGACGAGCCGGCCATCCAGCAGATCGAGCTGTCGGACCTGCAGTCGGCTCTGCGCGACGGACGCGACCGCCTGGTCTTCAGCCGGATGGTCTTCCCGAAGATCGAGGCCGACCGGCAGCTGGACGTCCGGACCGAGGGCGAAGAGGGCGACCGGCGGGTCATCGTGCAGTCCTTCCTCAACGACAGGGCCGGACGGACCTACACCTTCGCCGAGACCCTGGACCCGGCCGAGATCGGCCAGGCCTACCGGCTCTTCTTCAAGGAGAACTACCCCAAGGTCGTCTCCCAGCAGGACCGCCATTTCGTCCTCAAGGACGCCCAGGAGCGGATCGTCGGGGGGCTGTGTTACCGGATGCTGTCGAACCGGGTGGCCTGGATCGACGTCATCGCCGTGACCTCCCAGCTCAAATCGTCGGGGCTCGGCGGGGAGGCCCTGGACGACTTCTGCGGCCGCATGGCCAGTCAGGGCGTGCCGCTGGTCATGACGCACCTCTACCTGCCGGGGTTTTTCCTGAGGCACGGCTTCCGGTTGGATAAGCGCTGGGGCGCGCTGGTCAAGACGCTTTGACGCGGAGATCGACGGCGACCTCCTTCCTGCCGAGGAACTCGTAGCTGATCGCCCCGAACTTGCACGACGAGACGCACTTCAGGCAGCGGACGCAGTCGGGCGAGTTGGCCGACTCGTAGATCCGGATCTGGACGGGGCAGTCCTTATAGCACTTGTCGCAGAGGGTGCACTTGTCGGGGTCGACGGACATGCGGAAGAGGCTGGCCTTGTTGAACAGGCCCCAGAAGGCGCCGAGCGGGCAGACCGTGCGGCAGAAGGGCCGGCGGCTGAGGACGAACCAGACGAGGAAGAGAGCGAGCAGACCGAGCTTCCAGTAGTACATAAACCCGATGAGCGGGCGCAGATCGGCCTTGATGAGCATGAGCGGGATGCCGGCCTCGAGAGTGCCGGCCGGGCAGATCCACTTGCAGAACCAGGTCTGGCCGTAGCCGAACTGGTCGACGATGAGAAGGGGCAGGGCGACGACCGTGGTGGCCAGGACGACGTAGCGGAAGTAGGTCAGGAAGTGGGGGATCTTGATCTTCGGCGACGGGACCTTGTGGACGAGCTCCTGGACGAAGCCGAAGGGGCAGATCCAGCCGCAGGGCATGCGGCCGACGGCGCTGCCGACGGTCGCCAGGAGGCCGGCCACATAGAGCCCGAACTTCTTCTGGGCCACGGACAGATTGAAGCGCAGGCCGCCGAAAAAGGTCTGCATGGCCCCGATGGGACAGGCGCCCATTGCCGACGGACAGGAGTAACAGTTGAGGGCCGGGACGCAGACGCCCTTGATCCCGCCCTGGAAGATGCCGCCTTTGAACCACGAAGGGATCCAGGCGTTGATGGCGAGGGCGAAAAAGGCCTGATACCGGGGCCGGCGGTCCCGGGGCTTGCGGGCGGGCTTGGCTGTGGTCACGACGCCCATGTCACGATCATCCGATCCCGATGCAGTCGAGACAGACGGTGATGGCCTTTTCGAGGACGGTCCGGTACTCGCCGAGGAGCAGCCCGGCGGTCATGACGCCGATCGAGAGGGCGAGCAGGACCCAGGGAAGCCGGCGCTTCACTTCGCCCCCGCACCGACCAGGGCCTTGACGGCCGCGTCGAGCTCGGCGATGTGGGATTCCTTGAAGCCGATGTGGGCGTGGGTGATCGTGCCGGTCGAGTCGATCAGATAGACGACCGGGATCTCCTGGATGTCGTAGGCCTTCTTCATGTCTTTGGCCGTCGCAGAGAGGCCCGGGGCCGCGGACGACGGCGCGTCGGCCAGCATGGGATAGGTGATCTTCAGCTTGTTGTAGAAGGGAACGACGACCTTGCCCCCGGCGTCGTCGAGGGCGATGCCGAGGATGCGCAAGCCGCCGTCGGGCGAGGCGCCGGCCGGCTTGTAGGTCTCGCTGAGCTGTTGCATATGCGGCATGGCCTTGCGGCAGGGTACGCACCAGGTGGCCCAGAAATCGATGAGCACCGCGGCGGGATGGGTCTTGACGGTCTTCGTCTCGCCGCCGACGGTCTCGGCGACGATGACGGTCAGCCTCCCCTCCTGCAGGGTGACAGTAAAGTCCCTGCCGTCGACGTTCTTGAGCGAGAAGGGAACGAGCTTGGACCCCGGCTTGAGAATGGCGAACGACGGGGCGGCGAGGAGCATGATGACGGCGAGGGCGGCGGCAGTCCTGGCAATGGCCTTCATGCCTGCTAGTTTAACGGTCCGCCCCGGCTAATTCAAGACCGGGAGTCCCGTGAGAAAAATGGGACATTTCCGGTTTTTAAAACCGGTAGGAGAGGCCGAGGCCGGCCGAGAGGCCGCCGAGTTTGGCTTCGACGGGGTCGTCCCCGTCCGTCGTGATCGTGCAGGCGCGGTAGCCGGCGTGGACGTCCAAGGCAAATGATGGGCCCAAGCCGATGAGGAGCCCGGTCTGCCCGAGGAAGCCGATCCCTCCGTCGCTGGCCGTCCCGAGCGCATTCTCCTCCCTGATGAGGAAGTAGCCCGCCGCGGCGCCGACGTACGGCCGAATGCTCTTCCCGGCGAACTGGCAGCGCAGTCCGGCGTAAAGCGGGACGATACGGACTTCGGTCGCCTCCTCGGATTCCGTCGTCAGGCCCTTTTTGGAGAAAAGCTCGGCGCCCGCCCAAGCTTGGAAGATCCCGGCGACCGGAACGGCGATCTCCAGCCCGAAAGACGGACCGCCGCCGTAGACGTCGCGGAAGATCTCGTCCGTGGGAGAGAAATACCCGCCCTTGAGGGTCACGGAGGTGCCCGCCGCGCGGGCCGATCCCGCGATCAGGACCAGGGTGAAGATAAAGGAAAGGACTATCAATGGCTTTTTCACTGCGCCCTCCTCGCGGTCCCGTCCGTCAGGCTCGGGCCCGAAAACGGACTTCAATTCACTATGAGCGACACGCTATCCTGGATCTCCATGCCCCCTGCGGTCCCCCGGACGGTGATCGTGTAGGTTCCCGCCGGTGTCCCTGTCTCCTGATCGCCGCCGCCGGCCCCGCAGGCAGAGAGGAGGACCAGCATCGCGATCAGAAGGAAGGCTGCGGCCGGCCGTAGCGCGTTTTTCCGGAACGAAGGCCGCCGGGCCGCCCCGAAGGCAAGGAGAATAGCGACGGCAAGCAGCAGGGCCGCTCCCGGAGGCAGGAGACCGCCCGGTCCAGCGATAGTCGCTGCCCCGGCACCCGACCTGGCCGTCGTAGCCAGCGTCAGCGTCGTCGTCGCGGCGGCTCCGCCCGGCGTCAGGGTCGTCGGGGAGAAAGAAGCCGTGCAGCCCCGCGGCAGTCCGAGAGCGCGGAAGGTGACGGCGGAATCGAACGAGCCGTACCGTGGCGAGACCTGGACCGTGAAGACCGCTCTCTGCCCGGCGGGGACGGTCGTCACCTCGGGCAGGGCTTCCACGGAGAAGTCGGAGACCGAGAAGGGAGATCCGGCCGAGCCGCCCCCGGCCGGCAGCGGATTGCTGACGGAAACCTCGAATTCTCCGCCCGCGGCCAGGTCCGTGGCGGGGATGGAGGCCTGGAGCCCCGTGGCGTCGACGAACGTCGTGGTCCGGGCGACGCCGTTCCACAGGACGGACGAGTTGGAGACAAAGTTCGAACCGGTAACGGTCAGGGTGAATGCGACGCCGCCGCCGTTGGCCCGGACCGGAGAGATCGAGCCCAGGACCGGGACCGGATTCTCGACCGGGAAATCGAGCCGGCTCGACAGGCCGCCGCCGGGGGCCCGGGCGACGATCGGAACGGTCTTGCCCAGAACGAGGTCGGAGGCGGGGATCGACGCATCGAGGCGGGAGGCGCTGACGAACGATGTCGCCCGGTCGCTCCCGTCCCAGGTCACGACGGAGCCGGAGACGAAGCCCGTACCCGTCACGGTCAGGGTGAACGCCCCGGTGCCGACCGGCGCGCTCGACGGCGCGAGGGCCGAGAGGTTGAAGGCGTAGACCTGGGGTCCCACGAGCGAACCTGCGACGGGGGCGCGGGCCGTGCCCCCCTCGCTGTCCTCGAAATCGAAATAGAAGCTGTGGTCGCCGGCGGTGAGCCCGGTCGCGGTCCAACGGTAACGGCCGTCGGTGGCCGAATAGGTCGTCGCGTGGGCAACTCCGTCGACGGTGACGTTCCTGACCGAAGGGGAATCTCCGTCCTGGTCGCTGTACCGGACCGAGAAGACGAACGTGTCGTTCGTCGTGCCGCTCTCCGGCGAGACCTGCGGATAGAGAAGCTCCGGGGGATGGTTGTAGGCCGGGCCCGCATACGCGTAGTCGACCCAGGAATAGACCTGCTCGCTGCCGTCCGCCGTCTTGGGGACGAGCGAAGAGGCGATCTCCGTATCCGGCTCGGTCGTCAGGTCGACGATCTTGAACGCTTTCAGGGTCGCCGGATCGCCGGTCGTTTTGTCGCGCATGCCCAGGTGGTAGCGCAGCGTCCCGCCGCCCGCGACGAGGATATCGGTGTAATCCAGGACGAATGTCCCGTCGACGGCCGTCGTCGTCCCGTCGAAGGCGAAGGCCCCGCCCTGTTCCTGGAGGGCCGCCGGCGTCCAGGTCGTCGTGGGGGTCGTCGCCGATGTGTTCGAGAGCCCGAGGACGTGCCTGAGCTGGTCCCTCTTGAGATGGTTGACGGTGAACTCGGCGATCATCGAGGGGGCATAGGCGTCCCGGACCGTCAGCAAAAAGACCATGTCGTTGAAAAAGGCGGGTTGCCGCGGACTCGACGGGCCGCCGGCGACCGACGAGGCGTATCCCAGGGCATCGTAGGCCAGCCAGGTGAAGCCCCCGTCGCGCCAGCCGGTGCCCCAGGAGTTGGCGATGCGCAGGGCCCCCTTCTCGCCCGCGTCGATGGCGCCGTTGCCGTTCACGTCCGTCCAGACGGCGTCGTTGAAGCCGACGACGGTCATGCCGTGGGAGCCCTCGGTGCCGTTGACCCAGTATCCTGCTGCCTCTCCGACCGCGCCGTTGTCCTCCGAAGTCGACGGGTCGTCCTGGATCGCCTTGAGCTGCCAGGAGGAGATGTAGGTCCCGAAGACCATGATGTAGCCGTTGGCGAGGATCTCCTTCAAGAGCGCGAGCCCCGTCGGCTCGGAAACATCCCGAAGGTACTGCACCGGGTCCGTACGGACACCCAGCGCGTTCCTCCAGGCCGGGGCGTTCAGGCACCAGGCCTTGAAGTTGGTGTCGTAGGGGAACTCGGCCCAGGTCGCGGCGCCGTGGTTCTCGAGGAGCTCGTAGTTCTCGCCGAAGTACGTCCCCTCGTCGACTCCCTCGTTGAGCATGTTGTAGGACCACTTCGGAGAGTACTTGTTGGTGTTGTCGCCGGCGGCCCGGATGTCGAGGTTCCGCTGGAACGCGGTCATGTAGGAAAGCTGGTAGTAGGTGGTCGAGAAGGACGCGCAGGAGCCGAGCGGGTTCTGGCTCCGGATGGGCGGAAAGAACTTGAGCGTGCTGTTGTCGACCGAAACGGGCAGGTCCGCGGCGAGGAGGAGGCTCGGGGCGTCGGCCTGGATGGAAGCGGTGCCGGGGATCGCCCGCACGAGCTCGCGGCCGACCCGGCCGACCGTGACGACACCGAGCGGCGGCTTCCCTTTCGCGGCCCTGACCTCGTTGATCCGCTCGAGTCCCAGCCAATTGACCCCGACGCCGGTGACGCGGGTGTGGCTGTCCATGAAGGCCCGGACCTGAGCATCGTTCTCGCGGAGAAGCCCGGTCTGGTAGGGCCCGTCCCCCCGGCTCTCCTGGGCCGGGGAAGCCGCGAGGAGAAGGGCGCCGAGCATCCCGGCGAACACGAGCTTCAGGGTCGATCTGGGCATAAAACCGCTTCCTTTCCTATATTTAGTCTATTAAGACGGACGCCTGTTGAAAAGTCAAGGCGAGCCGGCATAGAATCCGGGACAAGCGAGGTCGCACATGCTCCGTTACGCCATCGGCATCGATTCCGGCACCCAGGGGACAAAAGCCCTCGTCGTCGACGCGGCCACCGGCCGCGTCCTCGGCCGGGGCCGGGCGCCCCACGTCATGATCGAAGGGCTCGGCCCCGGAGCGAGCGAGCAGGATCCGGCCATCTGGGTCGGGGCC
>JBGSUG010000181.1:0-3368 GCA_041736225.1 Candidatus Aminicenantales bacterium | reverse complement strand
CGGCCAGGTCGCCGGCCAGCTTCTCGGCCACGGCCCGCCCGTAAGGGGTGGGCCTTCTCGCGCCGACGACGGCCACCGCGGGATTCCGAAGGATCTCCGGATCGCCCTCGCAGTAGAGGACGAACGGAGGATCGAAGATCTCTCTCAGGCGGCCCGGATATTCCGGGCTCTCCAAGGTCAAGAGAGTATACGCCTTCCCCGCCGCTTTTTCCAATTCCCGGCCGGCCCGGTCGAGGGCCCGCCCCGAGACGATGGCCTCGACGGCCGCGGGCTCCAGGCGCAGGCCGTCGAAATCGGCCCTCCCCCCGCGGAAGATCTCCGTGACCGAGGGGAAGCGCCCGAGGACCCGGCGGGCCGCGGCGCTGGGCCCCCGGAACAGGAGGCTCAGGGCCAGCCAGCACAGGGTGGGGTCGCTCACGGGACGGTCTCCGTGAACTAAAGACGCCCGGGTGGGCCTGATTTTCCCAACGGCCGGCCGGAAGTTTCAGGCTTCGAGCCGGAACTGTTTGAGGGACGACGACGCGCCCCGGACGAGCGTCAGCCGGGACGGGGGGACCCCCAGGTGTCCGGCCAGGCGCTCGACGACCTCGCGGTTGGCCCGGCCCTTCTCCGGGACGGCGGCGACGCGGACCCGGAAGGAATCCGGGCCGGTCTCCTCGACGCCCGGCGCCTTCGAGCGCGGCTGGACCTTGACGGTGAGGATGCGGGCCGCGCCCCTCACGCCTTGTCCTTGAGGACGGTCCGGTACTTGTCGAAGAGCTCCTGGAGCTCTTTCCGGGTGATGACGTAGCGGCTGACGTAGACCGACAGCGTCGAGCGGACGGGGTCGTTCGACTTGACGAGGATGTAGTCGCGCTGGACCCCCGTGCGGACCTGCGGCGGGAAGCGGGCTTCGACCTCGCGCGATTCCCCCGCGGGCAGGAAGAAGGGGGAGCCCAGGGGCTTGCCGCCGGAGAAGAACTTGACGTTCTCGTGGTCCATCTCGACCTTGAGCTCGCGCTCGCCGGTGCTCTTGATGACGATCTTCGCGGACGGCGTCTCGCCCTCGAGACAGAGTCCCATGTCGATGTTATACCGGTCGACGTCGATCCGGCCCGAGGGCGGGACCTCGATGTCGGCGACGAGGGAGAGCTCCCGCCGCCCGTTCTCTCCGTCGTTCGAGACGAGGTAGAGGTAGCGGGCGAGCCGCCCGGAATAGCCGCGGGTGTCGAAGGTCGTCTTGATCCGCCCCTGCTTGCCGGCAGCGATCTTTTTCTCGCTGACGAGCGCGGCCGTGCAGCCGCAGGTCGTCTCGACCTTGTCGACGACGAGGACGGCGTCGCCGGCGTTGGTGAAGACGAACTCGTGGGTCACGACGTCGCCCTGCTTGACCTTGCCGAAGTCGTGGGACGTTTCCTTGAACACGGCCTTGGGCTTCTGCGCCTGGGCCGCGGCCGCGGCGGCGATGATCAGGAAGGCGGCGGGGACCAGGACGGCGATCGCGCCTCCGACGGATCTCTTGTTCATGGGGACCTCCTCGAGGTTCCAGAATACTCCAGCCCGCTCATGCCCATCAAGCCCTTGTGCCCGTTCATGAGCCGATTACTCGACGGTGACGCTCTTGGCCAGGTTGCGAGGCTGGTCGACGTCGAGGCCCTTGGCCGAAGCGGAATGGTAGGCGAAGAGCTGCAGGGGCAGGACGGTCAGGAACGGCGTGAACAGCTCGTGCGTCTCGGGTATTGGGAAGACCTCCTCGGCCGCGGCCAGGGCCCGCTCGTCGCCCTCGAAGGCGACGGCCAGGATGCGGCCGCTCCGCGCCTTCACCTCGGCGATGTTGGACAGCATCTTCTCGTGGACGCGGTCGCGCGGGACGACGGCCAGGGTCGTCATGCCCTCGTCGATGAGGGCGATGGGGCCGTGCTTCATCTCGCCGCCGGCGTAGCCCTCGGCGTGGGTGTAGGAGATCTCCTTGAGCTTCAGGGCCCCTTCCAGGGCGATCGGGAAATTGATCCAGCGCCCGAGGAAGAGGTAATGCTCGCAGCCGAGGAAGCGGCGGGCGGCCCGCTCGACGGCGGCGGCCCCGCCGAGGACCCGGTCCATCTTGAGGGGCACGCGCTGGAACTCCTGGACGAGGGCCCGGCTCTCCTCCTCGCCGAGGGCACCGCGGGCCTGGGCGAAGGCCAGGGCGAAGAGGCCCAGGGCGGCCATCTGGCCGACGAAGGTCTTGGTCGCGGCGACGCCGATCTCCGGGCCGGCGTGGAGGTCGAGGACGCCGTCCGCGTCCCGGGCCATCGAGGACCTGGTGTTGTTGGTGACGGCCAGGACGGCCCGGGCCTTCTCCCGGGCGAGGCGGAGGGCGGCCAGGGTGTCGGCCGTCTCACCGGACTGGGAGATGCCGAGGACGAGCGTCCCCCGGTCCATGGCGAAGTCGCGCGAGCGGAGCTCCGAGGCGTATTCGACATCGACCGGGACGTGGCCGAGCGTTTCGAGGAAATACTTTCCGACGAGGCCGGCGTGGTAGGACGTGCCGCAGGCGATGAGGACGACGCGCGAGACCTCGCGGAAGACCTCGGGCGCGATCCCGAGGTCGTCGAGAAAGACCCGTCCGGAGTCGAGCGACACCCGGCTCTTGAGCGTGTCGCGGACGACGTCGGCCTGCTCGAAGATCTCCTTGGCCATGAAGTGCTCGAAGCCGCGCTTCTCGATCATGGCCGGCTCCCAATCCAGCGTCTCGACGGTTATCCCGACCGCCGCCCCCGCGAAGGTGGAGACGCGGATCTCCGGCGGCGTCAGGACGGCAATCTCGCCGTCGCCCAGATAGGCCACGCGCCGGGTGTGGGCGAGCAGCGGCGTGATGTCCGAAGAGACGAAGGTCTCCCCGTCGCCGAAACCGACCACGACCGGCGGGCCGTTGCGCGCGGCGACGATCTTGCCCGGGTCGCGCGACGAGATGCAGGCCACGGCGAAGGCCCCCTCGAGCTCCTTGACGGCGGCGCGGAGGGCTTCCTCGAGGGAGCCCCGGAAGTGCTTTTCGACGAGATGGACGATGACCTCGGTGTCCGTCTCGGTCCTGAAGACGTGGCCTTCGGCCCGCAGCCGCTCCTTGAGCGACCAGTAGTTCTCGACGATGCCGTTGTGGAGGAGGGCGATCGTCCCGCTGCAGTCGGTGTGCGGATGGGCGTTGTCCTCGCTCGGGCGGCCGTGGGTGGCCCAGCGGGTGTGGCCGATGCCGCAGGTGCCCGCGATGGGGTGCCGGAGGATCTCCTCGGCCAGGTCGCGGACCTTGCCCTTGACCCGGCGCCGCTCGAGCCCGTTGCCGTTGAGGACGGCGATCCCCGCCGAGTCGTAACCCCGGTATTCGAGCCGCCGCAGGCCCTCGATGAGCCCGG
>JBGSUG010000153.1:0-9869 GCA_041736225.1 Candidatus Aminicenantales bacterium | reverse complement strand
GCCGAGAGGCGGCCGGTGCCGGGGTAGGCGGCCGGCATGGGCGCGAGGCTCCGCTCGACGCCCGCGGCGTCGGTCGCTGCGTTCTCGACGGCGATGACGTCGCCGAGCCTGACCAGGAGGCCGGAGAGCTTGTCCCAGTGGCGCATGTGATTGATCGAATTCTTGAAGAGGCGCTGGCTCAGGTCCTGGTGCTCGCTGAACATCATGACGTATCTCAGGTAGCGGTGGGTCGCCTCGTTCTCGAGCCGGCAGAGGGCGTGGAGGAGCGTCAGGTCCTCCCGGCCCGCGCGGTCGGGGTGGGCCTTGAAGCAGAGGGCCTCCGCTTCGCCTGACGACTCGATGGCCGCGATCATGGCCGCGAACTGGCCGGTGTGGCGGACCTCGTCGGCGGAGATGTTCCAGACCATGTTCTCGACCTTGGGGAAGGCGGCCGGCTCGATCTCGGCCGACTGGTAGAGGTCGGTGACCATCTCCTCGGTCATCTTGTCCCGTTTGAGGTTGTCGACGACGCGCGGGTAGCGGATGACCTCGTCGGTCTCGAAGGAGGGTTCCACCCCCATCTGGGTCAGGACGATGCCCAGCTGGAGGGCGTGGTACATCTCGTCGATGCCGATCTGGATCGTCTGGGCCCGGGCGTCGGCTCTCTGCCCGGAGACGGGGTCGTCGTAGAGGAATTTCCCCTTCGGCATGGAATAGGCGTGGACCACGTACTCGAAGCTGACGGCCCATTCGTGCTCGAGGGCCGCCGAGAGAAGGCGCACGACGTCGTCGCGGGTCTTGACGGTCTTGATCTTGTCCATGGGTCCTCCTGCGGCTCGGAAGGGCCATTATACACGGCCCGCCGGCGTTCTCAAGGGCTAGTCGCCGGCGGCGAGGGGCGGGGCGCTTTCTCATCACCCGAATCACCCCGCCCGGCGATTGTCCCCCGGATAGGCGCATGAGATGCTGGCCCCGGTCGCGGTCACACCGCCGCGGCTGCCTCGCGAGAGGCGGCGCCAAGGTTCTCGAAAAGGGAGAGGGAGGATCTCTCTCCCGTCTTTTTTTCCCCTCGTCCTCCTTGGGGACGAGTCTTGATTCGGGTATAATCGGGGAAGCATCCGGCGAGGAGGTCGACGATGTCCGATTTCGGCGGGGCCGTGAAGCCGCTTTCCGAGAATCCCGACTACAGGATCGCCATCCTGGGCGTGCCGTTCGACGAGAAGTCGAGCTACCTCCGGGGCGCCGCGGGCGGCCCGGCGGCGGTCCGGGCCGTTTCCACCGGCAAGTGCTACTGCGGCTGGACCGAGCTCGGGGTCAACCTCGAGGAGGACACCGTCATGGTCGACGTCGGCGACGTCGACACCTCGGGCGACATGGACAAGTCCTTCGCTCTGACGGAGAAGGCCGTCGCGGCGATCCTGGACAAGGGCGCCGTCCCCATCGTCCTCGGCGGCGACCACTCCATCACGTATCCCGTGCTCAAGGCCTTCGCCCGCCGTTTCAAGCCCCTGGACGTCCTTCACTTCGACGCCCACCCGGACCTCTACGACGACCTCTACGGCGACCGGCTGTCGCACGCCTGCCCGTTCGCCCGGATCCTCGAGGACGGCCTGGCGGCAAGCGTCGTGCAGGTCGGCGTTCGCGCCGTCACGGCCGCCCACCGGGCCAAGGCCCTCAAACACGGCGTTCGCATGATCGAGATGAAGGACATCCGGGACCCGCTCCACCTCCGCTTCGCCAATCCCGTCTACATCTCCTTCGACATGGACGCGCTCGATCCGGCTTTCGCTCCGGGAGTTTCCCACCACGAACCGGGAGGGCTCTCGACGCGCCAGGCCGTCCAGGTCATTCAGGCGCTCAAGGGCGGCATCGTCGGCCTGGACGTCGTCGAACTGAATCCTACTCGGGACCCTTCGGCGATCACCGCCGCGGCCGCATTCAAGATCGTTAAGGAGACCGCCGGCCGGATCGTCAGGCCTGTCTGAAAAAGGGCCCGGCCCGGGAGCGCGCCCGCGCCCCGGAAAAAGCCCGGACTCCCGCCCGTGATGTTTCTTATCTGATGTAAAAGACCCCCGGGGGGGAAGTGCGGGCTGTTGTCAGCAAAAGGGGGGTTGATGATGGGAACCAAAAAGGTGGGGGCTTTCCCCAGCCCGCCCAAGAAAGCCATGTTCAGTATAGCACTTTCGGTTCGTTTGTAAAGGGATATTTTATTTTTCTTTCCGACCCTCTTCGTTCTTACTCCATCCTATTGATTTTCCTTTCTTTTCGGCCCACAATGAGGGGGGATATCCGGACCGTGGAGGGATCATGGACCAGAAAACGGACCAGAAGAAGGTCGAGATCAAGGTCGACGAAGCCGTCGCTCTCGGACAGTACGCCAGCCTCGCCGCCATCCGCCATTCGCGCGAGGAGTTCCTGTTCGATTTCGCCTTCCTCTTCCCCGACGGGCCCTTCGGCAAGCTCGTCTCCCGGATCATCGTCAGCCCGGCCCACGCCAAGCGCTTCCTCGAGGCGCTGCAGGCGAACATCAAGCACTACGAGGACGCCTACGGGACCATCATCCCTTCGGACATGCCGCCCACGGTCGATTTCATCCAATGACGCCGCGCCCTCTTTTCCCCTGTCGCGGCTTGACATCAGGCGGGTTTTTCTATATTAGTTGAACTAGACGGACAGGAGCCTAAGCATCTCACGGAGCTTTTCATCGTTCGGCAAAGGTCCATCAGGGAGAGTCGTCGGGAGGATGGATAGATGAGCAGGAAGAGATCGTTCGCGCTTTTAGCGATGATGCTCCTCGTGCTCGCGCCTGCGGCCCGCGGCTCCGGCTTCCTGATCTACGAGCACGGCGCCGCCGCCATGGCCATGGCCGGGGCCTTCACCAGCCTGGCCAAGGACCCTTCCGCCCTCTGGCATAATCCCGCCGGTCTGGCCTTTCTCGAGGGGACGCAGATCATGGGCGGAGCCACGTTCATCTTCCCCTCGGGTTCGGTCGAGTTCCCCGATTACCCCGGATCCCCGTCCTACGACCAGGTCCATAAGATCTTCTATCCGCCCAATTTCTACATCTCCCATCAGCTCTCGGACAAGACCGTTATCGGCCTCGGCGTCACCTCTCCCTACGGATTGGGCATCGAGTGGCCCGAGCCCGAGACCTTCCCCTGGCGCTATCTCGGGACCAAGAGCGACATGATCACGTTCTGCATCAACCCGGCCGTCGCTTACAAGCTCACCGGCCGTTTCTCCCTCGGGCTGGGCGTGTCGTTCATCTATTCGAAGCTGAGCCAATCCATCACCCGATACATGATGATGGGGGAGTCGGGCCTCGACGTCCCGGCCGATGTCGACGTCGACGGCACCGCGTTCGGCTTCAACGCCGGGCTCCTCTACAAGGGCAACGGGTACCGCGTCGGGCTCAATTACCGCAGCCGCTTTACCCTGGACTACAAGGGCACCGTCTCTCTGGACATCCCCGTCTACGAAACCCCCTTCGCCGGGACGGGTGAGACCAGCTTCGACTTCCCCGACCTCGTGACGCTGGGTGTGTCCTTCGACCTGTCCCAGAAGCTCGTCTGGGCGGTCGACTTCCATTACTTTTTCTGGAGCTCCTACGATTCCTACACGTTCCATTTCGAGGTCCCGGACCTGGCCTTGACCGAGGACCTCACTGTGCCGACCCTGTGGAAGAACTCTTACATCGCCCGCACGGGACTGGAATACATGGCCACCGACCGCCTGGCGCTGCGGGCCGGGTTCGCCTTCGACAAGAGCCCCCAGCCGGCCTCGACCATGGATACGAGCCTGCCGGACGCCGACCGGACCACCCTGACCTGCGGGTTCGGCTACAAGCTCGGCAAGCTGACCCTCGACTTCGCCTACCAGTTCGAGAACTTCAACGAACGGACAAGCGAGAGGCCCGACATCTTCCAGGGAACGTTCAAGACGCAGGCCCACCTATTCGGCATCGATCTGGGTTACAAGTTCTGACGACATACAAAAATCTTTATCGGAGGTAATGGACATGGCGTACGTATTCAAGAATTCACGCGGGGTCAACTACATCCTGCACTCCAAGGAAGTTCTCCTCAAGGGCGGCCGGAAGCAGATGATCTACTTCTTCGCCCGTGACGAGCGGCCCGGCGCTCTGGATGCCGTCCCCGCCGGCTACCTCGTCCAAGAGACGACCAAGACCGGCATGCCCATCCTGAAGAAGAAGTAAGCCTCTTCTTCCGGGCGGACGTCGCCGGGAGCCCCGGTTCCCGGCCAGGACGGGGGACCACCTTCGCGGCGGATTTCCCCGAAGGAGGTTCCCCCCCTGTTCTTTCCGGGACCTCTTTGACGGGCCGATTCCTTCCAGGGTATACTGAGGCCATGAGAGCCTTCCCCATCAAGGTCCTGATCGCCTGTCTCTCGCTGGCCCTGGCCTTCCCGGCCTGCGGCCGGAAGTCCTCCGACGCCTCCGGTCCCCAGGGCTCGAAAACTCTGCAGATCGCCGTCATCCCCAAAGGGACGACTCACGAATTTTGGAAATCGATCCACGCCGGCGCGGCCCGGGCCGCCCGCGAAGCCGGCGTCAAGATCTTCTGGAAAGGCCCCCAGAAAGAGGACGACCGGGCCCAACAGATCACCGTGGTCGAGGATTTCATCAGCCGCGGCGTCGACGGCATCGTGCTGGCGCCCCTCGACGACCGGGCGCTCGTGCGGCCGGTCGCGGACGCCGTCCGGGAAGGGATCCCGGTCGTCGTCATCGACTCCGGACTGCAGGGGAGCGACTATGCGAGCTACGTCGCCACCGACAACTACAAGGGCGGCGTCCTGGCCGCCCGCCGCCTCGGCGGGCTTCTCGACGGGAAGGGCCGGATCTTCCTCATCCGCTATCAGGAAGGCTCGGCCAGCACCGAGCAGCGGGAGGCCGGCTTCCTCGACACTGTGACCAAGGAGTTCCCCGGCCTCGTCCTGCTCGTCCGGGACCAGTACGCCGGGGCGACGACCGAGACCGCCTACCAGCTGGCCGAGAACCTCATCAGCCGCTTCCCCGACGTCGAGGGCGTCTTCGCGCCGAACGAGTCGAGCACCTTCGGAACGCTGCGGGCCCTCCAGGAATCGCGCCTGGCCGGCAAGATCGTCTTCGTCGGCTTCGACAGCTCGCCGAAGCTCGTCCAGGGCCTCCGCGACGGGGACATCCAGGGGCTCGTCATCCAGAACCCGGTCCAGATGGGCTACCTCGGAGTCAAGACCATCGTGGCCCATCTCCGCGGCGAACCGGTCGAGAAGGTCGTCGACACCGGCGTCGTCCTGGCCACCCGGGACAACATGGATACCCCCGAGATCCGGGCCCTCCTCACGCCCGACCTCTCCTTCATCGACGACTGATGAGCGTCGCGCCC
The DNA here is from genome assembly GCA_041736225.1 of Candidatus Aminicenantales bacterium. Lineage (GTDB taxonomy): Bacteria > Acidobacteriota > Aminicenantia > Aminicenantales > Saccharicenantaceae > RBG-16-66-30. The sequence goes on along the minus strand of JBGSUG010000153.1, from coordinate 4,506 downwards.
TCCGCCCCGCCCGTCCTCCGCATGACCGGGGTGGGCAAGAGCTTCGGCGCGACCCGGGCCCTCGACGACGTTACCTTCGAACTCGGCCGGGGCGAGGTCCACGCCCTCATCGGCGAGAACGGCGCCGGCAAGAGCACGCTGATGAAGATCCTCAGCGGGGCAATCGCGCCGGATGCCGGCGTGATGGAGATCGACGGCCGGCCCTACGCCCCGGCCGGACCCGGCGACGGCCTCCGCTGCGGCGTCTCCATGATCTATCAGGAGCTCAACCTGGCCCCGCACCTCACCGTCGAGGAGAACATCATGCTCGGCCGCGAGGTCCACGCGGCCGGCTGGCTCGACCGCGGGACGATGAAGCGTCAGGTCCGCGAGGTCCTCGAGCTCGTCCGCCATCCCGAGATCTCGCCCGGGGTGCCCGTCGGCCGTCTGAGCGTGGGCGCGCGGCAGCTCGTCGAGATCGCCCGGGCCCTGCTTGGAAAAGCCCGCATCCTGGTCATGGACGAGCCGACGAGCTCGCTCTCCCAGGAGGACAGCCTGCGCCTGTTCGAGATCATCCGCGGGCTCCAGGGCCAGGATGTCAGCGTCATCTACATCAGCCACTTCCTCGAAGAGGTCCAGCGCGTGGCCGACACGTACACGGTCCTCCGCGACGGCCGGAGCGTCGGCTCCGGCAGGATGGCCGACGCCCGTCTCGAGGATCTCATCCAACTGATGGTCGGCCAGAAGTTCACCGAGCTCTTCCCCCGGGTCGAACACGCCGTCGGCGCCCCTGTGCTGACCCTCGACGGATTGAAAGGGCGGGGGATGGCCTCACCCGTCGGAATGTCCCTGGCCCGGGGCGAGATCCTCGGTGTCGCCGGTCTCATCGGCTCGGGCCGGACCGAGCTGCTGCGGACAGTCTTCGGGCTCGACGCGGTCGAGGGCGGGACGGTCGTCGTCTCCGGAGCGGAGCTCGCCGGGAAGCGGCCCTGGACCCGGATCCGGAACGGCCTCGGCCTCCTCAGCGAGGACCGGCAGGGCGAGGGTCTGGCCGTGGGCCTGTCGGTGGCCGACAACATGACCTTGAGCGACCTCGCCCCCTACAGGCGGCGGGGTCTGCTCGGACTCCGGCGCCAGCGCCAGGCGGTCGCCGATTGGATCGGGAAGCTGAAGATCAAAGCCAAGGGACCGGCCCAGAAGGTCCTCGACCTTTCGGGCGGCAACCAGCAGAAGGTCGCGCTGGCCCGGCTCCTCCATCAGAAGGCCTCCGTTCTCCTCCTCGACGAGCCGACGCGCGGCATCGACGTCGTCAGCAAGAGCCAGATCTACGAGTGGATCGGCGGGCTCGCCCGCGAGGGCAAGGCCGTCCTCTTCGTCAGCTCCTATCTCCCCGAGCTCCTCGGCATCTGCGACCGGATCGCCGTCTTCCACCGGGGAGCCCTCGTCGCCTCCCGGCCGGCGTCGGCGTGGGACGCGGCGGGGCTGATGGCCGCGGCTACGGTGGGCCGGGCCTCCCAGGAAATTCCGATCGAACAAAGGAACGCGGAATGAGCCGTCACCGTCGCGCCCGGATCGGCAAAGCGCTCAACATCTTCGGCCCGTTCATCGGGTTGCTCCTCGTCATCGCCCTGTTCTCCTTGATCCCCGAGGTCCAGGGCCGGTTCCTGAGGGCGGCCAATTTCAAGAGCGTCGCCACCCAGTCGGTCATCGTGGCCCTGGGCGCGCTCGGCATGACCCTCATCATCATCGCCGGCGGCATCGACCTCTCCGCGGCCTCCAACATCGCCCTGGCGAGCGTCATCACCGCCTATGCCGTCAATGCGGGCGCGCCCCCCCTCGTGGCCGTCCTGCTCGGCGTCCTGACCGGCGGCCTGGTCGGACTCGTCAACGGGGGATTGGTGACGCGGCTCCGGCTCGTCCCCTTCATCGTGACCATGGGCATGATGGGCATCGCCCGGGGCGCGGCCAAGTGGATCGCCGGCAACCAGAAGATCGACGCCCCGATGACCTGGATCAACGAGCTCATGGCCAAGAGCCCCCGGCCTTCGTGGCTCCTCCTGGCACCGGGCATCTGGATCGTCATCCTCTTCGCCGTGGCCATGGCCGTGCTCCTGAAATACACCGTCTTCGGCCGCCACGTCTTCGCCGTCGGGTCGAACGAAGCGACGGCCCGGCTCTGCGGCGTCCGGACCGACCGGGTCAAAATGCTTATCTACGCGATCGCGGGGCTCTTCTGCGGCCTGAGCGGCGTCATGGAGTTCTCCCGGCTGACCGTCGGCGACCCGACCGTGGCCTTGGGCCTCGAGCTCGACATCATCGCCGCCGTCGTCATCGGCGGCGGCAGCCTGAGCGGCGGCGAGGGCAGCATCCTCGGGACCATGGTCGGCGTCCTGATCATGTCTCTCCTCCGCAACGGGTGCACGATGATGGGCTGGCCGAACTACATCCAGGAGATCATCATCGGCGCGATCATCATCGTCGCCGTCACCCTGGACCGCCTCCGCCACCGCTGAGCCGCCCCGGCCGCAAAGGTTCCCGGCCGGCGATCGTCTAACAGAATGAATGAACCGAGGAGGCAGACCATGACAACAAGATCCGGAAAGATGATCGTCGGCGCGGCGGCCTTTGCTTTTGCGGCCGCTTTGCTCGTCCCCTCGCTCGCCTCGGCCCAGGAGGCCAAAGCCGCCCCTCCGGCGGCTAACGAGCGGCCCGGGCGGATGCTCGCCCGGGAGGCCCTCGACCTGACCCCCGATCAGGAGAAAGCCCTCGTGGAGTTCCGCAAAGCCCGCACCGGCGAACGCAGCGCCTATCGGGACGAAATGTCCGGGATCCGGGAGGAGATGCGCGGGCTGGCCGCCGATCCCGAGGCCAATCGGGCCAAGATCGAGGCCCTCATCGACAGGGCCTCTCGGCTCAGGGCGGAGCACGAGAAGGCGGCCTTCCGGCACAGGGCTGACAGGGACAAGATCTTCACTCCCGATCAAAGGGAAAAGATGAAGGCCTTCCGCGAAAGCCTCGCGACCAGGCGGGGAATTGCGGGACGGGGGGCCCTGGGCATCGGTCGCCCGGGACTCCGCGGCCCGGGTCGGCTCATGGGACCGGGGTTCGAGAGGGGCGGACGCGCCCGGGCGAGAATGTTGCGCGACCGCCCGGGACTCCGCTGGCGCCGCTGGTAAGCCCGAAATCCTCCCTGAACGGGGACACGCCCCCCCTGGAGCGTGTCCCCATTTTTATATCTGAGCGCTTTCCTGTCCTCCAAACAGGACGGAAGCCCCCTTCCCCCCTGGGGAACACGCTGGCACGATAGTTGCTTAATAAGAGGTCGGAAGGAGAAAGACGATGAACAAGATAATGACCAAAGCGGCGCTTCTGGCGGCCGCTCTCATCGTTTGGATCCCCCTCGGCCTCACGGCCCAGGATGAGGGATTCTACCCCTATTCGTACGCCCGCCTGAGCTATGTCAACGGCTCGGTCTACATCCAGAGGACGGGGGACCTGGGCTACGAGAAGGGTGAGGTCAACCTCGCCCTCGTCCGGGGAGACAAGATGGGGACCGAATCCGGCCAGGCCGAGATCCACTTCGGCCGCCGGAATTACCTCAGGCTCTTCGACAACACCAAGGTCGAGTTCGCCGTACTGCCCACGGAGGGGAACGAGCTCATCAAGATCCATCTCACCGAAGGCAGCGCCTATATCCGCGTGAGCCAGCTCGCCCTGGACAAGGGCGTCGAGATCCACACGCCCGACGCTTCGTTCTACGTTCTCGAAGAGGGCCTCTACCGGTTCGACGTCGCGCTCGACCGGGACACCCGGGCTTCTGTCCGCGAGGGCAGCCTGGAAGCCGCCGCCGAGGAGGGTTCCACCCTCGTCAGCGGCCAGGAGTCTGTGACGGCCGCCGACGGCCGGCTCCTCGGCGATCCGCAATTCGCCGGCTCGGGTGAGGACGGCTTCGACGATTGGAACGGTTCCCGCGACTCCCAGCTCTCCGCCCGGAGCGAACGGCAGTATCTTCCTTCCGAGATGGGGGAATACGAAGAAGAGCTCGACCAGAACGGCCAATGGGTCTACGAAGGGTCCTACGGCAACGTCTGGGTCCCGAACGTGTCCCATTACGACGATTGGCGGCCCTATTACTACGGCCGCTGGGTCTGGTATCCCATCATCGGCTGGACCTGGGTCTCCTCCGAGTCCTGGGGCTGGCCGGTCTATCACTACGGACGCTGGAACTGGCGCTTCGGCCTCGGCTGGTACTGGATCCCCCAGCGCCACTGGGGCCCGGCCTGGGTTCACTGGTGGCACGACCGCGATTACATCGGCTGGGCCCCTCTGACCTGGCACAACCGGCCCGGCTACCTCGTCGACAACCGCTTCTATGACAGATACGACGACCGTTACTTCTCCGCCCACAACCGGGCCATGACCGTCGTCCGCCGCGACCACCTCCAGGCCCGCGACATCGGCCGCCGCCAAGTCGGCCGCGCCGATCTCGACCGCATCGACCGGGTGTCGCTCCGGGCCGAGCAGCCC
>JBGSUG010000137.1:0-2346 GCA_041736225.1 Candidatus Aminicenantales bacterium | reverse complement strand
CCGGGCTCGGCCAGTCCGAGGACGGGCCGGCCGGCGGCCATGGCGCTGTAGAGCTTCGACGGCACGGACAGGTCGGAGTTCGCCCCGTCGAGCGGCACGAGCAGGACGTCGCTCGCGGCGAGGAGGTCAGGCAGCTCGGCGTAGGGCACGAAAGGCAGGAAGACGGCGTTGGCGAGGCCGAGGGCGGCCGCCTTCGCGCGCAAGGCGTCTTTTTTCAAGCCCTCCCCGACCACGGCGAAGACGATCTCGCGGTCGTCCGCGAGGAGCGCCGCCGCTTCGAGTGTCCGCTCCAGGGCCCTGTGGCTGCTGATGCTGATCGTTCCGGAGTACATCACGACGAACTTCCCGTCGAGACCGAGCCGGCGCGACACGGGATTGTCCCTGGGCCCGGGCTTGAGGAAGTCCGTGTCCACCCAGTTCGGCAGGATCGCGAGCTTAGTCTCCGGGACGCCTTTCGCCCGGAGGTTGCGGGCGAAGCCGTCGCTGATGACGGCGATCCGGTCGGCCAGGCCGTAGACGCCTTTCTCGAGCGCCCGGGCGAAACGGATCGCGGCCGGGTTGCGAAGAATGCCGGACTCGACGGCCAGGTCGGGATGGATGTCCTGGACGTTGACCAGGACCCGCGCCCCTCGCAGGACCTTGGCGAAAAGGGCCGGGAAGCCGAGCTGGAGCGGTGGCGTTCGCAGGACCATGACGTCGCCCCTGCGGACGGCGAGGAGGTTCACCAGGGCCCCCGCCGTATAGATGTTCCAGGCGAGGAGACGGCCGAGGGGAAAGGCGGCGGTATTCGTCCACAGCCTCTTGACGACGAGGCGGCCCGTCCGGCGCCGGGAATAGAAGAGACCGCGGAATTCCTCGCCGCGGGTCCGGGGCAGTGTCGTCACGACCTCGACCTCGTGGCCGGCCGCGGCCAGGTAGCGGGCCATCTCGTCCATGAGCACGGGGGCGCTGCCGAAGTCCGGCAGGTAGTACATGGTGTGGAGGAAGATCTTCACGCCTCCCCCTCCGTTGCGACAGGATTTTCCAGGGCCCACTCGTAGAGGTAGGCGACGGCCGGCACGATGAGAAGCAGGTCGACGCCGTAGAACGCACCGGTCGACTCGAAGAAGCTCCGGGCCGTGAAGAAGCCGAGGATGAGGACCGCCTGCATCAGCAGGGCCCGGTCCGGATCGGCGGCCGCGTTGATCCGGCCCAGGACCTTGGCCTTCCAGAGGAAGAGCCACAGGACGGCGACGCCGGCGGCGAAGATCAAGGCGCCGGGGATGCCGGCCTGGATCGCGGCGTGGAGGTAGGAGTTGTGCATGTGCTCGGAATCGAGGAGGAGCCGGTCGGCGTGGAAGCCCCAGCCGAAGAAGGGCGAATCGCCGATCCGGTCGAGGCCCCTCCGCCAGGTCGCGTCGCGTCCGGTCAGGAACACGAGCGAGCTCCACGCGCCCTTGGCCCGCCAGGTGACGCCCGAGGTCCAGATGGCGTAGGCCGCCACCGGCCCGGCGACGAGGAAGCGCAGGTCGATGCCCCGGACGAAGACGAAGAGCGCGCCCGCCACCGCCAGGCCAAGCAGGGCCGACCGGGACTGGGTCTGCATGAGGATGAACAAGGCCGGGAGGACGACCGGCAGCCAGAGGAACCTCTTCTTCGACACCGACGTCGCGAGAGAGACGCCGGCGACGATGAGGACGATGAGGGCGTAGCGGCCGACGCCGTTGGCCCGGACCTCGCCGAGCCCGAAGGGCATCGTGTAGATCTGGTAACGCGTCGTCCGGCCGAAGCCGTAGCGGAAAGCCTCGGGGAGGACGGCCAGCAGCAGGAACAGGACGATCGCGCCGTTCAAGCGCAGCATGTTCCTGAGGACGGGCAGGGGCTCCGGCCGCTCGATGACGAACCAGGCGACGAGGAAGGGCGCGAGGTACACGGTGCCCCAGTAGAGAGCCGTGGCGATGTCCGGGGAATAGACGACCGAGGCGATCATGCCGAGGACGCCGTAGGCGACGAACAGGCCGAGCGTCGTCGCCCCGAACCGGTAGCGCGCCTTCGTGGCCAGCGCCCAGAGCAGGCAGACATAGGCGGCCGCGACGGGCAGAAGGGCCCGGGCGCCCTGGAAGAAGGCCAGCGGATCGTGGATCGAGGGCATGGGCTGGAGGTTGTAGAGGCCTGTGAAGACGCCGGCCCACGCCGCGAGCCACAGGACGAGCGATATCGTCACCGTCGCTCCTCCGGTCGCGGCGCCGTCCCGGCCAGGGCGTCGCGGTAGATGCCGCGAAGCCTCTCGCCGAGGCGGCTCCACTCGTAGTAAGAGGCGGCCCGTTCGCGGGCGTCGCGACCCATCCGGCCCCGAAGTCCTGGGTC
>JBGSUG010000103.1:0-4200 GCA_041736225.1 Candidatus Aminicenantales bacterium | reverse complement strand
CCCACCCGAGCCGCCGCGGTCGCGGCTGCGGCGCCGCCCCCCGCCGCCCCAGAGGAAGCTTCGCAACATCCAGTCGCTGAGGAGGGCCACGACGCCGGCCATGACCACGACCACGGTCTGGAGGCGGACGTCGTAGTTCTTGATGTGGGACATCTCGTGGGCGATGACGCCCTCGAGCTCGACGCGGTTGAGCTTTTCGAGAATGCCGGTCGTGACGCAGATCACGGCCGTCTCCGGCTTGCGGCCCGCGGCGAAGGCGTTGGGCGCCGTGTCGTCGATGACGTAGCACTTGGGCGCGGGCAGGCCGGCGGCCAAGGCCAGCCCCTCGACGACGTTATAGAGGTAGGGGAACTCGTCCTTGGTGACTGGCCGGGCCTTGCTGATGCCGAGGACGATCTTGTCGCTCGAGTAGTAGCCGACCGCGGCCGTGCCCATGGCGATGGCCAGGGCGATGACGAGGCCGCCCTTGCCCCAGCCGGTCACGTACTCGAAGAACCAGACCAGGACGAAGATGAAGGCCATGAAGAAGACGACGAGGGCGGCGGATTTCCACTTGTTGCGCGAGATCTGTTCGTACATGGCCGAGACCTAAGACCGGAAAGGTCGAATCGGGGACACGCCCCGCGAAACTCGGGGCTGCCTAAGAAGGCTGTACCGAGGCGTACATGTCCCCAGCCTTATCAGAACTGGACCTTGACCGGGCCCTTGGCGATCTCGTCCTCGATCTGGTAGTACTCCCGGGGCTTGAAGCCGAACATGTTGGAGATGAGGCTCGAGGGAAAGACCTGCTGCCGCATGTTGAATTTCATGACCGTGTCGTTGTAGAACTGCCGGGCATAGGCGACCTTGCTCTCGGTCCCGGCCAGCTCCTCCTGGAGCATGAGGAAGTTCTGGTTGGCCTTGAGGTCGGGATAGGCCTCGGCGACGGCGAAGAGGGATTTCAGGGCGCCGGTCAGCATGTTGTCGGCTTCGCCCTGGGCTTTGACGCCCTGGGCGTTGACGGCCGCGGACCGGGCCAGGGTCACCTTCTCGAATACGCCGCTCTCGTGCTTGGCGTAGCCCTTGACGGTCTCGACCAGGTTGGGAATGAGGTCGTAGCGGCGGCGCAGCTGGACGTCGATCTGCGACCAGGCGTTGTCGCAGCGGTTGCGCAGCGTGACCAGGGCGTTGTACATGCCGATGGCGATGAGGGCGATGCCCCCGATGATGACGAGCAGGACGACGAAAGCACCCATGTGTTCCTCCTTCGGACGCGTGGTCCGTTCTTAACAATACGGGCCCGGGGCCGAAATTGCAAGGCCCCCGCGGCCGGCGGCGAGGTATAGACGCCGCTAGGGGGAAATACGGAGCCGGGGCCAGGAGGTTTAAATGGGAATAAATGGGGGACATGATACCTATTTCCTATTAATTAATTGGGAAATAGGTATCATGTCCCCCATTTTCTCTTCCCCCATTTTCTCTTGAATTCCCCTGGCCGAACAGGCCATAATCGGCTTCCGCCCATGGCCCTTAAATATCAGGAGACCCCCATGAAGAAAACCCTCGTAGCCATCATCCTCTGCCTGGCCCTGGCCATCGTCCTGGCAGCCCCCGCATCTGCCGAGGCCCAGACGGCCGCGAAACCGGCCGCCAAAGCGGCGCCCGCGGCCGCGCCCCAGCCCCGCCTCAACGCCGATCTTCTCGCGGGCCTGGCCTTCCGCAACATCGGCCCGGCCGTCATGTCGGGACGGATCAGCGACATCGTCATCCATCCCCTGAAACGGCACACCTGGTACGTCGCGGTCGGCTCGGGCGGCGTCTGGAAGACGGAGAACGCCGGCACGACCTGGACGCCGGTGTTCGACGCCCAGCCGACGTACTCGATCGGCTGCGTCACCCTCGATCCGTCGAACCCGGAGACCGTCTGGGTGGGCACGGGCGAGAACGTCAGCGGGCGCCACGTCGGATTCGGCGACGGCGTCTACCGTAGCCCCAACGGCGGCAAGACCTGGACGAACATGGGGCTCGCGAAGTCCGAGCACATCGGACGGATCCTGGTCGATCCACGCGACTCGAACGTCGTCTTCGTCGCGGCCGAGGGGCCGCTCTGGTCGGCGGGCGGCGAGCGCGGCCTCTACAAGACCGCGGACGGCGGCAAGACCTGGACCCTCGTCCTCGAGATATCGAAAGACACGGGCGTCACGTCGGTCGAGTTCGACCCTGAGAACCCGGATGTCCTCTACGCCGCTGCCTATCAGCGGCGCAGGAGCGTCGCGGCGTTCATGGGCGGCGGGCCGGAGTCGGGCATCCACAAGAGCGAGGACGGCGGCAAGACCTGGCGCAAGCTCGCCGTGGGCCTGCCCAAGGGCGACGTCGGCAAGATCGGCCTGGCGGTCTCGCCCATCGACCCGCGCGTCGTCTACGCCACGGTCGAGGCCGGGCCGGAGGAGAAGGGCTTCTACCGGTCGGCGGACCGGGGCGAGAGCTGGGAGAAGCGGAGCGACTACATCAGCGGCGGGACGGGGCCCCACTACTACCAGGAGATCTTCGCCGACCCGACGGTCTTCGACCGCGTCTACCAGATGGACCCGGGCCTCAGGGCGACGGATGACGGCGGCAAGACCTGGCGCCGCGTCGACGAGGCCAACAAGCACGGCGACAACCACGCCATGGCTTTCGTCAAGGGCGACCCCGGCTATATCCTCAACGGCAGCGACGGCGGCGTCTACGAGACGCGCGACGGGGGCAAGACCTGGCGCTTTTTCGAGAACCTGCCCGTGACGCAGTTCTACAAGCTGGCTCTCGACAACGCCCTCCCCTTCTACAACGTCCACGGCGGGGCGCAGGACAACGGTAGCCAACTCGGGCCGTCGCGGACGGCGAACGCCCACGGCATCTCGAACGCCGACTGGACGATCACCTACGGCGCCGACGGGTACGCCACGGCCATCGACCCGACGGACCCGAACACGGTCTACCTCGAGTGGCAGATCGGGAACCTGCTGCGATACGACAAGAAGAGCCACGAGACGATCTACATCAGCCCGCGGGCGGAGCCGGGCGATCCGCCGCTGCGGTTCAACTGGGATTCGCCGGTCGCGATCAGCCCGTTCTCGAACACGCGGCTGTACTACGCCGGGCAGTTCGTGTGGCGGAGCGAGGACCGGGGCGATTCGTGGACGCGGATCTCGCCCGACCTGACGCGGGCGGTCTTCCGGCTCGAGCAGAAGATCATGGGCCGGCAGTGGAGCGTCGACGGGCTGTGGGACCACGGGGCCATGTCGCAGTTCGGGACGGTCACGAGCCTGAGCGAGTCGCGGTTGGCGGAAGGGCTCATTTACGCCGGGACGGACGACGGCCTCATCCAGGTGACGGAGGACGGGGGCAAGAACTGGCGCAAGATCGACAAGATGGCCGGTGTCCCCGATTATTTCTTCGTCAACAAGATCATGGCCTCCAAGCACGACAAGGACACGGTCTACGCGGCGATCGACAACCACAAGACGGGCGACTACAAGCCGTACCTGATGATGAGCGCGGACCGCGGCCGGACCTGGACGAACATCGCCGGGGGGCTGCCACAGCGGACGATCGTCTGGTCGGTCGCCCAGGACCACGTCGCGAAGGACCTGCTCTTCGCCGGGACGGAATTCGGGATCTACGCGACGCTCGACGGGGGCAAGGCGTGGGTGAAGCTGGGCGGCGGGGTGCCGACGATCTCGTTCCGGGACATCGAGGTCCAGGAGCGCGAGAGCGACCTCGTCGGCGCATCGTTCGGGCGGGGTTTCTTCGTCCTCGACGACTATTCGCCGCTGCGCGAGATGAGCGAGGCGGGATTGGCGACGGAGGCAGTCATCTTCCCGGCGAAGAAGGCCCTGCGATACGTACCGCTCAGGCCGATCGACTCGGACGCTAAGGGTTGCCTGGGCGACGCCTACTACGTCGCGCCCAACCCACCGTTCGGGGCGGTTTTCACCTACTACCTGAAAGACGGCGTGAAGTCGGCCGCGGAGGCGCGCCGCGAGGAGGAGGCGAAGCTCGTCAAGGACGGCAAGCCCGTCCCGTTCCCGGGGTGGGACAGCCTGCGGGGGGAAGAGAACGAGGAAAAGCCGGCCGTCGTGCTGACGGTCGCGGACGAGACCGGCGAGGTCGTGAGGCGCCTGACGGTGCCGGCGGCCAAGGGCCTCCACCGCGTGGCCTGGAACCTGCGCTACCCGGCCG
>JBGSUG010000071.1:0-4919 GCA_041736225.1 Candidatus Aminicenantales bacterium | reverse complement strand
GCGGGCTGGCCGCGGGCATCGACGCCTGCGCTCATCGGGGGGCTCTCGGCAAGGGAAGGACGGTGGCCGTGTTGGGTTCGGGATTGGACGTCATCTACCCGTGGGAGAACCGCCCGCTCGCCCGCGAGATCGCCGCGCGGGGGGCCGTCGTGACGGAGTTCCCGCTGGGGACGCCTCCGCTCGCGGCGAACTTCCCCGTCCGCAACCGGATCATCAGCGGCCTCTCTCTCGGACTGGTCGTCGTCGAGGCCGCCCGGAAGAGCGGCTCGCTCATCACGGCCCAACTGGCCCTCACCCAGGACCGGGAGGTCATGGCCGTCCCCGGCAACGTGACCTCGGAGCTCAGCGTCGGGCCGAACGGCCTCATCCGGGACGGGGCCAGGCCGGTCGCCACCTGGGAAGACGTGGCCGAGGGCCTGCCGTCGCCGTGGGGGGAAAATCTCCTTGCGCACGCGGGCGGGAAAGAGGAGAATAGCGCCGCTTCTCTGAGCCGGGACGAGCGCCGGCTCATGGACGAGCTCGCCCTCGACGCCGCCCGGCCCATCGACGAGCTGGCCGAGAGAACGGGGCTCGCCGTCTCCGTGCTGCTGGCGCTCCTGCTCGGCCTCGAGCTGAAGGGTGCCGTCGTCCAGCTGCCCGGGAAAGAATTCCAGAGGAGAATGTAATTGGGGAAATCACTCGTCATCGTCGAATCGCCGGCCAAGGCCAAGACCGTCAACCACTATCTCGGCCCGGACTTCACGGTCAAGGCCTCGATGGGGCACGTCCGCGACCTGCCCAAGAAGAAGCTGGGGGTCGACGTCGACAACGACTTCCAGCCGACCTACGAGATCATTCCGGACAAGAAGAAGATCGTCGCCGAGCTGCGGAAGGCCGCCCGCGAGAGCGAGCGGGTCATCCTGGCCGCCGACCCCGACCGCGAGGGCGAGGCCATCTCCTGGCACCTCGGCCAGCTCCTCGCGGACGACAATAAGCAGATCTTCCGGGCCACCTTCCACGAGATCACCGAGGAGGGCGTCCGGGCCGCGTTCGAGCATCTCGGCCAGGTCGATCTCAACCTGCTCGACGCCCAGCAGACCCGGCGCGTCCTCGACCGGCTCGTCGGGTACCGCATCAGCCCCCTGCTGTGGAAGAAGATCGCCCGGGGCCTGTCCGCCGGCCGGGTCCAGTCGGTCGCCCTGCGGCTGATCTGCGACCGGGAGAAAGAGATCAAGGCCTTCGTCAAGGAGGAGTACTGGTCGATCGCCGCCCGGCTGGAAGCCGCCAACCCGCCGGCTTTCAAGGCCGCGCTGGCCAAGATCGAAGGCAAGAAGGCCAAGGTCCGCAACGAGGAGGAAGCCTGCATTGTCCGGGAGGAATGCGGGCGGGCCGCCTTCGTCCTGGACAAGGTCCAGGTCAAGCCCAAGCTCAAACATCCCGGGCCGCCCTACATCACCAGCACCCTCCAGCAGGACGGCTTCCGGCTCCTGCGCTTCCCGGTCAAGAAGACCATGTTCGTGGCCCAGAAGCTCTACGAGGGCATGCCCATCGGCGAGCTCGGACTGACCGGCCTCATCACCTACATGCGCACCGATTCGGTGCGGGTGTCGCCGTCGGCCCAGGCCGCCGCCCGGGCCCACATCGCCCAGGCCTTCTCGCCGGCCCACGTCCCGGCCAAGCCGACCGAGTACAAGAGCAAGAAGAAGACCCAGGACGCCCACGAGGCCATCCGTCCGGCCCACGTCGAGCTCACGCCGGAGAAGGTCAAGCCCTTCCTCAAGAAGGAGGAGTACGACCTCTACAAGCTCGTCTGGAGGAAGTTCATCGCCTCACAGATGGCGCCGGCCAAGATCGAAGAGACGGCCTTCGACATCACGGCCGGCCGCTTCCTCTTCCAGGCCAAGGGCGAGGTGGTCAAGTTCGACGGCTTCCAGGCCGCCTGGCCTAACGGGAGTAGCGATAAGGAGACCCTGCCCAAGGCCGAGACCGGCGAGACGCTCAAGCTCGTCGAGCTCGAGACCAAGCAGAAGTTCACGGAGCCGCCGCCCCGCTACACGGAGGGGACGCTGGTCAAGGAGCTCGAGGCCCGCGGCATCGGCCGGCCGAGCACCTACGCGCCGACGATCTCCACCATCCAGACCCGGACCTACGTCGTCAAGGAGGAGGGCAAGTTCCGGCCCTCCGAGCTGGGGATGTACGTCACGGACTTCCTGATCAAGCACTTCGCCAAGCTCATGGAATACAAGTTCACCGCGCACATGGAGGAAGAGCTCGACGAGATCTCCGAAGGCCGGCAGAAGGGCCTCGACAGCCTCAGGGAATACTACGCCCTGCTCGAGACCTACCTCAAGGCGGGCGGGGAGACCGAGGGCGTCAAGCAGTCGGGCATCCCCCTCGACGAGAAGTGCCCGAAGTGCGGCGCGGCCCTGGTCATCAAGGGCGGCCGATTCGGCCGGTTCAAGGCCTGTTCGGGCTACCCCGAGTGCAAGTTCCGCGAGAGCCTGGACAAGAAGGAGTCCAAGCCCCTCGACGAGAAGTGCCCCGAGTGCGGCTCCCAGCTGGCCCAGAAGTTCGGCCGCTTCGGCCCCTTCGTCGCCTGCTCGAACTACCCCCAGTGCAAGTACATCAAGAAGGACGTCAAGGACACGAAGATCGCCTGCCCGCTCGGCTGCGGCGGCACGATCCTGCGCCGGAAGACCCGGCGGGGCAAGCTCTTCTTCGGCTGCAGCCACTACCCGAAGTGCACCTTCGCCTCGTGGGACGAGCCCCTCGACCGGGCCTGCCCGCAGTGCGGGGCGAAGATCCTCTACAAGAAGAACCTCATCAAAGGCGACCCGTACATCCACTGCAAGAACGAGAAGTGCACCTTCAAGGAAGCGGCACCCCGGGAGAAGATCTGGGACCAGGCCGCGGCGGAAAACGCGCCGGCCGCGACGGAGCCCGGGACGCCCGAATCCGCCCCGGTCGAGCCCGGCCCGGACGGGACCGGCGGGGCCGAGCCCGGCGGCACCGATGAACAGGGAAATAGCTGAGTTCCTGGACTTTCTCCGGCACGAGAAGAACGCCTCGCCCCACACCGTGGCCGGCTACGGGCGCGATCTCCGGCAGGTCGCGGCCTACCTGAAGGAACGGGAGGTCCGCTGGGACAAGACGGGCCACGTCGTCCTGCGCGGCTTCCTGGCCGAGCTCCACGAGAAAAAGCGCAAGAAGACGACCATCGGCCGCAAGCTCGCCGCCCTGCGCTCGTTCTACGATTTCTGCGTCCGGAAGAAATGGATCGCCGAGAATCCGGCCCGGATCCTGGCCACGCCCCGCCAGGAGAAGCGCATCCCCTCTTTTCTGTCCGAGGCCGAGACGGCCGAGCTCCTCGACCTGCCCCGCTCGGCCGCTCCCCTGGATCTCCGCGACAAGGCCGTGCTCGAGCTCTTCTACGCGACGGGGATCCGGGTCTCCGAGCTCGTCGGCATCGAGACGGCCGACATCCACTTCGGGGAACGGCTCGTCCGGGTCCGGGGCAAGGGCAAGAAGGAACGGATCGTCCCGTTCGGCCACAAGGCCCGCGAAGCGCTCGAGGCCTACCGCCGGGCCCGGCCGGAGCTCGCGGCGGGTGCGGCGGGCGGCGAGGCCTTCTTCCTGAACTACCGCGGCGGACGGCTGACCCCGCGGTCGGTCCAGAGGATGGTCCGCAAGTACATCCGCCGGACGGCCGTGGCCAGGAGGATCAGCCCCCACTCGCTCCGCCATTCCTTCGCTTCGCACCTCCTCGGCCGGGGGGCCGACCTGCGGGTCATCCAGGAGCTCCTGGGGCACGCCAGCCTGGCCACGACCCAGAAGTACACCCACGTCGACCTCCAGCAGCTGCTCACGGTTTACAAGAAAAGCCACCCACGTTCTTAGGGGACTATCCCTGCCGGCCGACGAGGGGCTTCGCACCGCTCAGCCCCTTTTTTGTGGATCTTCTCCCGATTCCGGGATGTCCCTCTCTCGTGCTTTGTTCGGGGATATCCTCTGGCTCCCCGGCCCCCCGGGGAACGGGAGCGGACTCCGGGGAGCGACCGGGCAGAAGCACGGCGTAGCGACTCGGAGCCGGGCTTCTGCGAAATATCTTCGAAAAGCGCTTTCTGCAGATATTTCCCAGCGCCGCCCCTCCGAGTTACTCCGGGACGGCGCTGATGGTCGCTCCGGGGACTACGCTCCCTGCCGCTCACCCGCCTCGAGAGGGTGTCCCGGAAATGGGAGAAAATCCCTTTTTGTCGGCCTTTACCACGGCAATCGGTGTTTCCCCTTTCTCCGCGATCTGTCCACACCGCTTGACGCAAAAGCCGGAGGCTCTCTTGTAAACGATTCCAAGCAATAGAAAAAAGCACAACGGGCGGCTGGCATGCCCTTTGCACTTGAGAACGGCGAAAGGAGTTTCACACATGATCAATTCAAGGCACAAGGTCCTGGCGCTCGGGCTGGTCGCGGCCGTCCTCGCGATCTCGTTCGCTTCGGCCTTCGCCCAGTCGGCGGCGCCGAAGGCGAAGGTCAACATCAACACCGCGCCCGTCTCGGAGCTCGAGACCCTGCCCCGGATCGGGCCCAAGGTCGCCCAGAGGATCGTCGATTTCCGGACCAAGAACGGGAATTTCAAGAGGGTCGAGGAGATCATGAAGATCCAGGGCATCGGGGAGAAGGTCTACGAGTCGATCAAGGACCTGATCACGGTGGGCGGCGAGAACGCGCCGAAGTGACGGCCTAGGCCCTGTCCGGAAGGTCCCCGGGCAGGGCCTTTCTTTCTGCCCGGAGGAAGGCCCGCAGCGCGCGCAGGGCCCGGCCGCGGTGGCTGACGCCGTCCTTCTCCTCGGCCGGGAGCTCGGCGAACGTTCGGCGGAACGGCGCGTAATAGAAGATCGGATCGTAGCCGAAGCCCGAGGCGCCGCGCGGGACGGCGGCGATGC